>JAUSBQ010000291.1 GCA_030651965.1 Pseudolabrys sp. | reverse complement strand
TTGACATAGCGTCCCCACGCCAAAGCCTCATAGCCGACGCGGATGTTGCGCTCGGCCGCGATCGCACCGAGTTCGGCGAAATCGGCCGCCGCGCGGTCGATGCCGCCGAGAGCCGCCGGAGATGCATTCGAACAGATCAATAGAGCGTCGGAGCCCAGCTCAGCCATCAGATCGAATTTGCGTTTGGCGCGATCGAAGGCGCGCCTCCGCAGTTCGCCCGGCATACCTTCGAAGTCACGGAACGGCTGATAGAGCGTGATCGCAAGCCCCTCGTTGGCCGCCATGCGGGCGATATCACGCGCGGAGCCGTCAAAGGTGAGGAAATCATTTTCAAATATCTCGACGCCGTCGAAATGCACCGCCGCGATCGCCTTCAGCTTGTCTTCAAGGTTACCGCTGAGCGAAACGGTGGCGATCGATGTCTTCATGCCGTCACCTGATCCTCGCTGTGCCTGAGCGCCTCACGCAGCAATTTCTCTGGCACGTCCCGGCCAGTGAAATGCCGGAATGCATCGACACCTTGATAGAAGAACAGTTCGTAGCCGCTCATCACCGCAAGGCCCGCAACGTGTGAAGCGACCACGAAGGGCGTATCGACGGGCGTATAGACCGAATCGAAAGCCCAGCGTTTGCCGCGCATCGTTGCTGCCGGAAACGGCATGCCGCCGATCCCGACCATGCCGATCGGTGTGCTGTTAACGAGACCATCGGCATCCTTGGTGGCGTCTTCGACCGACACCGCGACCGTCACCTTTGTCGTCGCCGCCACGGCCGCGAGCGCGCCGGCCATGCCGGACGCCTTGCGGGGATCGACGTCGAACAGCCGCAGTTCGGCCGCGCCCAGTTTGCACAGGGCAAAAGCGATGGCGCGGCCGACGCCGCCAGCGCCCGCCATGGCGACGCGGCCGGGCGGCGTGGTGCCGAAGGTCTCGCGATACGCGGCTATAAAGCCCGAGTAGTCGGTGTTCCAGCCCTGCGGCTTGCCGGTGCCGAACAGAACGGTGTTGCACGCGCCAATGGCGCGCACCGCCGGATCGGAAATGTCGAGGTGGCTGATGACCCGCTCTTTATAAGGATAGGTGACGTTGACGCCGCGGAAGCCGCTGCTTTCCGCCCGCGCGAGCACGTCCTCAAAAGACTCGCCGCGGTTGGCCGGCACCAACAGGTCGTAAGTCACCGGACGGCCCGTCAGTTGGCCGGCTAGGCGGTGCAAAGCCGGCGAACTGGACGCGGCTATGTTGTCACCGATGAGGCCCAACCGGATCGGCAATGGGCTCATGCACGGCCTCCAATGAATTGCGGAAGCACAATTTCGCATATGAGGAGGCGATGAACAACCTATATTTTTACTTTAGTCAGATGAAAATAGATTGACCGGTTAAACGATCTTGCCCATCGCCAGAGCGTGCTCCACGCCGCCGTTGATGTGCGCCTTCAGCACGTCGGCCGCCTTGCCGGCCTCGCGCTTCAAGGCCGTCTGCATGAGCTGGCGATGCTCGCGCGCGGCGATGTCACCGCGGTCGGTCAGCGCCAGAACCTGGTAGCGGAGATACTTGTCGAAGACGGCGCCGTGGGTTTCCATCAACTCGCGCGAGCCGCAGGCCGAGATCAGCGCCTGATGAAATTCCCAGTCGTAGCGCTTCCAGGTCTCGGTATCCGGACTGCCGTCGGCTTTCTTCTTTTCCTCCATCGCCGCCAACTTGTGATGCGCTGCGACAACGCGCGCTTCCCACTCCATATCACCGCTCTGGAACGACTGCGCGATGGCGTGAACTTCCAGCAGCAGGCGCAGCGAAGCGACGTCTTTGAGATCGGCGGCCGACACCGGCGACACCTCGAAGCCGCGCTGGCCTTCGGCGACAACCAGCTTTTCCGACGCCAACCGGCTCAACACTTCGCGCAAGGTACTGACGCTGACGCCGTAATCGTCCTTGAGCCGGTCGAGCTTGAGCTTTTCGCCCGGCGCTAGACGGCCGAAAAGGATGTCGGTGCGGATGCGGCGATAGGCGCGCTCGCCGATGGTGCCTTGGTCGATCGAGGGGTTCCCGCGGGCCATCATGTCAGGACGCCAGAGCGCCGGTTTTGAGACTGTGACTGACGCAATCGCGAATATGGGAAACCAGCAGGGCGTTGGCACTTTGCCAGTCGCGCTTGAGCGCGGCCTCCAGCAATTCGCGGTGCTCGCGCGCCGCCGCCTCGCCGCGGAACACGACGGCGATAATCTGATAGCGCAGATATTTGTCGAAGATGGCAGAGTGAGCGTCGAGCAGCGCACGCGACCCGCAACAAGAAATCAGCGCGTGGTGGAATTCCCAGTCGTACCGCTTCCAGGTCTCAGTCTCGGATCGGTCCCCGGCGAGCAGCTTGCGTTCCAGCGTCGCCAGTTTGTGGTGCGCCGCGACAACCCTGCCCTCCCATTCGACATCGCCGTTCTCGAACGATTGACGCAGCGCGTGGCATTCGAGCAGTTCGCGCATTTGCGCGATCTCGTTCCACTGGTCGGCCGACACCGGCGTGACTTCAAAGCCGCGCTGCCCTTCGGCAACGATAAGACCTTCCACCAGCAGGCGATTCAATAGCTCGCGCAAAGTGGCGATGCTGGTTTCATACTGCGTGCTCAGGCGCTCGAGTCGCAGCCTTTGGCCCGGTGCGAGACGGCCGAAAATAATGTCGGAGCGAATGCGACGGTAGGTCCGTTCACCGACGGTTTCAGCAATGTCCGTTTGTGCCACCGCCCCAGGTCCTCATCCGACAAAACGCAGAATGTACGATCCTTACCACAACGTATCGGGAACTCTCAAGGCAGGCCAGTGCCTGCGATTCCTGGCTTTGTCTAAGGTTCACTTAGACCATATGGAGTTCATTTCATCTGATGTTTTCTATTTTAACTATTGATTTTATATCGCTCACAGGGATAATTGGCTCAACTAAACTTACACAAGGGGAGGAATTTGTATGAATCTGCCCATCAACCGACGCGCCCTGCTGGCCGGTAGCGCTTCACTTCTCGCGCTCGGCGGCACCCTGCCTGCCTCCGCGCAGGCCAAGCCGAAATTCAAACTGAGCCTGGCGGCCTCCGAGAACGACCTTCGCGCCGAAGGCTTCAAGGCCTTCGCCGCGGCGATGAAGGACGACTTCGAACTCGAGCCTTATTGGACAAACACTTTGTTCAAGCAGGGCACAGAGCTGGTGGCGCTGCAGCGTGAGAACCTCGAAATCTGCAATCTGGCGCCGGCCGACATCTCCAAACAGATTCCCGCCTGGTCGCTGATGACCTCGGCCTATCTGTTCCGCGACTACGCGCACCTGCGGGCGACATTCAACAGCGATGTCGGCAAGGACTTCATCAAGATGGCGCGCGATCAGCTCGGCATCGAGCTCATCCGCCCGGTCTACTTCGGCGCCCGTCAGGTCAACCTGAAGCCGACCAAGAAGATCACCACGCCGGCCGACATGGCCGGATTGAAGCTGCGCATGCCGCCGGGCGAATTCTGGCAGTTCCTCGGCGAATCCCTCGGCGCCAATCCGACACCGGTGGCCTATGCCGAACTCTACACCGCGTTGCAGGCCGGCGCCGTCGACGGCCAGGACAATCCGCTGGTGGCCGGGCGCACCATGAAGTTCTACGAGGTGACGTCGCAGTTCATCCTGACCAACCACGTCATCGGCTACGACATGCTGGCCGTCTCGAAAAAGACCTGGGCCAGTATGAAGCCCGACCAACAGGCCCGATTCCGCGCCGAGGCCGACAAGGCTTTCGACGCCAATGCGGCCAAGTACGACGCCCAGCAGGCGGAAGCGATCGAGTTCTTCAAGAAAGAAGGCAAGCAGGTCTATGCGCCGGACCAGGAGGCCTTCCGCAAATTCGCGCAGAAGAAGTATCTCGACAAATACGCCGCTGAATGGCCGAAAGGCGCGATCGAGAAGATCAACGCCGTCAAGTAAATCGACTGCAACGCACTTCGACCGCCGGTCGCTGCAATTGCCGCGGCCGGCGGTTGAACTTAGACTGCCGCTTAAAGCTGACGGCACCCGTCCCCCTCGAATGGGACCAAGGCATCAAGCTCGCACGCATGACACGAGCAAGACCCGACATGGAAAAACTGATCGCCGCCGGCCGCTGGTTGCGCCGGCGCGCGGAAAATTTCTCCGCGCTTCTGCTGCTCGCCATGTTTCTTTGCTTCATGCTCCAGATCGTCGCGCGCTATGTCTTCAACTACCCGCTCGGCTGGACCGAGGAAGTCAGCGTTCTGTGCTGGATCTGGTGCACGCTTTGGGGCGCTGTTTTTGTCGTGCGCGAGCGCGACGAGCTTCGCTTCGACATCATCTACAGCGCGGCCAGTGAAAACACGCGCCGCATATTCACGATCATCACCGGCGTCATCGCCGTCGTCCTGTTTTCGGTCGCGCTGCCCGCGGTCTACAGCTACATCACCTTCCTCAAGGTCGAGAAATCCGCCTATCTCGGTATTCGCCTGGATTATCTCTATTCGATTTACGTCATATTCTCCGTCGCCGTGATCGTGCGATATGCCGCGCTGACCTGGTTCGCCATACGCGGGCGGGCGCCCGGCATCGAGATCGGCGCCGGGTCCGCGCCATGATCACCCCATTCGCAATCTGCCTTTGCAGCATTCTGGCGCTCGGTCTGCTCGGATTGCCGATCGGCTATTCGATGATCGCCGGCTCAATCGTATATCTGATGCTGGCCGGGCTCGACCTCGGCACCTCGGCCGAGCAAATTCTGAACGGACTGTACAATAGTTATGTCTTGCTCGCGGTGCCGCTGTTTCTGTTCTCCGCCGAACTGATGAACGTCAGCAATATGACCGCGCATCTGGTCCGCTTCTGCGACATGCTGGTCGGGCGGTTTCGCGGCGGCCTCGGCCATATCAACATCGTCCAAAGCATGATTTTTGCCGGCATGTCCGGCTCGGCGATTGCCGACCTCGCCGGCACCGGGCGCATCAGCATCAGCATGATGACGCGCAATAACCGTTACCCGGTCAGTTACGCCGCCGCCGTCACCGCGGCATCGGCGGTGATCGGGCCGATTATTCCGCCGTCAATTCCCATGGTGCTCTACGCACTGATTTCCGATGCTTCTATCGGCTACCTGTTTCTCGGGGGCATCGTCCCCGGCGTATTGATGGCGCTGGCGCAGATGGCGATCAACACCATCCAGGCGCATCGACACGACTATCCGGTCGAGAAGCCGATCCCGTTACGCCAATGGCCGAGCATTACCGTGACGGCGATGCCGGCGCTGTTGATGCCCGTCATCCTGCTCGGCGGCATCTATAGCGGCGTGATGACGCCGACCGAAGCCGCAGCGGTCGCCGCCGCCTATGCGTTCATGGTTGCGGTGCTCTGGTATCGCAACATTACCGTGCTCGAGACTTACACCGCTGTGCTCAACAGCGCGCGGTCGACCGCCTCGATCGGCATGCTCATCGCCGGCGCGCTGATCTTCAATTACGTGGTGACGATCGAGCAGATACCACTGACGGTCAAGGCTTTGCTGGCTGGGTATGACCTGTCACCCTATATGTTCCTGTTCTTGGTCAATGTCATCCTGCTGGTGCTGGGCTGCCTGCTCGAAGGCAGCACCATCATCCTGGTGGTTCTGCCAATCTTCATCCCGACCGCGCAGGCGCTCGGCATCGACCTGGTTCACTTCGGCGTGGTCACGGTGTTCAACATCATGATCGGTCTGATCACGCCGCCTTATGGGCTGCTGCTGTTCATCAGCGCGGCGATATCCGGCGCGCCGCTGCGCCTCATCATTCGCGACACCATCCCCTTCGTGATCGCGATGATCTTCGCATTGGCTATCATCACCTTCATCCCGGAGATCGTTCTCTGGCTGCCCCGCCTGTTGGGCTACAAAGGTTGAACGCTGATATGTCGAAGCCAATCTATATCCTCAACGGCCCCAACCTGAACCGGCTGGGCAAGCGCGAACCGGAAATCTACGGCAAGGCGACGCTCGCCGATGTCGAGCGCTTCTGCCGCGAAGAGGCCGGCCCGCATCCGATCGAGTTCCGGCAAAGCAATTCGGAAGCGCAGATCATCGACTGGATCCATGAGGCTATCGATACGCAAGCCGGCGGCATCATCATCAATCCGGCGGCGTTCACCTTCGTCTCGATTGCGATCCTCGACGCCTTGAAAATGTTTCCCGGCCCGATCGTCGAATTTCACATTTCCAACATCCACAAGCGTGAGCCGATCTACCACAATTCGCTGGTGTCGAAAGTTGCCACTGGCGTCATGGCCGGCTTCGGCGCCGAGGGCTACCAGCTGGCGATGCGTGCGATGCTGTCGTTGATCGAAAAGAAATCGCGATAACGGGCGCACTTCGGCGACATCCCTCAGCGCCACGCCAGATCGCACTCTATTGAGCGATCACGACGTCCTGCGGCGTCATCGTGTAGGCGAGACGGTAGCGCCCGGTCGTCTGATTGTCGTCGGCGCCCATAGCTCGCAGATTGGGCGCCGAGAGACTATTCGCGACGGTGTCGGCCACGGCCTGCGGTTCGTAACCCGAAACGAGGACGATCCAGTCGGCAACAGCGTCCGACCCGCGGATTTTTTGCTCGGTCGTCTGGCTGGCGGTGCGCGGCGTCTCGGTGACGAGCAGATGGGCGCCGGTCAATCCGGGCTGCGCCGGTAACGCGCGGAGCGCCTCAATGAGAGCCGCCTTCAGGCCGTTCTCGCATCCCGCTGCCGGCGACAGCCGGATCGTGGCAAGCGAGGTCGCAACGCCGCCGCCGAAGCTCGCGTCGATCCGGCACTGGCTGCGCACCATGTTCAGATGATGCGGCATCATTTTCTGTGACCAGGGCGTCGGCGCATTGAGTCGGTCGAGATAGCCCGAGGACGTGAGGGCGCCGTAGTGGTCCAGTTCGTAGAGCACGAAGAAGCCTTGCGTATCGAGGTCGCTGGTCCAGCGCGAGCCGCGGCGAAAGCCAGGAATGCTCATGCGTTCGGGAAAGTGCTCGTGCGAGTGCCAATCGCCAAACTCCGAACGTTGATCCGGTCGAATGTTCCACCACATGGCGACGGAAGCCGTGCCCAAAAGCGACATAATGACCTCGATCTTAGAATTTCAAGCGCGGCTTTTTATATATGGGATTTGTCGATCTTGTCAGCTTTTCGCCATTGCGGACATGTCGGACGTCCCGCATGCACTCCGCTGTGTTCCGTAAGCAGCAGAGGTCCCGTCTCACCTTACAGGCAAGGACGCAATCCATAGCGCGGCAGCCAGGTAGAGTGCCGTCGCTGACCGCGGCGCAATCGACCTAGCTGGCGAAATCATCATCGCTCATCTGCAGAAAGAAGCCGACAAGCTGCCGAGTTCTGTGCCGAGCGAGTTTGTTGGCAGTAGGTCACGAACCCACATTCTTTGTCTTTAGGCGATACAGGCATTCTCTTTGAAGCAGCTCCACTCGACCCTGAAGTGTGAGGATCGTTGCCTGTGCGAGCACATAAGTCGCGCGCGCAGGATGAGAAAGTGCGCCGAGCAGCACAACATGAGATTTATGCACCGACGCTAAGTATATAGAAACAATTAGATATTCCTGCCCAGCGCTCCCTCTCCATCATCGGGGCGATACTGAAGCGTCGTTGCTGCATTTTAAGAGGCTACTGAAGCGATTTCGGCGCGAGAGAACCGGCGCATACGGTCCGATTGCCACTCATTACGGCTTATTGACGCCCATTTCCAGTGCGGCAAAAACGGATCTTTCGCCGTCTCACGGCAAGAAGGCCGCACACACGACCCAGATGCCACCATGGGCATCACATCAATCGATAGCTAAACCAGCGATCTTCAGTACGACCACGGTGCAGTGAGCGCATGAGATGAGGCGCCCTGCCCTTGCAACACCCGCGCCGGCGAGCGCGTGCAATCCAGGCGAAACGGTCTACTCAATGCGCGATCCCACCCCACATACATCGCTATTCCTCCCGAGCCTGCGCTCGCCGGACCCCGAAGTGCTTCCCGTTGGCGAAGGGACCATCTAGCCCTCAAAATCCGGCAAGCACGATGGGAGCAACAGCGTTACTCTGGTGCCCCCCCTGCACGCTTCTACTTTCAGCGACCCATGAAGTTGCCCGGCGCGTCGGCGCATGTTGGCCATGCCGTATCCCCTGTGCAATTCCACAAATGGGTGTCCGTCGTTTTCTACAGTGATGACGAACATGCCATCAGCTGCGGCCGTGCCGCGGACGGCGATCTTGTGTGCCGGCCCGTGCTTTACCGCGTTCGTTATAGCCTCCTGGAGAATGCGGAGGATTGCCAATGCATTGCCCGGCGTCACGCCGGACACCTCAGGAAGTTGCACGATTGACCAGTCCAGCGCGACGCCGAGGCGGTGGAGCTGCGGGATCAGACGCTCGCGAAAATTGGCGAGCGCCAGCGGCAGCTCCCGGTCGCCGAGGTCGAGAGAGTAGATCACGAGTCGCAGATCGTTCAGCGCTTCACGCGCGGCCTGTTCTGTCGACTTGTCGCCGGCCCGCTCCGACAGCGCGATGATCGACACCAGATGGCCGCTTAGGCCATCATGCAGATCATGCGTCAACCGTTGACGCTCCTGCTCGCGCGTGACGCGCGCGGCTTCGATGCGCTCCTGTCTCGACAGAATCGCCAGTTCTTCTTCACGCTCGGCCAGTTTCATTGCCAGCGTTTCATTGGCACGGTCGAACTGGTTGAGACTGACGCCCATGCGGCGCATCAGCACAGCGGTCAAAAATGCAAGCCACAGCGGCCTTGGATAAGGAAACAGGAGGTTGAACGTGTGCTCGGGAAGATTCGCGGTCACATAGGCATCGCGAACCGCGAACCAGCCCAGCAGAAACGATGGCGCCAACATCAGTCGAGCATCGATATTGCCTTTCCAGAATGCGCCCCACGCAATTATGCATGCTGCGGCAACAAATGTGGCAATCGAGACGGCGACGACGCTCGTCGCCCAGATGACTCTGGTGAACATTATGTCGATAAATGGGAAAGGCAGCAACACGCAGGGAGCGGCAATGGCAACAAGACGCAACGCATTGGGCGGTGGCCGGTTGATAAGCGCTAGGGCCACTCCGACGTACAGAAAACCCATCGAAGGAATCAAGACACTGGTGAATGGCTGAATGCGCTGCAGTGCCGGCTGCCAGCCCATGAACAATCCGATCGTTACCACGAAGCCAACGACGGTGAAGGTGGCAAGCCAGGAGAACAGAGGATCCTTGGGACGAAAGAAATAGGCAACGATCAGTCCGAACCCCAAGAGGAGCTGCGCCGCAAGCGCCATGGTCTTCAATTGGTTATTCAGAAAATTCCGCAATTTGTAGCTCGGCGCCAACGCCGCTTCCGTGCCGAGGTAAATTCGAGACAAGTAGGCCGGGGCCGCGAAAGGGCCGGTGTCGACCACCACCGTCAACTGATTGCGCCCAACGATGCCGAGGCGAGGCAGCCGCACCATAACCGATGCGCTGACAAGCGGACCGGTCCACAGTTCGCTGGACTCGAAGCCGAAAAAAGCGTCGCCGTTGAACACCAACGCGATGCGCCGGTTGATCGACGGAATAAAAAGGAAAAGATTTTTGTCGGGCGCGTTCGGCAAGTCGAACCCGATCAGATAGCGCACCGAGCTGGGATGCTCGCTGGTCCGGGGATAGATAGCATGTGGCAACGACACTTCGCCGCCTTCGCCCGTGTCGGGCTGATAGGTTGCACGACTCAAGACCTTCGCCGCTTCGGGTTCAGGCAATTCCACCAGATCAGGGGCGGCGGCGACCATCAAAGTGCCAATGGCCAGCGCGGCCCAGCCGAAGCGGCTGAGCCAGATTCGAGCTGCGCCTGCGCGTTTAGGTAACGACCTCATCCTCGAAATCCGGGAGGCAAGACGGAAGGAGAAGCATGAACTTGGTGCCTTGATTTTCTGCCTCGATGCTCAATCTGCCGTGGAGTTGGTGCGCTCGCCTGCGCATATTGGCAAGGCCGTGGCCACCGCTGTTTTCTACGAAAGCCCGGCCATCGTTCTCGATCGTAATCGCCACCATTCCGTCGGCCACAACCGCGCCGCGTATGGTGATCCTGCGCGCCGGACCGTGCTTGAGCGCGTTGGTGATCGCCTCCTGAAGGATGCGCAAAACAGCAAGTGCGTTGCCCGGCGTGACCCCCGACACCTCAGGCAGGTCCACAATCGACCAGTCCAACTCGACATCGAGACGGTGCAGTTGTGGGATCAGGCGCTCGCGGAAATTGGCAAGCGCCAGCGGCAGTTCACGGTCACCCAGATCGAGAGAGTAGATCACGAGTCGCAGATCGTTCAGTGCTTCACGCGCGGCCTGCTCGGTCGGCTTGTCGCCGGTCCGCTCCGACAGGGCGATGATCGACACCAGATGACCGCTAAGGCCGTCGTGCAGATCGTGCGTCAGCCGCTGTCGCTCCTGCTCGCGCGTGAGGCGCGTGGCTTCGACGCGCTCTTGCTGATTGAGAACGGCAAGTTCCGCTTCACGCTCGGCCAGCTTAATGGCCAACGTTTCATTGGCACGGTCGAATTGATCGAGGCTGACGCCCATGCGGCGCATCAGCACGGCGGTCAAAAATGCAAGAAACAGCGGCCTGGGAAAGCTCCCCAACAGATCGAACCCATGCTCTGGAAGCGTAGCTGTAATGTAGGCATCCCGAAACGCAAACCAGGCGATGAGAAAAATCGGCGCCAGCATCAGGCGAGCATCGGTGTTCCCCTGCCGGAATGCGCCCCACGCAACCAAACCTGTGGTGGCCGCGCTCGAAGCCAGCATGATGGCAGAGGCGCAGCTCGCCAGGATGACTCTGCCGAGAGTCGTATCGATCACTGCGAAAGGCAACAAGGCCAGGGTTACGGCAATGGCGATAAAGCTCAGTATCCTGGGCGGCCGCACATTGATGAGTGCTAATGCAACGCAAAGGAATGTCAGCCCCAACGCCGGGGCCAGGCAAATGGCAAAAGGCAGAATGGGCTGGAAAGCCGGCTGATAGCCGACGAGCATTCCGACCGAGAAGAAAAGGCTGGTCGCGTTCAAACTGGCAAGCCAGAAAAAAAGCGGATCGTTGGGGCGAAAAAAATACGCAAAGATCAGCCCGAAACCCAGCAGCGCATGCGCCGCAAAGGCCATGGTCTTAAGCTGGCTGGCGAGGAAATTCCGCAACTTGAAAGGCGCCGCCAGTGTCGCCTCGCTGCCCAGATAAATTCGCGACAGATAGGCCGGGACGGCGTAGGGGCCGGTCTCAACCGCCACTGTCAACTGGTTTCGTCCAACAGCCACCTCAGAGCGTGGCAACCGCACCATCACCGACGTACTGGCCAACGGACCCGTCCACAGCGAGCTGGACTCAAAGCCGAAAAAGCTCTCACCGTTCAACTCCAGCGAGATTCGCCGGTTGACCGACGGAATGTAGAGAAAAGTATTTTTGTCCGTCACGGTCGGCAGGTCGAAACCGATCTGGTAGCGCAAAACGTTGGGGGGCTGGCTGATCCGGGGATACATGGCATGCGGTAAAGCCACCTCGCTGCCGCTGCCATTGTCAGGCAGTATGATCGCGCGATCGAGAACAACCGCTCCCTCAGGTTCGGGTAGTGTCACCACACTGGGAGCAATGGCGACCGCCAGCGTGACGATCGCCAGCGTGAACCAGCCAAAATTTCGGTGCCAGGTCAAAGTCGGATCAGACCTCGCCTCGACGCCTCATAGACCGCCTCGGAGCGATTGTTGGTCTGGAGCTTGCGATAGATGTTCCTGATGTGGACCGGCACCGTCTGCTTGGAAATTTCCAGGCGCTCGGCCAACTCGCCATAGGTGAAGCCTTTGGCGATGCCCCACAAAATGTCCATCTCCCGCGGCGTCAGCGATTGCTCGCCGGCATGAGGGAGAGACGCGTCGGACTTCGATACCGCGGACTTCTGCGCATCGGTCTTCGACGCATCCGTCTTGGACGCATCTGCCTTGCCGTCCCGACCGCCGCTGAGGCGGCGAACGATAGTGCGGGCAATCGCCGATGAGATCGGCGAGCGACCGGCCAGCAGTTCGGTGATCGCATCAACGATGTCGAGCGGATCGCTGTCCTTCAGCAGATAGCCGCTGGCGCCCGCTTCTATCGCTTCGATGACGTTGCGGTCATCGGCCAGAACCGAAATCACCATTGCTTCGGCGTCGGGCTGGCAATCGCGCAGCAGGCGGATGGCTTGCACGCCATGGCCGTCCGGCAGATTGAGGTCGGTGATCAGCAGATCGATGCGGCTGGCTTTGATGACTTCGACGGCATCGCCAAGCTTGCCGCATGTTGCGACCAGTCTGCCACCGGGCCAACGCGTGAGGATTGCGGCCAGCCGCTCGCGCACCGGCTCATCATCTTCGACGAGCAGAATTCGGCAAAGTGCCCCGTCGGCAATCTTCATGTCGCCCACTTCGCACGCGGTCTCTGCATGCGCCCCATGGACAGAGACTATACCCGTACCTGCACCCAATACTGTCATTCTTTTGTACCGAAACGGGACATAACGCGCCCCATGAAATGCCTAACGCCTCGTTAACACTATTCTGTGCCCCCGCTGACGGACCGGCGCACTACCCCCTTCATGGTATGGCCGCCACCGCGACTGCCAGTCCAAATGGCCCCCGTTAGGTTTTCGGTAACCAATACGATGGCTGGGGAGGCGTGGCGATGCGGTTATTCGGAGCAGCAAGCGCGTCATTGGCGGCGGCCGGCATTCTGGCTTTTGTCGGCACGGCCGATGCGCAAAGTACGGGCGTCTCCGGCACGACGAATTCGACCGGCGCATCCGGGCGTATGTGGGGAGCCGCCGGCTGGGGAAGCAGCGTTGTCGATTCAAGCACCATGCATAGCATGGACGGTAACGCGGCTGCGCAGGTTGCCGCTGCGAGGCAAGGTCTGCTGATCGGCAACGGCAGCAACATGTCGATCACCGCCATCGGTTCGCAATCCATCGTGAGCACCACGGTGATCGGTGACGGTAATTCGACCACCGTCACGGCATCGCAGACATCGACCAATTCCGGCACCGTGACGAACAACGGCATCATCGCCCGGTAGGCGCGGCCATCTCGTACAGAGAGTGAGTGAGTACGATGCAGACGGCGGCACGAATGAGTGCGGGGCGCAATGCGGCCCTCAAGGGAATGCTGATCGCCGCGACCTTGATGGTAGGCGGGTGCGGCCAGGGATTCACCTGGAACACTTCCGAAACGGATCTCGGCGGGCCGGACCGCAAGATAAGAGTCCCGGTCACCAAGGCATCGATGCCGAGTTCAGTGCAACCTTATCCGCGCATTGAGGCCACACTCGTCTGCATCCGCCAGACCGGCGTATTGCGCGGCAAGACCTTCGTCGTCGGGCCGTTCGCGGACTCGACCGGCAAGATCAATGCCGTGGCGCAAGGCGCTACCGGCAACTTCGTGCCGCAAGGCGGCAGCGCCTCTTATGTCACCGACGCGCTGACGAAAGCTGGCGGCCAGGTGGTCTCGACTTACTTTGGCGCACCGACCAAGGCGGTGCCAGCGCAGTATGCCGTCAACGGCATCTTCAACAGTCTCGATTTCGGCACCAGCGCGCAGGCCGATGTGCGGGTCGGCGGTATCGGACCGACCATGGAGCTGGGCTGGGCGCAATTGTCGCTGTCGATTCAGCTCGACGAAGTGGCGACCCGCGTCAACCGGCAGATGAGCATGATCCAGCGTCCGGTGCGCTACACCCAGCTCGGCGCCACCGTCGGCAAGACCTTCGGCAACACCTTGGTGACGGGCTCCGGCAATCTACAAAACCAGGAGCGCTTGCAACTCGAGGCGCTCAACGGCCCGATTGCGCTCGGCATCGCCGATGTGGTGATGAAGGAATATCCGCGCGCGCGCGCGGCATGCCTCACCAATATCGCCGATCTGCTGATCAAGGACGATTACCTCAGCGATAACCCACAGAGCCTGGCAACGGCGGCGGTCACCGGACTTTATTGAACCTAATACGGCAACTGGAGAAGCGACATGACGAAAAAGTTTCTTTCTCTCTCGACGGGCGTTGCCGTTGTGGCCCTGATGGCCGGAGCGCCCAACGCCTTCGCCCAGGTGGCGATCAACCAGTCTTCGACCAATAACAGCCCGTTGACCAACAACGGCACGGTCACGACGAACGCCGGCAACCTGGGCGTCGGCGCAACGCTCGGCGTCAGCGCCAGCGGCGCGGTCTCCTCCACGTCGGTGACCGGGATCGACCAGGCATTCAACGCGCCGACATTTGGCAACGCCACACAGGCTGCGACCAACGGCACCTACGGCTCCGGCGATGTCGTGAGCAATACCGGCACCCTGACGATCGGCGCCGGCAATGCCGGCGCCGGCTCTTCGGCGCAGATCGGCGCCAGCGGCGCGGTCGCCTCTCTGTCGGTTACCGGCATCGGCGGCGTCACCAATACAGCCTTCGGCGCGAACACTGTCGGCAACGTCACGCAGGGGACTGGAATCCCTAACAGCACTGGCGTGGCCATCACCAACAATATCGATGTCACCAATTCGGGAAGTATTGGGGCCTCCGGCCTCGCCCTTCTCGGCAATGGCTCGTCCGCATCGATCAGCGCGACCGGCGCGATGGCTTCGGTTTCGAGTGCAGCGATTGGTGCCACCTCCTTTGGCGGCACGACCATCGGCAATGTCGGGCAATCCGTCCTGAACGTCGGAGTCATCAGCAACACGTCGACCGGCTTGACTGTCGGTGCGCTTTCAGGAGCCGGCACATCGGCGTCGGTGAGCGCCACTGGCGCAGGTGCGTCGATCTCAGTCGCGTCCCTCAATAGCGCCGGGGTTACCGGCTCCACCATTGGAAGCATCGATCAAAAGGCCGCAAGTCTGACCGGTGTCACCAATACCGGTGGCACCATAACGACCGGCGCCATTTCGGGCACCGGCTCGGGCGTATCGATCGGCGCGACCGGCGGTTCGTCCTCGGTGTCGCTGGCCAGCAACGGCAGCAATGCCGCGGTCAATACGATCGGCACAGTCACCCAGTATGGCGGCAGCGCCGCGGCCGTTACCAACACCGGCACAATCGCCTCGGGCCCGCTCACCGGAATTGGCAGTTCGGCCAGTATCAGCGCGACCGGTTCGGCCGCATCGTTCTCGGCCAGCAGCATCGGCGACACGACGGTCGGTGGCATCCCCGTGGTCGGCAACATCTCGCAGACCTCCAGCACCAACGCCGCCGTGCAGAACACCGGAGGCATTACGCTCACCGCCGGCAACATGGGCAATGGCGCCAGCGCGGCAGTCTCCGCGATGGGCGCAGGCTCTTTCGTCTCTTTCCGCAGCGTGAAGTAACCCCCGCCGGGGCGCCACACAGTACGTGGGCCGGCACCAAGGAGAATGAGTATGAAGCGGATCTATCAAATTTTTATGGCGGGCGTTGCCACGGCGGCTCTCACTGCCGCCTCGTCGGAAGCATTTGCGCAAGTCGCTGTCGACCAGTCGGCGACCAATAATTCGGCCGTATCGAACCTCGCCACCAGCGCGGTGACGACCGGAGCCGGCAACCTTGGCCTTGGCGGCACCGCGTCGATTACGGCCAGCGGCGCGGTCGCGTCGACGTCGGCAACGGCGATCAACCAGGCGTTTAATACGCCGACAATCGGCGCTGTGACGCAGAGCGCAACCAACGCGGCAGCTGGCGCCATCGGCAACACCGGCACGCTGACGATTGGTACGGGAACGGCCGGAGCGGGTTCGTCGGCGTCAATCGGCGCCAGCGGTTCGGTGGCCGGGCTATCCTTTGCCGGTATCGGTGGCACCGGATCGTCCACCTTCGCCGGCCAGACGGCGGGCGCAGTGACACAGACCTCCGCTAATTCCGCTGGAGTGACAAACTCGGGCAGCATCATCGGTGGCACCGGACTGATCCTGGGCGGTAACGCCGCATCCGCGATGGTGAGCGGGACCGGCGCCTCCGCGTCGGTGTCGAAGACCTCGATCGATGCGACGGCCTTCGGCGCATCGACGATTGGCGTCATTGGCCAAACAGTCTCAAGCAGCGGCACGATCGGCAATACCTCGACCGGCCTGACCGTCGGCGCGGTCTCGGGCATCGGCGCTTCGGCGTCCGTCGGCTCGACCGGCGCGTCCGGCTCGGTTTCGGTGGCCGCCATCGGCGGCGCCGGCGTGGCGCCCGGCGACATCGCCGGCACGACCGTCGGCGCGGTTGGGCAGACCATCTCAAATACCGGAGCGGTGTCGAACTCATCGACCGGCTTCACGACCGGTGCGCTTTCGGGTGCGGGCTCATCCGCCTCCGTCGGTGCGACGGGTTCGTCCGCATCGGTTGCGGTGGCCTCGCTCGGCAGCGCCGGTATCGGCGCCTCGACGTTCGGCAATATCACTCAGTCGTCGACCAACAACAATGCAACCGGCGTGAGCAACACAGGCGGCACCGTGACCACCGGAACGATCTCCGGCAACGGCGCCGGCGTATCGATCAGCGCGACCGGCGGTATGAGTTCGGCTTCGATCGCGAGCAACGGCAGCAACGGCGTCGCCAATACGTTCGGCACCGTTGGCCAGACGACCGCCAGCACCGGCCCGATCACCAACACCGGCACCATCTCCGCCGGTCTGTTGAGCGGCACCGGCAGCTCGGCGAATATTAGCGCCACCGGCGCGGCTTCGTCATTCTCGGCCAGCAGCATCGGCGACACAACGGTCGGTACGCCGGTGGTCGGCAATATTTCGCAAAGCTCGACCAACAATGCGGCTAGCGCCGTGAACAACACCGGTGCGATCACGATCGCCGCCGGCAATCTGGGCACCGGCGCCAGCGCCTCGGTTTCCGCGATGGGCGCAGGCTCGTTCGCTTCGTTCCGCAGCGTGAAGTAAGATCGACAGTCAAGACACGAACATTCGGGAGCCGGGCCACCGTGGTCCGGCCCCCGACGGTACCGGCCCGATACGTCGTGCGAGGCGCGTCATGATACGTATCATTCTTGCAACCTATTCCGCAGTCTGTTCCGTGGCGGCCGTCACCATCATGGCTGCCTCCCTGCCGGCGCAAGCTCAATGGGCACGGCCGAACGGGGAGCGCTCACCACCGCCGACCGAGTTATCGATAGCGCTTCCCGCGTCTCAGGTCGCAACGCTGCCGAACGTGCAGCCGCCAAAACCCGTCGTGCGCAACATCATCGTGCGGCGGCCGCGCAGCATTCAATCCGGCCCCGTCAATATGCCGGCGGCCGATGTGCTGGTGATGATGGTTCGGGCCGCGTTGACGGCCGTCAATCAAGCCAACTTCACCGAGAATTATTCTGTGCTGCGCGGCATGACGACACCGGCGCTGCAAACGCGCTTGAGCGCCGAACAACTCGGCAGGGCTTTCGTCGATCTGCGCAAACAGAATCTCGATCTCTCGCCGGCATTGGTTCTGGCGCCGGAATTCACCGAGATGCCGAGATTGACATCCGCCGGAGCTTTGATTCTGAAGGGCATCTTTCCGTCGCGACCGCTGCGGATCAATTTCGCCATCGAGTACCTCCCCATCGATGGATTCTGGATGATCGATCAATTGTCGGTATCAGCGTCGCGCGCTGACGCGCCTCTCCCTGCCCAAGTAGCCGCCCCCCAAGTGACTGGGCCCCAAGAGACTGCTCCCCGGGTGGCTGCGCCCGAAGCCGCGCAGGCGACACCGGCGGTGACCGTGCCCGCACCCGCGCCGGTCGTTCAAGATACCAAACCCGCCGCCCCCGACCGCGCCCAAACGTCTTTGGCGACCGGACGGTTCGTGCCGGTGAATTTCAGTCTCGACTACAAACCGGCTTTCATTCCGGCCGTTCGTCAAGCCAGCCCAAAGCCTCGCGCCATGCCTGCCGCGGCGCCTGCCCGCGAGGGACCATTGGCTTATCTGCAGCTCACCTCACAGCGCACCGAGGCGGAGGCGAAGGCAGTCTTCAATTCGTTGCGCGTAAAATACGCGGCCATCCTCGGCGACCGGCAGGCTGTGATCCGGCGCGCCGATCTCGGCGACAAAGGAATCTATTATCGTGCGCAGATCGGCCCGGTGAACGCCGCGGAGGCCGCTAAGCAATGCAGCGACCTGCGTTCCGTTGGCGGCCAATGCTTTGTTCAGTATAATTGAACGCGATTCACCGGTTGCGATAGCCGCTCCATTCGAGATTTTGAAATTGAACGGTACCGCGAAGAAGACACTGCGCAGACGGCGTCGCGCACCGCGCGCGTGGCGCCGTGCCTTGCTTTGTATTGCGGCCGTGGTGGCGCTGAGCCTTTCGGTGGTCGAGCGCGGCTTCGCGGAGAATCCCTGGGCGAAATCTCGAAACATCTGGGGCTCGTCACCTAACGCTTGGGGCAATTCGCAAAATACCTGGGGCCGCTCGCCCTCGCCCAAAGCCGGCAATGGCGCGCCCAGTAATTTCGGCGGCTATGTAGCCGTTCCGTCGGAGGGGATTGTCGCGCTTCCGTCGATAGAGCCGCGCGGCGGAAAATACATCGATGGCGGCGCCATCCCGGATGGGCTGCAAGCATCGCGCCATCCGCCGAAACGCACCGCGCGTTACCTCCTGAGCGACGCGCCCGCCGGGAATGGCCGTCGTCAGTTCGCGCCGCGACATAGCCGTAAGCCCCCAAGCTTAAAAGAGCCGAAGTAGCGCCTCAAGCGTCTCTTCGGAAAGCGGTAGTGAAAGAGAGGTCTGCTTCGGGTCGATTTTGTGGCTGCAAACCTAAGCAGATCGCACTGCGAGATTGACGACAACCCGCCTCTGCGACCCGATCTGCTGTCAGGTCTGGTCGCGCCAAGATCCAATGACACCGCTCCATTGCAGTACCGTTAATGGAGGCAAAGAAGTAGGCGCATATATTGAACGCGCAACAAAGGCTGAGCCCGCTCAGATTGCAGAAATAGAGTACGCCAAGCGGTACAACATGGGATTCAGGCACCCACGCTAAGTACCTAGAAACAATCGATATTCCCGATCAGCCCGCCCTCTCCATCATCGGGGCGACAGAGAATTGTCTATTGAAGGCGGCGATCTTGTCGACGCGCTGGCGCATGAGGTCGGCGGCCTTGCGCAAGATTTTGCGGCGCTCGAAGGCGGACACGCGGCGCCATGTATTGAAGCCGGACTGGGTGGCGGCGAGCGCGCTGTCGAGATCGGCACGGGAGGCATGGCCGAGCTTGCCGATCGGCTTGTTGGTCGCGGGATTGACGACGGTTTGGCTCTCGC
>JAUSBQ010000282.1 GCA_030651965.1 Pseudolabrys sp. | reverse complement strand
GCAGGAAAAACTAGCTCTTCAAGACTTAGCGATCCAGATGGTAGACCATCCCGCTGACGTCTTGCCGCACCTCGTCGATCTCGCCATTGAGATTTGCGGCGGTGTATCGGGCGGTATCAGCCTCTTTGAAGAACTACCTGCACCGGGCGTTTCGCTGGCACCACCTTCGTGGCGATCTGGAGCGATTTACCGGGGCAACCACGCCACGAAATTTCAGCCCCTGCGGAGTAACGCTTGATGAAGCCAATCCCGTTCTCGTGCGGCGACCCGAGCGGATGTACGGCTGGCTCGCCGATCACGATGTGTCGCTCCCCGAATGTCTGCTCGTCCCTCTTTACGTTGGTGGCACGGACCCGCAGGGAACGCTTTGGATTGTTTCCGAGGGTGAAGGTCATTTCGACAGCGGCCATGCTCGCGTTATGACAGAGCTTGCGGCTTTCGCCGGAATCGCCCTGCGCATGTTGGGCACGGAGAAGCGATTGAATAATGCTTTAGTACAGCAGGAAATGCTGACCGATGAGATGGGACATCGCATCAAGAACCTACTCACAATCACTGCCGGCATGATTCACATCAGCGCGCGCGGAGCCTCCACGCCTGCCGAGATGACGGGCTTGCTTACAGGACGTCTAGAAGCCTTGGCTATCGCAAACGACCTTGTGCGCCGCTCATCCGGTCAAGACGCTGCGTTAGTTCCTCACGTCGATTTGGCCGATTTAATACAGACAATTCTGCGACCGCACGATGGTGGCTCTAAGCCAACAGGCAACGCCCGCGTCGTCATCGAAGGGCCAAGCGTAAAGCTAGGGGACAACGCCGCGAATGGTTTTGCGCTTTTGTTTCACGAGCTTGCAACGAACGCCGCGAAATACGGTTCGCTGCTGCACGATAAAGGAATCGTCAATGTCACTTGGCAGGAGACCGGCGGACATTTGCTTGTCACGTGGCTAGAGCGCGGAGGCCCAGTCATTGGGGGGCCGCCCACGCGGAGCGGCTTCGGCACTAGGTTGACCAATAATACCATTGAAAGCCAACTTGGAGGCACTATTGCTCGCAATTGGACACCAGAAGGTTTAGCTGTCGCTATGTCTGTTCCGGTCGAGAATTTAAATGAAATGCCGTTGCGTCACTAGGCCTAGAGAATCGAGAAGGCCCGCACGCGGTGGAGTTTGTCGGCTACTGGCACGTTGCTGCGTTCGCCGCGTCGCAATAATCTCGGTCACATCGGGGGTACACCGGACAAGCGTCGGCGCTGGGGCTCAGTTTTTACGCAGCGTTTTGACCCAAACGGGACGTCGGCAGCGCGCAGACAGATATTATCCCGTCAGTCCATCCAATACGGCACGGATTTTTGTGGCCAAGGCTTCCAACGTGTACGGCTTCAAAATCACGTTCACCCCGGCGTCGAGTATGCCGTTGTGGACGATCGCGTTGCGGGTGTAGCCAGTGGCAAACAGAACTTTTAGACGCGGTAGCCGCTTGATGGCTTCTTCGGCCAACTGCCGTCCATTCAAACCTGCCATCACAATGTCAGTGAAAAGCAATGCCATATCCGGATGCTGTTCCAGCAGCTTTAGGGCTGTTGCAGAACCCTCGGCCTCGACGACTTGGTATCCCAACTCGTGCAGAATCTCCGACGTAAGGGTTCGAACGCGTTCGTCGTCTTCGACAAGCAGTATTTTTTCATGCGGCTTGGCCGACGGTACGGCCATCGGCGCGCGATCGGACACATAATGCACCCCCTCCCCGGCGTGGCGGGGTAAATAGATTTTCACCGAGGTGCCGACGCCCGGCTCGCTATAAATTTTAATGTGCCCCCCCGATTGTTTGATAAACCCGTGCACTTGGCTCAGGCCTAGACCAGTCCCATGCCCGGCCGCCTTGGTCGTATAGAACGGATCAAAAGCGCGCTCCACTACCGCCGGGGGCATGCCGGTCCCGTTATCCGTCACCGCAATCATAACGTACTGACCCGATGCGGTATCGACATGGGCCGCTGCATAAGCCTCGTCCAACCAGGTGTTGACGGTTTCGATGGTGAGCTTCCCGCCATCGGGCATGGCGTCTCGGGCATTGAGTGCCAGATTGAGAATCGCATTTTCAAGTTGATGCGGATCGGCTTTCATCCGCCAAAGACCACCTGCCAAAACTGATTCTATCTCGATGTTTTCAGGGATCGTTCGGCGCAGGAAATCGGACATGCCTGCAATCAGCTTGCTCCCATCGACAACGTGCGGAGACAGTGGTTGCTGTCGGGAGAAGGCAAGCAGTCGCTTCGTGAGCGCTGCCGCACGGTCCGCGCCATTGATCGCGCCTTCGACAAATCGTTGCACATCGGTCTCTCCCCGCTCGAGCCGCCGTTGCAACAAACGAAGGCTGCCGATGATGATCGCTAGCATGTTGTTAAAATCGTGCGCGATGCCTCCGGTCAACTGGCCGATTGCCTCGATTTTCTGCATCTGGCGTATTTTGCCTTCCGCATCTTCTCGGCCATGAATTTCCGCTTGGAGCTTCTGATTGGCAACGGTCAACTCCCAGGTCCGCTCTTGGACCCGTTCTTCGAGACCTAGATTGACGTCGAGGAGAAACTGCTCTGCGCGTTTGCGGTCTGAAATGTCGCGCAGGTGTCCGGTAAAGAAACGTTTGCCGCGAACCCATGACTCAACAATTGCGAGGTCAACCGGAAACCGCGACCCATCGGATCGGACAGCATCCATCTCAAGACGCTTGCCCAGCACACGGGCCTCGCCCGTGGCGAGGTAACGAGCGAGCCCAGCGGTGTGACCTGTACGGTGTTCGGGCGGCACGATGGTGTCGGCGAGCGAACGTCCGATGGCTTCCGCGCGAAGAATGCCGAAGGTCTGCTCGGCTGCCGGGTTAAAGTCCACGATCTTGCCGTGCTCGTCGATGATCACGATGCTATCGAGCGCCGTGTGGATGACGGCCGCCTTGGCTTCTTCGCTTTGCCGCAGTGCCGTTTCTCTCTCTCGTAACACGAGCGCGGTAGCAGACAGCGCTTGGCCGACAGAACGCAATTCCTGACTTCCACTCAGAGGTGCAAAGGTTGTTGACGAGGCATCGCCGCGCGCCAAGGCTTCGACTGAACCGTGAAGTTGTCTAAGCGGCGCAACCACCCACAGGTGTGCGCCAACCAGCGCGATCAGAATCGCAAGCAAGAAAATAAAGCTGGTCCAGCCTATTGCCCACCAGGAACGTGCCTCCGCGTCGCGCAGCGTTGAGGTCAATGGCAGGCCTACTAAGACCGTGAGATTGGTGGGCATTCGCACTGGCGCAAACCCAAAGGCGTACTCATCGGACCCCGCCCAGTCGGCGAAGGCACGCATCGATCCACGCCGCTCACCAATCGCGCGACGTACAACGTCGGAGGATGACAGGTTCTTGCCGATCCATTTGTCGGGATCAGGCCAGCGAGCCGCCGCAATGCCATTGCGATCCAACAACGCGACGATTGCACCTGGCGGAAGCGGTGGATCGTTGAGCATGCTCGAAAGCACACTTGTTCGATATGCGACGAACACGACTGCTTCAACATCCGTTTGTCCGCGCACAGGGTACGTAAAAACGACGCTGCCCTCGCCAGTTTGTCGTCCGACGATGAAATCGCTGGTTTGGATGGTCTCTGAGCGGATAGTGGCTTGAAAGTATTCCCGGTCCGCGAGATTTATCGGTCCGGCGCCATCGATACTGCTGCACCATCGCTCGCCAGCGGGGGTCAAGACTGCGATCGCCGTTACTTCCGGAACTAGTCGGGCAATCTCCCTCAGCCTTCGGTTGCATTCTTCGCTGTTCTTTTCACGAATCGATTGAAGATGTGAGGCTGTTATAAGCAGGAGGCGGGCACCCTCGACGATTCGGTCCTGGCGGGCCGCAACCAGACCTGCGAGCGTTTCCGAGGTTTGGACAAATGCTGCGCTGCGATCTTCGCGCGCTGCAAAATCGTGAACGACTTGAACGACAAATACCGGCACAGCAGCCAACAAAATGAGGACGATCAGGCGTATCCTTAAACCCACAGTGCCCCCATTGATCCGGCGCGGGCCCAAGCTCTGGGTATCGCCCGCCCCCCCAATATGACCTTTGGATGCACTTTAGGTTTGCTGCCGACAGTGGGCAATGTCGTTTTCGACCTACCCGACAAGTCCTTGTGCTTGACGGTGCTAATTTCGCTATTGATGCGCGCCGACGAGATGATCGAATGAATGGCACGATGTCTCTTCATGGCACTTAGCGTCATTCGTTGCGGCGCGTCATTTTCGGTCACGAACGGCGCATAGCGGACGTTCAGCCCCCTGGTCCCGACGGACTGCCAGTGAGGCAATCGGGCGTCCATAGACATCGGGTCGATCGCGTAACAGCCCAGCGCCTCGTCGCGACCTGTCCTCGAAGAAATGAAATAAAATAAAATGTCTTTTGGCGGATCGAATTAATTCGATTCACCGGCAGGCGCACCAGGGCCCACCCTCAGATGTCATTGGATCGCAAGCGGCCGCTGGCTAAACGAATTATTCTGGACAGAAAAATTCATTTAAAAAAAATCGACGTCGACGCCAGGGAATCACACTGACAACTGAGTTTGCTCGACCTCGCGAACGATGATTTCGGCGCAATACCGTTATTCTTGTGGCATAAACGAATTCAGATTTGTTTACCCATATGTTTACCCCGAAGGATGCTCAGGGCGCGAAAGATTGATATTTGCTCTGCTGGTGGCGGTCCCGAGAGGAGTCGAACCTCCGACCTTCGGTTTAGGAAACCGCCGTCCTATCCAGCCAGCCCGGCGCCGATTTGGCATGTCGAAATCCGTTTCCACGCCGATCGGACCTGCAACCCTCGTGTAACCACGGTTTTTGAACCTCCCCGCCCGAAGCGCCAAAAGCTTTTTGAAGTCTCCAGATTGCTCCGGAGGACGTTTCGAGGCGCTCTGGTACTATTTTGTGACGCTGGAAGGCTGGTGCCGACGGAGGGATTTGAACCCCCGACCCCCCGCTTACGAAGCGGATGCTCTACCACTGAGCTACGTCGGCTGACCGCATGATCCCGAAAAGTGGATACCGGTTTTCGGAGCGGATCATGCGGAGGAAATCTGGCGCCTTACTATCGGCGTGGGGCTGGGTTGGCAAGCAATACGGGCGCCGCTCCAGCTACCGAAACATCTGCTTAAGCCGCTCCCAGGGGCCGGCGACCGACGTCTGCGTCGTTTCCGGCATGGGATCGACGTCGAGCCCCGATTCGGGGCCGGGATCGTCCGGGGCGTGGACCAAGGGAATGACCGCCTCGACCTGGGCCGGCCGGGCTGCCGGCCTCTGCGCCTTGCGCAGCGGCACGACCTCGGCCGTCGGCGCCGCCGGTTCCGGCTTCTCCAGAACGGGCTGCGGCTCAGGCTTCGGTTCCGGTTTGGGCTCCGGCAAAGGCGGCGGGGCCGCGTCGATGACCGGATGCGCGGTGCCGCCGAGTTCGGCCAAAGGCATCCGCCATTCGTAACCATCGAGCCGGCCGTTCGGCGATACCGGCAGCCAGCGGTCCGACACCACGCCATCGGCGGTCCAGACCGGATCGCCGGCGGCGCGCATGGCGCGGCCCATCCATTCGCGCACGCGGCCTTCGTCGCCGTGCTCGGTCTCTTCGATCTCGGCCATCAGCGTGGCGACGCGCTTTGTCGGCGCCGAGAGGTAAGGCGCTAACGCGGCGCGGGCGACGGCGAATTCGCGCGCATCGAGCGCGGCGCGCGCCACGGCAATCGCGCCTTCGAGCTGGCCCGGCGCCTTTTCGGCCAGCGACTGCATGCGGGTGAGCCGCGCCCGCGCCGTGTCGCCGAAACGCAAATTGGCGTAGGCGTCGGCGATGTCGGGATGCGGATTGAGCTTCCACGCGGTGTTGAGAATTTTCGAAGCGCGGCGCGCATCGCCGGCTTCAGCCAGACGCCGCCCGGCCAGCGCCGCAGCCGGCGCCAGATCGGGCGCGAGCTTGACGGCGTCGAGCGCCAGCGCGCGCGAAGCATCGCGGTCGCGGTCGTCGAGCGCCAAAGCGCGCGCGGTCAACAGCACGGCGCGCTTGCGGCGATAGTCGTTTTTGTCGAGCGCGCCTCCCATATGGTCGAGCGCCTCAAGCGCGCCCAGCCAGTCGGCGGCGGCGCAGCGATCGTCGAGCACCGCCTGCCCGGCCCACGCAAGCGCCGGTGCCGCCTTGGCGGCTTCCTCGGCGACGCGGCGCGCGGCGGCAAAGTCGTTGCGGCGCTGCGCTTCGATATAGAGGCCGCGCAGGCCAAGCAGCCTGGTATTTTCGTGCCGCGTCATTTCGTGGAAGGCGCGCTCGGCGCCGCCGCGGTCGCCGGCCATCTGCGCCGATTGCGCGGTCAGCAGCAGCATCAACGGATCGCCGGGCGACAGCCTTGCCGCTTCATCGGCGGACTTGCGCGCGAGGCGCAAATCGCCGGCGCCGATGGCGACCAGCCCGCGCGTGATGGCGAGATGCCCTTTCATGGCGCGGCGATGACGGAAGAACAGCGACACCTGATCGGGCGAACGCAAGATTCCGCGCGCCACCGACCAGACAATCATGGCGACGACGACCAATGCGCCAACCGCAAGCAAAGCCACCATGAAGGAGGTTTCGATGCGGTAGCCCATCCAGGTGATCAGCACATCGCCGGGGCGATCGGCGAGCCAGACGAAGCCAGCGGCGACCAGCGCGACGGTGATCAGGAACAGGACGACCTGGATCATGCCGCCCTCACTTCGTGCCGAGAGAACGCGCCGTATCGGCGGCGAACTGGCGCACGGCGGCAAGCGCGGCCTGGCGGCTTTGTGCCTCGGCGATCCAGCCTTGCGCCGGCGCGCGCTGCGCGTCGGTGAGCTTGCCGAGATCGGTCAAGGCCGCGGCGATGTCGGCCTTCGCCGCGTCGACTTCGAGACGCGCCAGCACGGTCGTCGGATCGTCGCCAACCGGCGCATCGACCGGGCGAATCTTCACGAGTTGTCCGGCATTGGCTTGCAGGCGCTCGATGAAACCGCCGGACGCAGGTGGCGCACCGGCCGATTTGATCATGCGCGGCAACAGCGCGCTCAATTCGGCGGCGAGCGCCTTTTCGCTCGGCACGCCGCCGGCGGCATAAGACGACAGCGGCGCGAGAATTTTTTCGTCAGCGCCAAGCGATTTGGCCTGCGCCAGTTCGGCGCTGAAAGGCGCGCCGCGCGCGACCGCATCGCGCAGCGCCGCGGCACTCAACGCCAGCCGCGCGGCGTTATCGGACGCGGATGTTTTGGCGATCTCGGCGGTCGCGGTTCTGGCCGATTGCTCAAGCGTGGCGATGCGCTGTTGCAACGGCTCGAGATCGGCCGACGACGCGCCGGCACTGGCGGCTTTAGAAACGTCCTGCACACTGGCGCGCAAAGCGACCACCGCCTTCTCGGCGGCTTCGGCGCGTTCGCGTGCCTGGGTGCTGTTGGCGGCAAGCTCGTCATTGCGGCGGTTGAGCGCAGTGAGCGCCAATCCAAGCGACTTCAGCGCATTGTCGGCGGCGGTGACGCGCCCGGCGAGAGCCGGATCGCCGGCGGTCCCGGCCGGCATGTTCTTGATGCTGTCTTCCATGCGCGCGACGCGTTGCGTCAGCGCCTCGACGGGCTTCGTATCCGCGACGGGCGCCGGACGCTTCTGCAAATCCTGCACTTGCGTTTCCAGCCCGGCGATCTGCGCGCGCAAGGCATCCGAACCGGTATCGCCGGCCGGCAGCATCCCGGTAAGCCAGAGCCCAAGCAGAATGAGCGACATGGCAGCAGCGCCAGCGACGCCGGCAGCCAGCACCGGCATTGTCAGCGTGGCGGTCAGACTCTTGCGCTGTTGATCCTTGGCTTCGTGTAAATGCGGCGGCGCGGCTGGTTCAGGTTCAGGCGGCGCAGCGGCTTGCGGCGGCGGCTCGCCGAGAATTTCATGCGGCGGCGGGTCCGGAGTGACCGCCTGCGGCACGTCGCCCGTGGTGACGTCGGTCGCGGTCAGATCTATGGTCGGCGCGGCGCGCTTGCGGCGGCCTTTGCCAGCCGATGTATCCGGCGTTGGACGCTTGTCGGTCATCTGCGAATCCTATCGAATCGCCCCATAGGACGCAGCAAATAAAGCAAAGCGATCCTGAGCGCCAATCAGGTCTTGGCAGCATCGGCCAGCGCCATCAGAGCCGCTTCATCGGGGCGTTTCGCCACAATCACCTTGGCCGCACCCGCGGCTATGAGCGGTTCGCCAATCTGCGCCGACAGGCAGAAATGCCGGACAGCCAAACCCAGCGCTTCAATCCCGGCTTTTTTGGCGCCATCGACAAAATTGTCGGCGCTGCGCCTGGAGAAATGCAGCACGCCGTCGACCGCGCCCGCCTTGAGCGCCGCGATCAGGTCGTCCGGGAATGGCGCGGTGACGGCGCGATAGACCACCGCCAGTTCGGCGGCGATGCCGTGCACCGCGAGATCGCCGATCAGGTCGCCGGCGCGATCCTCGCCGGCCAGATACAACAGCGGCGCTTTGCTATCGGGCCGCCGCGCGCTGATGATGCGCAACAGATCGCGCAGATCGCCGCCGGCCGATGTGACGTCGGTGAAGCCCACTGCCCGCGCGGCATCGGCGCTGCGTTTGCCGACGGCATAGACCGGCAGTTTGATCAGCGCATCGCGCACTTTATGCGTCGCAATGGCTGCCGCGGCATTGGCGCTGGTGACGATGACCGCGCCCCAGTGCGGGCGGAGATCGGCGGCGATCATTTCGACCCGCATCAACGGCGCGATCAGCACCTCGTGGCCGCGCGCGCGCAAGGCAAGCGCCGAGCGTTCACTGTCGTCCTGCGGGCGGGTGAGAACGAGGCGCATCTTGTAACTTCTCAGTCAAAGAATCCGGGACCGGCGGCGTGTTTCAATTCACGGCCGGCTTCCTCGCCGATCTGCACCGCGTCGCGCAAATGGCCGTTGCCGGAAATGTCGTGCGCCGCGCCGCCATCCGGCCGCGCGATCAGGCCGCGGAAATGCAGCGTGTTGCCTTCGAGCGTTGCGTGACCGGCGATCGGCGTTTTACACGAGCCGTCAAGCACGGCGAGAAACGCGCGTTCGCAGGCGACGGCAATCGACGTATCGGCATGATCGATGCGCGCCAGCATATCGCGCGTGCGCTTGTCGCCTTCGCGCGCTTCGAGCCCGATGGCGCCTTGCCCCACCGCCGGCAGGAATTCCTCGACCGACATCACATGGGTGGCAAGTTCGGCGAGGCCGAGGCGCTTCAGCCCGGCCATCGCCAACAAAGTGGCGTCGCACTCGCCGGTCTCAAGCTTGCGCAACCGGGTCTCGACATTGCCGCGCAACGGCACGACGCGCAGATCGCCGCGCGCAGCCATGGTGATCGCCTGGCGGCGCAGCGAGGCGGTCCCCATGGTGGCGCCGCGCGGCAGTTCCATCATCGACTTGGCCTTGCGGCTGATGAAGGCGTCGCGCGGATCTTCGCGCTCGAGGCAGGCCGCCAACGTCAATCCGGGCTGCGAGTGCGTCGGCATGTCCTTGGCCGAATGCACCGCCAGATCGATGCGGTTGCCGAGCAAGGCTTCCTCGATTTCCTTGGTGAACAGGCCCTTGCCGCCGACCTCTGACAAAGGCCGGTCCTGGATGGCATCGCCTGAGGTGCGGATGACGACAATTTCAATTGTCGCGGCGTCGACGGCCAAAGCCTGCGCCAATTGCGCCTGCACCAGACGCGCCTGGATCAGCGCCAAAGGGCTGCCGCGCGTGCCGATACGCAGGATTGAAGTGCCGGATTGCGTCATATTACCTCGCGATGCTAGGCACCTTGTAAAGCACGTTCGTTTTGGATTGAAGCGAGGAAAATGATGATCGTCCTCGGCATCGAAACCACCTGCGACGAGACCGCCGCCGCGGTGATCGAACGCGCCGACGACGGCCGGGCGCAGATTCTGTCCAATGTCGTTCTCAGCCAGGTCGCCGATCATGCCGCCTATGGCGGCGTGGTGCCTGAAATCGCCGCGCGCGCCCATGTCGAGGCGCTCGACATGATCATCGCCAAGGCCATGGCCGAGGCGGGCAAGACTTATGACCAGCTCGACGGCATTGCCGCCGCCGCCGGCCCTGGGCTGATCGGCGGCGTCATCGTCGGCCTGACCACCGCCAAGGCGATCGCGCTGGTGACCGGCAAGCCGCTGGTCGCGATCAACCATCTCGAAGCGCACGCGCTGACCGCGCGGCTGACCGACAACACGCCATTTCCATATTGCCTGTTCCTGGCTTCCGGCGGCCACACCCAGGTCGTCGCCGTGCTCGGCGTCGGCAATTATGTGCGCCTCGGCACGACGCAGGACGACGCCATCGGCGAGGCCTTCGACAAGACGGCGAAGCTTCTCGGCCTCGGTTATCCGGGCGGGCCGCAAGTCGAGAAGGAAGCCTTGCGCGGCAACGCCACGCGCTTCGCGCTGCCGCGCCCGATGCAGCACCGCAAGGATGCCGACTTCTCGTTCTCCGGCCTGAAGACCGCGCTGCGGCTGGAAGCCGAACGCATTGCGCCTGTGTCGGATCAGGACGTCGCGGATTTATGCGCGTCGTTCCAGCAGGCGGTGGTCGATGTGGTGTTCGACCGACTGCGCGCCGGTTTGCGGATGTTCCGTGCGCAATACGGCGCGCCGACCGCTCTGGTCGCCGCCGGCGGCGTCGCCGCCAATCAGGCTATCCGCAAGGTGCTGCACCGCCTCGCCTTCGAGACCGGCACTGTCTTGGTCGCGCCGCCGCTCGATCTGTGCACCGACAACGGCGCGATGATCGCCTGGGCCGGCGCCGAGCGCATCGCGCTCGGCCTCACCGATGGCATGGACACCGCGCCGCGCGCGCGCTGGCCGCTCGACGAAATCGCCGCCGCCAAGGGCGCGCTCAAAGGTACGGCGGCTTACAAATGAGACGATGGAACCCATGAGCATACAACGCATCGCCGTGCTCGGAGGCGGCGCCTGGGGCACCGCGCTGGCGCAAACCTGCGCGCGCGCCGGGCGCAACGTCATGCTGTGGGAGTTCGACGCCGCGCATGCCGAGCATCTCGCAAGCCAACGGGAAAGCCGGTTTCTGCCCGGCGTCAGGCTTGAGGATTCAATCAAGGTAACGCGCGCACTCGCCGAAGCCGCGCAGAACGATGCGATATTACTAGTGGTCCCGGCGCAGGCGATGCGCTCGGTGGTCAAGGCGCTGGCGCAGACCATGAAGAACGGCACGCCGGTGATCGCCTGCGCCAAGGGCATCGAGCACGGCACGCACAAATTCATGACCGAGATCATCGGCGAATGCGCGCCCGCCGCGACGCCGGCTATACTGTCGGGGCCGAGCTTCGCCGCCGACGTGGCGCGCGGCCTGCCGACGGCGGTGACGATCGCGGCTTCCGACGACACCGTCGCGCGCGAGATCGCGCATGCGTTCAACTCCGGCACGTTCCGGCCGTATCATTC
>JAUSBQ010000279.1 GCA_030651965.1 Pseudolabrys sp. | reverse complement strand
ATGGTATTTTCATGAGCCCGACGAAGCTGGCGATCGCGGGCGCGCCCGTACTGTTCGTGCTGCTCTGGAGCACCGGCTTCATCGGCGCGCGCTATGGCTTGCCCTATATCGAGCCGATGACCTTTCTCGGCTTGCGCATGGTGTTCGTCGTGCTCATTCTCGGCGCCATTGCCGTCATCGGCGGCGCGCTGGTGCCGAGCCGGGCGGAGGTCGGTCACAGTCTGCTCGCCGGGTTGATGGTGCACGGCTTCTATCTCGGCGGGGTGTTCATCGCCATCAGCGAGGGCGTGCCGGCCGGCGTCTCGGCGCTCATTCCCGGGCTACAGCCGATCCTCACCTCGACCATCGCCAATCGTTTCATGGGCGAGACGGTGACGCGGCTGCAATGGATCGGCCTCGCGCTCGGCCTGGCCGGCGTTGCGCTGGTGCTGCACGACCGCTCACTGGTGACGTCCGGCTCGGTGCTCGGCTGGGTCGCCAGCGTCGTGTCGCTGTTCGGCATCACGCTCGGCTCGCTTTATCAGAAACGTTATTGCGGCCAGATCGACTGGCGCGCCGGCAATCTAGTGCAATATGCCGGCGCCGCCGTCGTGTTCGGTTGCGCGGCATTCGTGTTCGAGACCCGCGTCGTGCACTGGAGCGGCGAACTGGTCTTCGCCATGGCCTGGCTGGTGCTGGTGTTGTCGATCGCCGCGATCGGGCTGATGTACTGGCTGATCCGCCGCTCGGCGGCGACCAGCTTTGCCAGCCTGTTTTACCTGGTGCCGGCGGTGACCGCCTTGATGGCGTACCTATTGTTCGGCGAGAAGCTCGACGCGCTCTCGATTGCCGGCATGGTGGTCTGCGCGGCCGGCGTCGTGCTGGTCAATCGCGGAGCGCGCGTGACGCCGGCGGCGGGCAATGTCGGCGCGTCGGTCAGCGCCGAAAAGTAGGGGCTCAGCGGCTGCGTCGCGCGATCAGGTGATCGAGCGATATCAGCCCGGCGCCACGAGTCATCAACAGCAGAAGACAAGCGGCCCATGTGCCGTGCGTCGGCCAGGCGTCGGGATAGACGAAGATCTGAATGACCAGGGTCATGCCCAAAAGCGCGAGCGCGGCAAACCGTGTCGCAAGCCCGAGCACCAGCAAAAGTGGAAAAAAATGCTCGGCCAGCGCGGCCAGATGCGCGCCGATCGAAGGATCGATCACCGGCAGTTGGTATTCGCTGCGGAACAATTCGATCGCCGAATCCGTGACGCGGAAGCCGTCGACCTTAGTCTGGCCGGATTGCCAGAACACGCCGGCAATCGAGATGCGCGTGACGAGCGCAACGAACCAGTAGGGAATGGCCGCCATCGCGCCGGTCAGCCGGTCGGTCAGGTGCACGAGGCCTGGCTTGGATGTCGTGGCGAGCGTTTGACTCATGGCGCAATATCCTTCGGGGTCGGCGTGCAATGCAGTTCGGTTGCCAGTCCGGCGCCTATCAGCCCGGCAAGATTGGCAGTGAGATCGAATTCGGGATGATCGGCTATGGCCGATGTGGCGGCGTCGCCAAGCGAAGCGCCTGCGGCAAGCGCGTGCAGAAACGCCGCGCCTCCGGCGGGCAGCCTGCGCACCTGGACATCGAGGTCCGGGCGCACGATCAAGGCGTCCTCAGGCCCGCTATCCTCGATCGAGCTCGGCTCGGCGTCGCCGGCGTTCATCGCCCAGATCGTGACCACCGGATAAAGCGAACGCAGTATCTGCAGCGACGGGTGCAGGGTCACGCGCGCGCCAACCAGCGCGGCTGGATCGAGCCCCTCCCAGCGCGACGGATCGAGCGTCGGAGCGTCGGCGGCGTGATAGGCCCGCGTTCGCGCGATTTCGAGCCGCGCGACATCGGCGAGGTAAGGCAATTCCGCGGCCGGCTCGAATTGTTCGATGAAGCCGGGAAAGCCATTGCCATGATGGAGGAGGATGGGCGAGCGCGGCGGTTGCGTGACGGCATAGACGCGCGCCATCGCCGCGAAGAATTCGCCGCCGACAATCTTTTCCGTGGCCGGGAATTGCGCGCGCAGCGCCTCGACCAGCCCGACAATCACGTTATTGCGGTAGACCGCGAAACGCTTTCGCGGCGCACCGGCCGCCTGCAAAGTCAGGGCTCCGGGGACCGGCCGATCCGCGTCCAGCAAGGCATCGGCAAAGCTCGCTTGAATGGCTGAGAATGCGGCCGTCATCATGCCGCCTTCGCCGCGGCGGCGCGGCTGAGAATGTCGCTGGCCGCGCGCGCTTCGCGGGCCAGCACCGGCCAGGCCGGTACATTGTTGTCCCATTCGATCAAGGTGGCGAGCGGTCCGCTGCGCGCTATCGCATTTTCATAGAGCGCCCAGACCGGGTCCGCGACAGGGGAACCATGCGCGTCGATCAGCAGCGGCGCGCCGTCGTCGTCGGTTTGCTCGTCATGCCCGCCGAGATGGATTTCCTTCACGCGGGCCATTGGAAATGCCGCGAGATAGGAGGTCGGGTCGGTGCCGTGATTTTTTGCGCTGACAAAGACGTTGTTGACATCGAGCAGCAGTCCGCAGCCGCTGCGGCGGGCGATCTCGGCGAGGAATTCGGTTTCGGGAAAAGTGCTGTCGACAAAGGTGACGTATGTTGACGGATTTTCCAACAGCATCTCGCGGCCAAGCGTCGTCTGCACCAGATCGATATGCTCGACGATGCGCGCGAGCGTTTCCGGCGTGTAGGGCAATGGCAAGAGGTCGTTGTAGAAGACTTCGCCATGCGACGACCAGGCGAGGTGTTCGGAAAAGCTGTCCGGCTGATAGCGGTCGCACAGCAGCTTGAGGCGTGCCAGATGCTCGGCGTCGAGCGCGGCTGCGCCGCCGATCGACAGGCCGACCCCGTGCACCGACAGCGCATAGCGCTCGCGCAATGCGCCAAGCTGCGCATGCGGCGGTCCGCCCGCGCCCATGTAATTCTCGGCGTGGATTTCGACAAAGCCGATCGGCTGTTCGCCGCCGATGATGTCGGCGAAATGCTGCGGCTTGAAGCCGACACCGGCGGCCGCGGGAAGGCGGGAAGGAATTGGCATGAGATGTCTCATTGCTTGCGGGTCGGGGAGACGCGCGAACGCCGCGCGCCTCCCGCGTTTCGTATCGCGACTACATCGCCTTGAGCGAGCCCATGCCTTTCGGCGTCTTCATGGTGGCGCAGGTGCCCTTGGCCACGTATTTCCAGGCGTTGCCCTGGTAATCGACCTTGGACGTGCCTGCACACGTGGTGCCGGGGCCGGCGGCGCAGTCGTTCTTGCCGGCGAGCGAAACGCCATAGCATTTGTCGGCATTGGGCTGGGCCGGCGCGGGCGCGGACGAGGCGATCGAGATCATGGTGAAGGCGGCTGCCAGCGAGCCGGCGAGCGTAGCGGCGGCGATCGAATTCTTGGTCATGACGTTTTCCCTCTGTATTAATCGTTGCGAATGTCGGCGCGGGACAAAACCCGGCCGCAGTGAAGCGGGTGAACCGGCTCACATCAGGTTCTTCGCCGGCGAGGGGGCTTGCGTTACACCGGTCACGCTTATGTGTTAGGCCGTCAAATTCGCGTGATTGATGCCCCCGGCGTGTAACGAAATGCCGGAGTTGAACGAATGACAATGCAGGAGCATGCGTGAGCCAGCGCGGTGCCGGTTGGGCCGATTTGATGCGTGCCGCCAATGGCGGCGACGCGGACGCCTACCGGCGCGTGTTGCGCGAGATCGCGGCGGCGTTGCGCCCGCTGGTCCGGCGCGGACTCGTGCGCGCCGGGCGGCCGGCTGCCGACATCGAGGACGTGGTTCAGGAGGTTTTGTTGGCGGTGCATCTGAAGCGGCACACCTGGGACAGCGCGCGGCCGATTGAGCCGTGGGTTTATACGATCGCCCGTTACAAGCTTGTCGATGCGCTGCGCCGGCGCGCCGGAAAGTTCGATCTGCCGATCGAGGATTTTTCCGAGACCCTGGCTGCCGAAGGGGAGAGCCCGGCGCTGTCCGGCCAGGATGTCGCGCGCCATTTGGCGCAACTGCCGCCCGGCCAGCGCGCCGTGGTTCACGCCGTTGCGGTCGAGGGGGTATCGATCGCAGACGCCGCCGTGCGATTGACGATGACGGAAGGCGCGGTGCGGGTCGCATTGCATCGCGGCCTGGCAACGCTGGCAAGAGCATTGGGACAGGACTGACATGCGCACCGACGAACTCGTTCATGCCCTTGTCGCGGACCGCGCAGCGGTCCAGGCGCCGCTCGGCCGCCAGGTCGCGCTGGCAATCGCCATTGGATTTGCGATATCCGCGGGTCTGTTCTGGATGGCGCTGGGCCCGCGCCCGGATATCGCGGCGGCCGCTGTCACCGTGCGCTTCGATCTGAAAATCACGCAGGCGCTGTTGTTGGCCACGACCGCCGTTGCGCTCGTCTTGCGCCTGGCTCAGCCGGGCGCCGACACAGGTCTGCAGAAGGCCGTGCTGGCGGCCGCGCCGATCCTGCTGATCGTCGCGGTCGTTGCCGAATTGCTCATCGTTCCCGCGAGCCAATGGCAGGCGAAGATGATCGGCAGCAACGCGCTCATTTGTCTGACCGTGATTCCGCTGCTGTCGTTGCCGCTGCTTGCAGCGCTGTTGCTGGTGCTGCGTCGCGGCGCGCCGACATCGCGCGCCGCGGCCGGCGCCGTCGCCGGGCTCGTTGCCGGCGGGCTTGGTGCCGCGCTTTACGCGACCCATTGCACGGACGATTCGCCGCTGTTCGTCGCCGTCTGGTATTCGATCGCGATCGGCGGGGTGACGGTCCTGGGTGCGGCGCTAGGGCGCAGTGTGCTGCGTTGGTGATCGCGCTTTAGCTACTTCTTTTTGTCCAGCACCATCTGCGTCTGCGTGACCATCGCGCACAGACGGCCATCTTTCCGGGTGATGCGGGTCTGCCAGACCATGGTGGTGCGGCCGCGATGCAGCGGGATGCATTCGGCAAAGGCGGTGTCGCCGATCGGCACGGCGGCGAAGAAATTGGTCTTGCTCTCGATCGTCGTGGTGGTCTGGCCTTCGGCCAGATTGGCCGATGCGGCCGTGCCGCCCATATTGTCGGCCAGCGCCATGATCGCCCCGCCATGCATGATGTTGTAGCGGTTGTTCAACTCTTGCCGCACCACCAGTTCGGCGGTGACGCGATCGCGCGACACAAGCGTCACTTTCAGCCCGAGGAAGTCCGCGAAGGGCGGCTGTTGATAGGCCATCGGATTGACGTCAGTCATGCAAGAGGCTCCGGGTCGGGTGGACGCGCAAAAGAAAAGAGCGCGGGGTTTAGCCCGCGCCCTTGCTCTATAGCAGAAAATCGGCTTGGGCTTACTTCGGCTGCGGCACCGTGCGCAGATAGGGCTTCACGGTCGTGTAGCCTGCCGGATACAAAGTCTTGGCTTCCTCGTTCGAGATCGCCGAGGTCAGGATGACATCCTCGCCTTGCTTCCAGTTCGCCGGCGTCGCCACGCGATGCTTGGCGTTGAGCTGCAACGAGTCGAGCACGCGCAGGATTTCGTCGAAGTTGCGGCCGACCGCCATCGGATACACCAGGATCAGCTTGATCTTCTTGTCCGGGCCGACGATGAACACGTTGCGCACGGTCTGGTTATCGGCCGGCGTGCGGCCTTCCGACGTGCCGGAGGTCGAGGCCGGCAGCATGCCGTAGGCCTTGGAAATCTTCAGCTCGGTGTCGCCGATCATCGGATAGTTCGGCGCGAAGCCGACGACGTCCTTGATGTCGACCGCCCATTTGGCGTGATTTTCCACCGGGTCGACCGACAGGCCGATGACCTTGGTGTGGCGCTTGTCGAATTCCGGCTTCAGGCGCGCCACGGTGCCGAGTTCGGTGGTGCAGACCGGGGTGAAGTCCTTCGGGTGCGAGAACAGCACGCCCCAGGAATTGCCCAGCCATTCGTGAAAGCGGATCTTGCCTTCGGTGGTTTCCGCTTCGAAGTCCGGCGCGGTATCGCCAATCGCCAATGTCATATGAAGTCTCCAATGCGTGAACGATGAAATGTTCAGGGCTCTAATATAGGCGTCGCCCGGGAAGGGGAATAGGCCCGCCGGTAAAGAGTACGGTCGCAGCGCC
>JAUSBQ010000269.1 GCA_030651965.1 Pseudolabrys sp. | reverse complement strand
GGGCCACGGATCGCCACCGAATACTTCGTCGATCTCGTCGAGGTCGGCGGTCATCCACGGCAGCATGTATTGCAATGTGCCGAGGTCGCGCATCTTGGCCAGCGCCACATTCTTGGACTCGCTGAAGGCGTCGAACAGGCTGCTGGCAATGAACGGATGGCGCTCGTAAACGTCCTTCCGGATGCAGATCAAGTGCATGATCGGGAAGAGTTTCTTTTGACGGTAAAGGTCCTTTTCGACCTCGTGGTAGTTCGGGAACAGGCGCACGATCTCAGGGTTCTTGCCAAAGGATTTCGGCAGTACGGTACCCACCAGGGCCTGGATTTCGTTGGCTTCCAGCAGGTCGTTGAGCGACGAATTTGACTCGTTGTCCTCGAGCGAGATTGGCTTGAGCAGTGGCAAGGTGCTCGGATGTCCATGCGGGCCGGGCTTGTTGACCGCGCCTTGGACCCACTTGATCTTGGAAAGATCGACGCCGTATTCGTGCTGCAAATGCCCGCGGATCCACACGCCGGCGCTCATGACGTAAAGCGGCACGCCGACGCGCTTGCCCTCCAGATCCTTGGGCGTCTTGATGCCCGACTTGGTATTGATCGTGACCATGCCGTGGCGGAATACCCGCGACGGAAAAACCGGGATGGCCACAAGCGGCGATTTGCCGGCGGCGACGTGCGAAATGTATTCCGAGCTGGACATTTCCGCGACATCGAATTCCTGGCCGCCGCCCATCCGGTCGAAAATCTCGCGCGCGCCGGCAGAGCCGTCCATGGGCAGAAAGCGCAGATTGATGCCCGCGGGTTTAACGTCGCCCCGATACAAAGCCAGCATCCGGTCGTACAGACCGCAGGCAAATGTTAACTCAAGATCCGACATTAAAACTCTCCTGGCTGCGGGGGCCTGTATGGGAGGACGGTAACGGTCGGCGCCAATTCCGTAACGCTTAAGCGCGGTCATGGCGCGGACCGGAACGATGATAGGTCGCGCCCTGGCCCATAGTCAATAAAAACGATTTTTTAGTATGCGTTTTTACTATTTCGGACGGCTTCCGGAGTTTTCACCGCACTACGAACGCTTGATGGCGCGGCACATAGTTGGTAAGCCCAAACACCGGCTTGGTTCGGCTCAGCCCGATCGCGTGCCGCAGTGTTGACGAGGGAGAGACCGTTTTGCGTCGGCAAGGGCTCGAATGAAACCGCCAGCCTTCCATTATTTCGATCCGACGACGGTTGCCGAAGCCATCGGCCTGCTTCAGCACAACGAAAACGCCAAGATTCTCGCCGGCGGCCAATCGCTGATGCCGATGTTGAATATGCGGTTCGTGCAGCCGGACGCCCTGATTGACCTGAACAGGATCAAGGACCTCTCGTTTATTCGCCGCGGCACGGACACTTTCGAAATCGGCGCGATGACGCGCCAAAGAGATATCGAATTCTCGCCAGAGATTCGCGCCGATTGTCCGATCGTTATTGAAGCCATCGAGAATGTTGGCCACCGCCAGACCAGAAATCGCGGCACCATCGGCGGGTCCTTGTGCCATCTCGATCCGGCGGCGGAACTGGTGACCATTGCGGGTGTGCTCGACGGGACGGTCGAGGTGACGGGCCCAGAAGGCCGGCGTGATATCCATTTCCTCGCATTCCCCGCGGGCTATATGACGCCAGCGATTGAAATGAATGAGCTTGTGACCGGTATCCGGTTGCCGATCTGGAGCAAGACGCACGGCTATGCCTTCATCGAATGCGCCCGCCGGCATGGCGATTTTGCGCTCGCCTCGGTGGCGGCGCTGATCGAGGTCGATGCGGAAGGCCGCATCGCAAGAGCAGCCGTGGCCGTTGGCGGTGTCGCCTCGGTGCCGTTGCGAATGTCCGAGATGGAAGCCGGTCTTGTCGGTCAGGCGGCGGGCGACGACCTGTTCAAGAAGGTCAGCAGGATTTGTGAGACGATCGAATCTGCCGCGGACGCACATGTTCCTGCAGGCTACCGCCGGCATCTTGCCGGGGTGCTCTCCTTCCGTGCGCTGCGCCTAGCATCCATGCGCGCGCAGAAGCGTCGGGCCTCGTGAGGTAAAATGCTGTGACAGTCACACGTAAGATCGCCGTAACCGTGAATGGCCTCCGCCGCGAGGCGGAGGTGCCGGTGCGGCTCACGCTTGCCGACCTTCTGCGCAAGAAGTTCGAGCTCACCGGCACGCATCTCGGTTGCGAGCACGGCGTTTGCGGTGCCTGTACGGTACTGTTCGACGGCGTATCGGTCCGCGCCTGTCTTATGCTTGCGGTCCAAGCCGACAATCATGCCATCGAGACAGTCGAAGGTCTTGCCGCGGCGGATGCGCCGCTGAACGATCTGCAACAGGCGTTCAGCGACAAGCACGCGCTGCAGTGTGGGTTCTGCACGCCGGGAATATTGATGACGCTCACGGAATTCCTGCGGGACAATCCGGTTGTCTCCGAGGAAGACATCAAGATCGCGATCTCCGGCAATATCTGCCGTTGCACCGGCTATCAGCCAATCGTCGAAGCGGCCATGCAAGTCGTCAAAGCGCGACAAGGAAACCCGTCGTGACCGCGAAAGTTGTAGGTCTGCGGGTGCCGCGCCTTGAGGACCGGAGCCTGCTCACCGGCCGCGCTCGCTTCGTCGAGGATATCGGTCTGCCTGATACGCTAGAGGCAGCGTTCCTGCGCAGTCCGCATGCGCATGCGCAAGTTCGCAAGATTGATGTCCAGGCCGCGTTGCAAGTGCCCGGGGTGCATGCGGTCTATACGATGGCCGACTTGCGGCCGCATCTCACTAGTGACCGTCTTGTAGTGGCGCTGCCCAGCGCCACCATCAAGCGGTCGCTGGACCGGCCGGTGCTGGCTTACGATGAGGTCTGTTATGTCGGCGAGCCGATCGCGGTGGTGATCGCCGACGATCGCTACATCGCCGAAGACGCGATGGCCTTGGTCGAAGTCGATTATGATCCGCTGCCGGCCGCTGTCGATTGTCGCGACGCCGTAAAAGCGGATGCGCCGAGGGCGCACACCAATGCGCCCGATAATGTGGTGGCCGAATTCAATTTGAAATTTGGCGATGTTGCATCGGCTTTCGATGGTGCTGCGGCCGTGTTCAAGGAATCGCTGCGGCCGATGCGTGGCGGCAGCCATTCGATGGAATGCCGAGGCGTCATCGCGAATTATGAGGTCGCGACCGACCAGCTAACAGTGTGGAGCTCGACGCAGACGCCGCATTCGGCGCTCCGGCTGCTGGCCGATCTGCTCGGCCGTGATGAAGGCCATGTCCGGGTGATCACGCCCGATGTCGGCGGCGGCTTCGGGCCGAAACTCGTTTTTTATTCAGAGGAACTGGTGACGGCCTTTGCCGCAATAGCGCTTCGCCGTCCGGTGAAGTGGATCGAGGACCGGCGCGAGCATTTTCTCTCGACGACACAAGAGCGCGAGCAATACTGGGACGTAGAAATCGCCGCCGATAATGACGGACGCGTGCGCGGCGTTCGTGGCGCGATGGTGCACGACCACGGCGCCTATACGGCGCGCGGCGTAAATGTTGCTTTCGAAGCGGCGCAGACTTTGACGATGCCCTATGACGTGCCGGCCTGCGACCTGCATGTGCGCCTTGCCGTGACCAACAAAGTTCCCGTGACGCCGGTGCGGGGGGCGGGGCAGCCGCAGGGCGTGTTCATCATGGAGCGTCTGCTTGATCGCGTGGCGCTCGAGATGAAGCTGGACCGCGCCGAGGTGCGGGCCCGCAATCTCATCAGGCCCGAGCAAATGCCTTATTCCAAGCCATTCAAGACGCGCGGTGGCGTCCCTGTCGTCATCGACAGCGGCGATTATCCGCAATGCCAGGCGAAAGCGCTGGCGGCCGCGTCCTGGCAGGACTTCCCGCAGCGGCAGGCCGAGGCGCGCGCGCAGGGTCGGCTCCTCGGCATCGGGATTGCCAATTTCGTCGAGATGACCGGCCGCGGTCCATACGAACCGGCGACCGTCCGGATCAATACGTCGGGCAAGATCCACGTCAGTTCGAGCGCGGCGGCGATGGGCCAGGGCACGAAAACCATGCTGGCGCAGATCGTCGCCGAACAGCTTGGCGGCGATATGTCCCATATCGTCGTGACCACCGGCGACACCGCCACCTCCGCCACCGGGTTCGGCGGCTTCGGCAGTCGGCAGACGGTGACGGCGGGATCGTCGGCGCACGCCGCCGCGGTCAAAGTTCGCGACAAGGTATTGGCCGTGGCGGGTCAACTTCTGGAGGTTTCGCATCAGGACCTCGAGATCGTCGGGAACGAGATCAGGCTCAAAGGCGCGGCCGGTCTGAAGGTGACGTTTGCCGAGGTGGTGAAAGCCTCGATGGGAACCGCCGGTTTTTACCTGCCGGGCGGGCTTCCCCCCGGCATGGAGGCGACCGAGCACGTCGTCATCAACGACATGACCTATGCCAATGGAACCGAGGTCGCGACGGTCGAGGTCGATCCGGACACCGGCGCCGTGACCATCCTGGACATCGTCATCGTGCACGACTGCGGCAAGGCAATTAACCCCACGATCGTCGAAGGGCAGGTGATCGGCGGTGTCGTTCACGGCATCGGAAACGCCTTGTTCGAGCAAATGCTCTACAACGACGACGGTCAGCCGCTGACCACAACCCTGGCCGAATACCTGCTTCCGACTTCGACCGAGACCCCCCGTATCCGGGTCTTGCACCACGAGTCGCCGACCCCGCTGAATCCTCTCGGCGCCAAAGGCGTCGGGGAGGCCGGCGTCTTGCCGACCGCGGCGGCTGTGGTGAGCGCAATCGAGAACGCGCTCGGTCAGTACGCGGTAACAATCCGGCAATCGCCGGTGTCGCCCTCGGATATCGTCGCGCTGATCGCGGCGGCGCGGACGGAACCGGCGGCTTCGGCTATTATCGATGCGTGCCGGCCGGGCCGATGACTTGACCGTCAAAAACCCACCGGATAGAATGAAACGTTTCCAGACCGACTTTTTGCATTAATCGCCGCCGCAGGCATCAAGGCCATTCGACATGAGCATGCTACTCACCCTGCAGGATATCGACCAGGCGGAGCAGTTCTACACGAAGGGTTTTTGGCAGGCCGAAACCATGTATACGCGCCTGCGCCATTGGGCGGGCGTGTCGTCCGGCCGCCTGGCAATGCGCGACAGCAACTCGCGCCTTACTTACGGTGAACTGCTCGATTGCGTCGATGAAGTCGCGGGCGACCTGCACGCCGCGGGCATGAAGCAGGGCCAGCGCGTCTCGATCTGGCTGCCGAGCCGTGTCGAAACCGCCATCGTGATGCTGGCGTGCTCGCGCATGGGCTATGTGTGCAACACGTCGCTGCACCGCGATTACACCTCCCAGGACATCGTCAATCTGCTCAGGCGGGCGTCGACGAGCGCGTTCTTCACGCAGGCCGCCTTCGGCGCCGATGCGGACAAGAGCGACATTTTCGCGATGCTGGACGACCTGCCGGACCTCAAGAAGGTCTATCGCGTCGCGCCGCTGGAGGCCGATCGCGCCGAAAGCCGGGCAAATCTCGGGCTGCCGGTCATGGCGGGCGACAAGAACGTGCCGCACAGGACGTCGGCGGACCGGATCGTCTATCTCGCCTTTACCTCGGGCACGACCGGGAATCCGAAAGGCGTGATGCATTCGGACAATACTTTGCTGTCCAACGGCAGGGCCATCGTCAAGGATTTCGGCTTCGATCAGGACACCGTCATCTACACGATCAGCCCGATGAGCCATAACATGGGCATCGTCGGACTGGTGACGACGTTGAGCTGTGGCGGCACGTTCGTGGTGCACACACCGCTTGACGCCAAGCGGACGCTAGACCGCGTGATCGAGACCGAGGCGAATTATCTTATCGGCGTTCCGACCCATGCCGTCGACCTCCTGGCCGATGTGCAGCGCCGCGAACTCACGGCACTCGGTAACGTCACGTCGTTTCAATTGGGCGGCTCGCCGATTCCGAGCGAAACCGTCCGGACTCTGCTGCGCCTCGGCGTGGCGCCGCAGAACGCGTTCGGCATGACCGAGAATTGCACATTCCAGTACACGCGGCGCGGCGATGCGCCGGAGACGATCATCGAAACATGCGGACGCTCGTGCGAAGGCATGGAGATGAAGATCTGGGATCAGGAGAATGCCGATATCGAGTTGAAGCCCAATGAGGTCGGTGAAATGGGGTGCCGCGGCGCCTCGCTGATGCTGGGCTATTTCGACGATCAGTCCAATACCGAGAAGTCGTTCAACCGCCACGGCTGGTTTATGACGGGCGACCTCGGCTCGCTGGACGAAGGCGGTAATCTCAGGATCGTCGGCCGCAAGAAGGATCTCATCATCCGTGGCGGGCACAATATCTACCCGGCGCGGATCGAAGAGCTGGCGATGCGGCACGAGAACGTGTTCAAGGCGGCGGCTTTTCCGGTCGCCGATCCTCGCCTCGGCGAGAAGGTGTGCCTCGCCTTGATCGTGAAGTCGAAGGGGCGGCACAGCGCCGATGAGATGCTATCGCATCTCGAGAGTGCGGGACTGTCGCGCTACGACATGCCTGAATTCTACGTCGAACTCGAAAGCTTTCCCCTCACGGCGAGCGGCAAGATTCTGAAAAGGGCCCTTGTGGACCTGGTGAAGGGCGGGTCGATTGCTCCGCAGCCGGTCCGCTGGCAGCCGTCGCGGCCGTGAAAACGCTTCGCAATATCTGGACACATTTGTCAGTCATCTAACGCTAGAGAACTCAACGGGAGTATGTGATGAAAGCTGCGGTAATCGAAAAGCAAGGCGGCATTGAGAATATCGTTTACCGCGATTTCCCCGATCCGGTTGTCGGCGCCGATGACGTGCTGATCAACGTCAAGGCGTGCGGCCTGAACTATTTCGACATCTTCGTTCGCCGGGGCATGCCCGGCCTGCCGGTGCCGATGCCGTGGATCTCGGGCGCGGACGTCGCCGGCGTGGTCGCCGGCGTTGGCGCCAACGTCAAGCGGTTCAAGGTCGGCGATCGCGTCATGATCGACCCGCTGACCAACGAAGGCATGATGGGCGAGGAAGTGCAGGGCGGTCTGGCCGAACTGTGCCGCGTGCCGCAGGAATACGTCATCCCGCTCGATCCCCGGCTGACGTTCGAACAGGCCGCGACGATCGCCGCCAATTACGGCACCACCTACCGCATGCTGTTCACCAATGGCGACATGCAGAAGGGCGATCTCGTCCTTATCCTCGGCGCCAGCGGCGGTGTCGGCACCGCCTGCGTGCAGGTCGCCAAGGCGCATGGTTGCAAGGTCATCGCCTGCGCCGGCACCGACGAGAAATGCGCGCGGCTGAAGGAACTCGGCGCCGACGAGACGATCAACTATTCGAACGCGGATTTCTCCCGCGAAGCCTGGCAGCTCAGCGGCAAGAAGGGCGTCGACATTTGCGTCAACTTCACCGGCGGCGATACCTGGCAGCCGTCGATCCGCACGCTAAAGCAGCACGGCAAGCTTCTGACCTGCGGCGCCACCGCGGGCTACGATGCCAAGACCGACATCCGTTTCGTCTGGCAGCGCGAAGTCAAACTGATCGGCTCGAACGGCTATACCATCGCCGACGTCACGCGCGGCATGGTGGATATGGCCGAGGGCCGGATCAAGGTGCCTGAGTACAAGACCTACCCGCTGTCGAAACTTGGCGAAGCGGAAGCCGCGATGGAATCGCGCGACTTCTTCGGCAAGATCGTTCTCATCCCGTAACGACTAACGCCTCTCTCCCGACGGTGAGAGAGGCGTTTTATGCTTTGGCTCAGACAGCGGGATTGACGACATGACGGAATCCACCTTCGACTTTATCCGCAACAACATGGCCGGCACGCCTTTCCATCAATGGCTGCTGCCTGAACTCGTCGCCGTCAGCGACGAGGAGAGCTCGGTGACGGTCCGCCTGGTCATCCGGCCGGAGCTGGGCAACTCGGCCGAGCGAACCGACCTGCACGGCGGCATCGTCGCCGCGCTGATCGATATTGCCGGACATGCGGCGGCCGCGGCGAAAGTCCGCCACAGCGTGCCCACCATTGATATGCGCGTCGATTATCTCCGCCCGGCGAACGGAACGGAAATCATCGCGGTTGCCACCGTCGTCAAACTCGGCCGCACCATCAGCCTCGTCGACACCCGTCTCACCAACGACCAGAATAAACTCGTCGCCGTCGGCCGTGCCTCTTACGTGACCGGCTGAGCCGGCCGCCGCATTGCACGGCAACGCCGGACCCCTTGCTTACGCGGCCCAAATAAACCTAGAGTTGGTGGAGGTTGGAAGCAGCGACTGAAGGCTAATCCTCTCTATGGGCAGCAACATAACAATTCGGGACGTGGCCAAGGAAGCCGGGGTCGCGATCGGCACCGCTTCGAGGGTGCTCAACGGGCATAAATCCGTCAGCGAAGACGTCCGCAAACGGGTACTCAAGGCAGTCAAGAAGCTGCGGTACGAGCCGGACCGGCTTGCCCAAAGTATGCGACTGGGCGTTACGCACACTGTCGCTTGCGTGACGCGCGACATCTCGATTGCCGGTTTCGGCAGCGTTGTGCATGCGGCGGAAGATGTGCTGCGTGACGCTGGCTATACTCTCATCTTTGCCGTGACCGACGAGCGCAAGGAGCGTGAACTCGAACTGCTGCGCATCCTGTCGCAGCGCCGCGTCGATGCGATCATCATCGCGACGAGCAGCGAAGAAGACAAAGAGCTCAATCGCCACCTACTTAAACTCGATATTCCCCTTGTCCTATTGGACCGCGAGTTTCCGGCCGAGATCGACGCGGTCATGCTCGACCATCGCCGTGGCACCAAGGTGGCCACCGAGCATCTTCTCGGCTACGGCCACACCGACATCGCGCTGTTGACCGGGTTGGCGTCGACGCGACCCGGCAAGGAGCGGATTGCCGGATTCAAGGAAGCCATGGCGGCGGCGGGCCACACGAACCCGGTCGTCCGGGCTGGCGGCTTCTCCGCGGAATTCGGGTTTCGCGAAACGTCATCGCTGCTGGCGGGCAAGGGCGCGCCGACGGCCATCATCGCGGGCGGCATGGCCATGCTTGCCGGCGTGCTTCAGGCCATTCGCGTGCGCGGCCTGCAAATTCCCGGCGACATCTCGGTTGTGGCGGGCGCCGACACGGAACTGGCCGCTCTCGCCACGCCGTCGGTGACTGCCATCCGCTGGAGCGGCGTCGATCAGGGCCGGATCGCGGTCCAGTTGCTGCTCAACCGGCTCAATGGCAACCGGACCGGCACGGCGCAGCGGGTTCTGCTGTCGACCGAATTGATCAAGCGCGAATCCTCCGGCCCGGTTCACCGCAGCGCCCTGGCCGCCGGCTGAAAAAAGCGCCCCGGTTTGGAAACGTTTCATTGACATGGAAATTGCGTTACTGTTGAGTGGCGGTGAATTATCACATCGCCAGGGTAGCCTATGAACTCGTCAGAAATGCAAGCAAAGCCCCGCCAAGTCCGCTCCTGGATGTTTGTGCCCGGTAACCGCGACCGTTTTGTCCAGAAAGCCAAGACTTCCGCCGCCGATGGAATTCTGCTCGACTTGGAAGACGGCGTCTTGCCATCGGAAAAGGCCGAGGCGCGCCGCGCCGTCGCGGTTGCGCTGTCGGAGGACTGGGTCGGCCCCGCCCGTTATGTACGGGTGAACGCGCTGTCCACGCCATGGCTCGCCGCGGATCTCGAAGCCGTCGTCATTCCCGGCATTGAAGGCATTTGTCTCACCAAGGTTCTGACCGCCGACGATATCCGGAACGTGTCGGCGCAGATCGATGCGCTGGAGCGCAAGCGCGGCATGAAGCCGGGTGCCGTGAAAATCCTCGCCGCTATCGAAAGCGCATTGGGCCTCATCAACGCCTACGCCATTGCGACCGCCGATCCTCGTCTGGCCGGCCTGATTTTCGGTGCCGAGGATTATGCGCTGGATCTCGGCCTCGGCGCGCGCCGTGAAAAGGAAGCGGCCGAATTGATTTACGCCCGGTCAAGTATGGTGGTCGCTGCGACCGCCGCGCAAATCCTCAGCGTCGATGGCGTTTTTCCCGATCTCAATAACCCGGATGGCTTGCTTGAGGATGTGCGCCAGGCGCGCCGTCTCGGCTTCACGTCGAAGTCGACATTCAATCCCCGGCAGATTGACATGATCAACGAGGAGTTCGCGCCGAAGCCGGAAGAACTTGAATACGCCCGCAAGATTGCCGCCGGCTTTCGCGAGGCGGAAGCGCGCGGCGACGCGTCGGTTGCGGTTGGCGGACAGCTTGTGGACCGGCCTATCGTCCTTCGCGCGTTGCGGATGCTCGAAGCCATTGGTGAAGATAGGAGACGGTGATGGCGGTAAAAGAAGGTTGGGTCGGTCGCTTCTTTGAGGACTTTGAAGTCGGCGATATCTATCGTTGCCGTCTCGGCCGCACGATCACGGAAACGGACAATATCCAGTTCACCCTGATCACCAACAATACCAATCAGATTCATTTCAACGCGCATTATGCCATCCGGACGGCGTTCAAGAAGCCGCTGGTGAACAGCGCGCTGACACTATCGGTGGTCGCCGGTCTCGGCGTTGCGGACATCAGCGAGAACGGCTTCGCGCTGGGATGGGACTACATCAAGCTGCCGAATCCTGTTTTCCCCGGCGACACGCTTTATTCGGAATCCGAAGTCGTCACCGTCCGCGAGTCCGCCTCGCGCCCGGAACAGGGGATCGTAAAGGTGCGCACGCGCGGCGTGAACCAGGACGGCAAGGTTGTCATCGAATATGAGCGCTCGGTCATGGTCTGGAAAAAGGCGCATGCGCCGCTCCAGTCGCTCTTCCCCGAGCCGGTCAAAGACTAGAAATACGGCTGACACGTCAACTCGATCGTTAAGAAGATTGTCTTCAGGGAATCAGGGAAGCGTTAAAGTATGTCGGGATACTTGCCTCTTACCGGCGTCACTGTCATCGAACTGGGTCACAGCGTTGCGGCGCCTTATGCTGGTGAGATTCTGGCTGATCTTGGCGCCGACGTCATCAAGGTCGAAAAGGTCGAGGGCGACGACGCGCGGAAGTGGGCGCCGCCGTATCTCGGCGACATGTCGGCTACGTTCCAGAGCCTCAATCGGAACAAGCGTTCGGTTGTCGTCAATCTGCGGAACAAGGACGAATTGACAGCGCTGCAAAGGCTGATTGTGGAAAAGGCCGACGTCGTGATCCAGAATCTCCGGCCCGGTTCGACGAATGAGTTC
>JAUSBQ010000242.1 GCA_030651965.1 Pseudolabrys sp. | reverse complement strand
ACATTGCCGAAGCTGTCGGCCATCGCGGCATGAAACAGCGCGACGTCCGGTTTGATCGCCGGCAGCAGCACGATCGGGTCGTTATTACCGAACGGACTGTCGATCACCTTCCAGTCGTCCCGGTATTTCAGGACGTCGGAGCCGATCAGCCCGCGCAGCGGCATGAACGGCACGCCCTTCTCGGTCGCCTGCAACGCCGCATGCAGCGCCGGGCAGGTGGCGTCTTTCATCTTGATGGCGCCCGACAGAATGGCGGCGGTGAAGCGCGGCGCCGGGCCGTATTCACCGAGGCTCACCGCGCTCGTTTCCAGCGTCTCGACGCAGCCGGCGCCGATCAGCAGGTCGGCCTGAAGGCTCGAGGTCGGCAGCGCGACGAGATGCAGCCGCCTGATGCCGCGCCGGATCAGCGCCCGCGTCGCCGCCATCGGCACGCCGGATACTTCGCGCGGCACCACCAGCATGCAGCCGTCGGTGATGACGGCCAGCGCATCGTCAAGCGATTTCGCGATTTGAAACATGCATCCTCTGCCTGGTCATTCCGGGACGGCGTGAAGCGCCGGACCCGGAATCCAGATGTGCCCACACGGGTTGTTTCTGGATTCCGGGTTCGCCCACTGTCAGCGGGCGCCCCGGAATGACAGTAAAGTGTATTCCCGCTTGCAAGGTCCAGACAATTTTGCGACCCCATGGGTCATGGAAATGACACTCAAAGAAAAGCTCCTCGCCCGCCGTTTCGTCATCACCGCCGAAGTCACACCGCCGGTCTCCTTCGACCGCGCGGAGCTGATCGCCAAGGCGATGCCGCTCAAAGGCCTCGCCGATGCCGTCAACCTCACCGACGGCGCCGGCGCGCGGCCGCATCTCGGCAGCGTTGTCGCCGCGTCGATGCTGGTCGAGGCCGGGATCGAGCCGATCCTGCAACTCACCTGCCGCGACCGCAACCGCATCGCGCTGCAAAGCGACCTGATCGCTGCGGCGGCAAGTGGCGTGCGCAATCTCCTGATACTGCGCGGCGACGATCCGTCGGCCGGCGACCAGCCGGACGCCAAGCCGGTGTTCGATCTCGACGCGCGTCAATTGCTCGAAACGGCGCGCCGCCTGCGCGACACAAATGAATTGCCGACCGGCAAGAAGGTTTCCGGCAAGGCCGAGTTCCTCCTCGGCGGCGCCGACAGCCCGATCGATCCGCCGGCCGGCTGGGAGCCGAAGGGACTTGCCGGCAAGGTCGCCGCCGGTGCGCAGTTCGTGCAGACGCAGTTCTGCATGGATGCCGGCGTGGTGCGGCGCTATCTGGCGCGGCTCGCCGAGCACAACATCAAGGACCTCTCGATCATCATCGGCATCGCGCCGTTGCGCTCGGCCAAGTCGGCGATGTGGATGAAGGAGAAATTGTTCGGCACCATCATTCCCGATGCCATCGTCGTCCGCATGGAGCAGGCCGCCGATCCCATCGCCGAGGGCCGCGCCATCTGCGTCGATCTGATCCGCGAACTCGCCGACATTCCCGGCGTATCCGGCGTCCACATCATGGCGCCGAACAACGACGCCGCCGTGCCGGACGTGATCCGCGGGGCGAGGCAGAGCGTGAAGCGCTTACAGAGCTAAGGCTTTTACCGCTTCAAACAGTTCTTTCACCTGCTTCTCCATCACCCCGCGCGTGATGAACACGACACGGCTGTGCCGGCTGTCATCCGGCCACGCGGTCAGTTCGACCGGTGGATGCGCCAGATGCTGCACGAACTGCACCACCACCGGCCCGGCGCAGCCCTCGACGCTGAGAAATCCTTTCACCCGCAGCAGATCGCCGCCGCGCATCGCCATCAATGTATCCATGGCGCGCAGCCAGACGTTCCACGCCATCGGCGATTCTTGCGTCAGCACAAAACTGGCAATGCCGTCGCTATGCTCGGCTTCGGCGACGAATGGATTGCGCGCGCCGTCGCCCGGTTCGGTGAAGCACTTCGGATCGATCGCGCCGCTCACGGCGTCGAGGATTTCGGCATTGGCATTGAGCGCGCGCAGCCGCGCCCGCAACGCCTCGCCGCCGTCAATATCGGTCTTGGTGACAATGATGCGGTCGGCAAGGATCGCCTGCTTGCGCGCTTCCGGGGACCATTCCAGCGTGGCAACGCCCGTGGCCGCGTCGGCGACAGTCAGCACCAAATCGAGATAGAAGGCGTTTCCCAGCGCGCGGTCGGTGGCGAAGGTCTGCAAGATCGGTGACGGATCGGCCAGCCCCGAGGTCTCGATGACGATGCGCTTGAAGTCCGGCAGTTCGCCGCGTTCGCGCTCGATCAGCAAGCCGCGCAAGGTCTCCTGCAAGTCGCTGCGCGCCACGCAGCACAAGCAGCCATTGCCGATCAGGACGGTCTCGTCCGTGCTAGCGCGCACCAAAGCGTCGTCGATTGGCGTGGCGCCGAACTCGTTGATGACGACGGCGGTGCCGGCACCCTCCGGCGTTTCGAGAAAATGCTTCAGCAGCGTCGTCTTTCCCGCGCCGAGAAAACCGGTGAGTACGGTCACCGGCACCTTGGCGCCGCGCGCGCGCTTCAGCCTGCGGCCGAACGGGCCGGCGTTTGTTGAAGGAAATATCTCGCTCACGCGGCCACCATATCACCGTTCGTCCCCGCGAAAGCGGGGACCCATGTTTATGGCCAAGAACTGGGTTCCCGCTTCCGCGGGAACGAACGGAGTCTTTTGAGTGGGCCGCGTGCTAAAACTCACACTCCAAAATATACAGCCCGCCGCTGAACCGGTCGACCGTGTAAACCACTTGCCGCTCGTCGACATACACATCGTTGAGCTGGATCGCGCCGACGGCCGAACCATTGGGCGCCGGCGGCACGAAGGCGGCGACTTCCTTCGGCTGATAGGCGTTGGATATGTCGTAGGCGCGTAAGCCGCCATTGAAGAACGTGCCGAACACCAATTGATCTGACTGGAAGGATGACGGCACCGGCACATTCTCGTGAATGTTATGGGCGCCGAAACGGCCGCCGCGATCCTTGTAGGCGTCGACCGGCGGCAGCGGGCAGGTCGCAATCGGCACCAGATGCTGCTCGTCGCGCGCGTCCAGCATCCAGATCAGCTTCGGCCAGTCGGTCGCATTGTCCTCGGTCGACTCGTCGGTGACCAGCATGAGGTTGCGGTCGAATAACGGCACGGCGGTATGCATGAAGCCGGTGTAAGGCGGCGAGTTGGTCCAGTGCGAGATCACCTTGGGATTGGACTTGTCGGCGATGTCCATCACGAACATCCCGCCGTCGATGTAGCAGAGATAAAGCCGGTCGCCCCGCTGCGGATAGACATTGGTGTTGTGCGCGCGATAGCCCTTGTCGAGCGGATGGCGCGGCGGCGGCGCGACATTGTCGGTCACCGACGTGCCCGGCATCCACCAGCGGCCGACCTCGACGGGCTTTGCCGGATTGCGCACGTCGATGCAGCGATAGAACTGGTCGTCGAGCGGATGGCTCGGCCTGAAGTCGGGCGCGCCCGACGCCATGTGGACATAGTCGCCGTCGCAGAACCACAGTTGATGCACGCCGCGCGACTGCGGGCCGGAGCAATCGAAAAATGAAATCGAGTGCGGCCGTTCCGGCACCGACACATCGAACAATTCCAGTCCGGCAGGCTGCATACCGGTCTTCTGCGTCTGATACGCCACCGCGAGAATATCGCCGGACAGGTCGAGCGAGTTCGACCGCATCTGCATGTGCGGCAGTTCGGTCTGTACGACGATCTTCGGATGGCGCGGATCGGAGACGTCGACGCCAGTGAAATTCTTCGGCGCGCTTTCATGCGCCAGCCAGGCGATGCGGCGGCCGTCCTTGGCCAGTTGAATGGCGATGCCTTCGCCCATGCCGCCGAAGCCGCCGAGGTCGTTCTGCGACAGCAGGTTGAAATTCCAGCTTGTCGGCTCCGGCTTTCTGTTGAGCGGATTGGCGGCGGACATTCGCACTCCCGGACTTCATCGTGCAGACGTGATCGATTGCGCCGCGGCGGGCGGAATTCGGCGGCAGGATAGGGCGACTTGAACGGGCTTCACAAGCATGACCGCTGTGCTGACGCGCCTCTGGCGATTTTGCGGCAGAACGGCTAAAGCGCCAGCCTTGAATGTATAAAGCGCGGCCGCCTCGGCGCGGTGCAACGGGAGAGTTTCGTCATGTCGAAGAACATACAGAAAATCGGTTGGATCGGCACCGGGCGCATGGGTGCGCCGATGGCGGAGCGCCTGCTCAAAGCCGGCCACGACGTGACGATCTGGAACCGCACGCGTTCCAAGGCCGAGCCGCTGGCCGCCTATGGCGGCAAGGTCGTCGACAAGCTGTCCGATCTCGCGGCCTGCGACGTGGTGTTCTCGATCGTGTCGACCGGCAAGGATCTCGACGAAGTCTATTTCGGTCCGAGCGGCGTCGCCTCCGGCGGCAGGACACCCAAGGTCGTGGTCGACTGCTCGACCATCTCGATCGAGGATTCGGTCGAAGTCCGCCGCAAGCTGATGGCAGCCGGCAGCGATTATGTCACCGCGCCGGTCTCCGGCAACGCCAAGGTCATCAAGGCCGGCCGGCTGTCGTCGGTCGTCTCCGGCGTCGAGGCCGTCGCGAAGTCGATCATGCCGCTGATGGAAGTCGTCGCGCCGCAGGGCGTCTCCTATGTCGGCGAGGGCGACCTCGCCCGCGTCTGCAAGATCGCGCATAACGTCATGCTCGGCGTCGTCATCGAGAATCTGATCGAGATCACGCTGCTCGCCAACAAGATGGGCGTGCCGCGCCACGCCTTCCTCGCTTTCATGAACAACGGCGTCATGGGCTCGATGTTCACCAAGTACAAGGCGCCGGCGCTGGTCAATCTCGACTGGACCACGACCTTCACGCCGGAACTGCTGCGCAAGGACCTCGACCTCGGCCTTGAGCTCGGCCGCGAATTCGACGTGCCGATGCCGGTGACGGCGGCGACGCGCGAAGTGCTGCAATCGCACTTCGGCGCCGCGCAGTTGCAGAAGAATCCGGAAGAATACTTGCAGAAGGACTTCGCCGCGCTGATCGAGACGATGGCGCTGGCATCCGGCATGAAGCTCGAGCCGGAAAACGTGAAGGTCCCGACCGGATTGGAGTAGGATATCGGATAAGCCGACCGAAAAGAGGGCCCCGCCGCCGCGGCGCCCGATGGAGCGAGCCGATGAATCCGCAGATCACCGCCCTGAGGGAGAGGATTCACGCGCTCGAAGGCGAACTCGACGCCGAACTGGCCAAGCGCAGCGCCGAACTGCGGATCGGCATCGAACACGGCCGCGTCGCTTTCGAGGCAGAACTGCTGCGCCGCCACCGTCAATTGCGCAACGGGCTGCTGCCCTATGTGTTCGGCGCCCATCCGCTGATCATGCTGACCTCGCCGGTGATCTATGCCGGCATCGTGCCGTTTCTGCTGCTCGACCTGTTCATCAGCCTCTTTCAGGCGGTCTGCTTCCCGATCTACGGCATCGCCAAGGTCAAGCGCGCCGACTACTTCGTGTTCGATCGCCACCATCTCGCTTATCTCAACGCGCTCGAAAAGCTCAACTGCGCCTATTGTTCCTACGCCAACGGCCTGATCGCCTATACGCGCGAGATTACTGCGCGCACCGAGGAATACTGGTGCCCGATCAAGCATGCCCGCCGCGTCATCGGCACGCATACGCGCTATGCTCTGTTCGACGATTACGGCAACGGCGAAGGCTATCAGGAGCGGCTGCTTGAATTGCGCAAGGGGCTTGCGAAGGCGAAGTGACGAGTTAAAAGTCCAATGATGACGGGGGGAAACGCGCAATGGCCTACAAGCTCTACAACGCGCCGCAATCGACCTGCAGCCAGCGGGTGCGCTTCGTGCTCAATGCCAAGAAGCTGCCGTTCGAGGAAGTGAAGCTGAACCTGCTGGAAGGCGACCAGCTCAAGCCCGATTATCTCAAGCTCAATCCGAACGGCGTGGTGCCGACGCTCGACCATGACGGCGCCATCGTCACCGATTCCACGGTCATCACCGAATATCTCGACGAGGTCGCGCCCGCCAACAGCTTCACGCCGGAAAATCCGGTGACGCGCGCCCGCATGCGCGCGCTGATGCATTTCATGGACGAAATGCCGGCCGCATCCGTGCGCGTGCCGACCTTCAATCTCGCCTTCCTGCCGAAGTTTCAGGCGATGAGCCGCGAGGACTTCGTCGCGATGGCCGAGAGCAAGCCGTTGCGCAAGGAATTCATGCTGACCATGGGCCAGACCGGTTTTCCCAAGGCCGAGATGGACGCGGCGCTCGCCCGCCTGCGCCGCTCCTACGAGCGAATGGAAGCCGAGATCGAAAAGAGCGGCGGCCCGTGGCTGTTGGGCAAAGACATTTCATTGGCGGATGTCGCGGCGATGCCGGCCGTGGTGCGGATGTACGATCTCAATTACGCCGACTGGCAGGACCTGCCGCGCGTCGCTGTCTGGTTCGATAATATCCGCGCCCATTCGGCCTTCGTGCCGACCTATTATCACGGGTCGCTGCTGACCGAGCGCTTTCCGCATCTGAAGGAAATGCTGGCGAAACGCGCGTAGCCGCTCAGCCCTGGCCGCGCCTTCGCAAATAGGCCTTCGCCACGGTGCGCAGATGCGCGATGAACAGCGCAACCGCCGGGCTGACGGTGCGGTTCTTCAGATTGACGATGGCGATCGGCTGCGGTGTCGCCCGCAGTTTGATCGGCAACGCGCGCAGCGCCCATTGTTTGGCGTTGTAGCGCAGCACCGATTCCGGCAGCACTGTGAGAAACCGGCCGGTCGCCAGCAGATGGTTGCGCATCAGGATGAACGAGGTGACGACCTTCTCGGCCGGCACCTGCAAGTCCTGCGCCTCGAACGCTTCTTTCAGGATGGCGTTGACCAGTAGCGACGGCGGAATGATCCACGGCTCGCCGGCCAGCTCCGCGAGCGTGACGGTGCGCCGGCTCGCCCACGGACTTTTCACGCCCGCCACCACCAGATGAGGGTCGTCGAAGAGTATCTCGACATTCAGTTCGTCGTCGCTGAATGCATTGGGAACGCGCGTCACCATCAGGTCGACGCTGCGCTCCTGCAACTGGCGGAAATCCAGCGTGCTGACGTCGGCTTCGACGACCTGGCAGACGATCTGCGGGTGGCGGCGCGAGAAGCCGTCAATGGCGTCGGTCACCAACCCGGCGGCGAGAAATTCGGGGCAGGCGATACGCACTTCTCCGGTCGCCTGGCCGGCGAGCGATTCGATGTCCTTGATGCCCTCGCGCAATTCGTCGAACACGACATGGCCGCGCTTGAGCAGGGCGGTGGCGTAGACCGTCGGCTCGATGCCACGCGGGCTGCGGTCGAGCAAGTGGACGCCGAGCGCGCTTTCAAGATTGGCGATCGCCTCGGACACCACCGACTGTGAGGTGTCGAGATGCGCCGCCGCCTTGGCCATGCTGCCCCAGCGCACCACGACGGACAGAATATGCAGGTCGCGCAGCTTGAGGCGACGCCCGATCCGGCTCTCCCAGTCGTCCCGCGCCTTGGCCATCGTCATCACCGATACCGGTATTTGATAATCACGATACCATGCGCGGCCGGCTCCGCCTAGGCTTGGCCGACCGATCAGAACCTTGCGAGGAAACGCCATGGCCAAGCAGCGCATCAGCTATGTTCCACTCGACAGGATGGACGACAGAATGCGCACCGAGATGGAGCGCTGCCAGCGCGAGGGCACGCCGCGGCCGGAAAGCTCCGCCATTCGCGCGCACGTCCCGGCGGCGTTCTGGTTCTTCGCCGATAGCTGGCATAATCTGTTCCGCAACGGCATCGCCGATCATGCGCTCAAGGAACTGTGCCGGCTTTACGTGTCGCGTTCGGTGCAGTGCGAATATTGCGGCAATCAGCGCTCGGTAAAGTCGACCTCGACCGGCGCGCTGATCGAGGACCATGTTCTCGATCTGCTGAACTTCGAGAAATCGACCCGCTACGACGAACGGCAGAAGGCGGCGTTGTCATACGCCGAAGCGATCGTCTGGCACCTCAACACCGACGATGCCTTCTGGGACCGCCTGCACCGGAATTTCAGCGAAGCCGAACTGGTCGAGATCGGCTGCATGATCGGCCTGACGCTCGGCCAGCAGAGCTGGCTGCGACTCCTGAACATCGAGCACCACCAGGTTCTCGCCGGAACCGATGCGTCGATGGCGCCGGGCTGCAAGGACATGGCCGCGCTCAAGGAGACAAAATTGGCGCCGGATTACTGGGCAAAGGCGCCGCCGCGAAGCTGAACGCGTCAGCCGAGTTTGACGGCCGCTTGCCGCGCACTCTTCGCGGCGTCGAAACCGTGGACCGCCGAACCACTGGATCGCGACCACGGCGCCTTTGACCGGTTGCAGCAGGCCGAGCGCCATTACCAGCGCGATCGACGGCCACAAAGCCATGCTGACGCCGACTGGCGGTGCGATATGGGTTTCCACCGACAGTACGATCGGCATCAGGATATGGCCGACAATGGCGATCACCAGATAGGCGGGGAAATCGTCGGCGCGATGATGATGCAGCTCCTCGCCGCAATGCGGACAGGCGTCGCTGACTTTCAGAAACTTGTGAAACATGCGGCCCTCGCCGCAGGCCGGACAGCGGCCGCGAAATCCGCGCCACACCGCCTGTCCGAACCCTTCAGGCAGGATGCGGCGCGGCGGCGGTGGCTGAACGGTTCCGGTGGTCAATCGTTCTTGCTTTCCTCAGCCGGCAAAGGCGCGGATCAGCGCCAGCACCGGGTAGCCGAAGGCGCCGTCGAGCTGGAAGGCGAAGCTGCGTAGCCCGGCCGGCGCCTGGTCGGTGTAAGCGTAGAGCATCAGACCGAGAAAAGCCGACACCCCGGCAAGGCCCCAGACGATGAACGACCGGATGCGCGCGCGATTCTCCGCGCGTTCCTTGGGTGAGACGTAGCGGGGATATTGTGGTGCGGGCATGGGGCTTTCTTTCCGCCCTCATCCTGAGGAGCGCACCGCTAGGTGCGCGTCTCGAAGGATCGAGGGCGGCCTCACCCTTCGAGACGCCTCGCTTCGCGAGGCTCCTCAGGATGAGGCCGAACGAAGCGGCGCGCAATACGCCGCCCGCTTTTAATACCTGTTCGCGATCGGCAGTTCTTCCGCCGGGAACAGCGAGATCACCTGGCAGCCTTTGTCGGTGACGACGACTTCTTCCTCGATGCGCGCGCCGGAGAAACCATCCTTCGTCGGGCAGAAGGTCTCGATGGCGAACACCATGCCTTCCTTGATCTCGGTCGGGTGATCCATCGAGATGACGCGCGAGATGATCGGCCGCTCGTGCAGCGCCAAACCGAGACCATGCGCGAACTGCAGGCCGAAGGCCGACATTTCATCCGGGAAGCCGAACTCGTCGGCTTTCGGGAAGGCTTCGGCGATATGGGCGGTCGAGGCGCCGGGCTTGATGCGCGCCATGGCGTTGTCGAGCCATTCACGCGCCAGTTTGTAGGCATCGTGCTGCGCTGGCGTAGCGCGGCCGACGGCGAAGGTGCGGTAATAGCAAGTGCGGTAACCGACGAAGGCCTGCAGGATGTCGAAATAGGCCATGTCGCCCGGGCGGATCATGCGGTCGGTGAAGTTGTGCGGATGCGGGTTGCCGCGCTCGCCGGAAACCGCGTTGACCGCTTCGACGTCATCGGAGCCGTTGCGATAAAGGAAGTCATTGACCATGGCGACAATGTCGTTCTCGCGCACGCCCGGCTTCAGTTCCCTGTTCACGAGGTCATAGGCGCCGTCGACCATGCAGGCGGCATGGTTCAGCAGCGCGATCTCGTCCTGCGATTTGATCTCGCGGGCTTCCAGCATCACCTGCTGGCCGTCTGCGATCTTGAGGCCGGCTTTCTGCAGTTCGAACATCATCGGCGGCTCGACAATGTCGATGCCGATCGGCATATCGGCAACGCCGGCTTCGCGCAGGATCGAGGCGAGTTCCTCGGCGTGCTTCTTCATCAGGCCGAACGAAGGCTGCACTGTGCCGCGCAGGCCGATTAGACCGGCCTTGCAGTTCTGCGGATCGAGCCACGGCGCGTACAGCTTGTGATGCACGGCGGCGGAGCCGAAATCCCACAGGATCGGTTCGCCGGTGCGGGTCAGCAGCGCCCAGCGCGCCAGCTTGTCGCGTTCCCATTCGCCGATCTTGGTCGAGGTCAGGTAGCGGATGTTGTTGACGTCGAACACCAGCAACGCGCCGAGTTCGGACTTCTCCAGCGCCTGTTTGGCGCGCCCGAGGCGATACTTGTGCAGACGGCGGAAATCGACGCGCTCTTCGAAATCGACGCCCATGATGCCGAGCGACGGCAAGGCGCGGCCCCAGTTATGGCGCGGGTTGATGTCCTCGGCGCTGATCTGACGGACGGCTTTGTCCATGGGCTCTCTCCTCGACGGTTATTGTTCGGCCGGCTCAAGCGGCGCTTGCCGGCATTATAGGCGTTCCCGCAGGGCATTAACACGCGGCCGCGCCGCGGTCACGGCGGATTTACCGTGGCATTTCACCCATGCGGCGGGACCGGTTCAGGCGTGGGCAGCGGCGTGCGCCGACATGGCGAAAATCCCGCTTGATCAGCCTTTAGTCCTAGGCTGCCTTCAATGGCTGATCGCGGCGCGGACGCATTCTCTCCGAGAATTATGCTGCGCTAGGCAGTTCATGGCGCAGTCGGCATAATGGGCAAAAATCCGGGGAGGAACAACGATGACAGCCGCCGACGTGGGCCAAATCTTAACCGGACAAGATCCACGCGCCTACAACTTCGCCGCCGATGTACTGGCGCGCAATCTCGCGGCCGGCCGCAAGGACAAGGCGGCCTATATCGACGCGCGCGGCGTGCTGACCTACGGCCAGCTCGCCGACCGGGTCGCGCGTTTCTCGGCGGCGCTGCGCGGCCTCGGCATCAGGCGCGAGGAGCGCGTGCTGATCGCGCTTACCGACACCATCGACTGGCCGACTGCGTTTCTCGGCTGCCTCAAGGCCGGCATCATCGCCGTGCCGGTCAACACGCTGCTGACCGAGGATGACTACCGTTTCATGCTCGCCGACAGCCGCGCCAAATGTCTTGTTGTGTCGGAGGTGTTGTTTCCGAAATTCGCCGGGCTGATTGAGGACAGCCCCGACCTGGATCACGTCATCGTCTCCGGCGAAAATCCGCACGGCTACAGACTGTTCGAGGATCTCATCGGCGCCGACGAGCCGGAGCCTTACATCGCGCCGACGATCGGCGACGACATGGCGTTCTGGCTCTACACATCGGGCTCGACCGGCAAGCCGAAAGGCGCGGTGCACGTGCACGCCAGCCTGAAACTCACTGCCGATCTGTACGGCACGCCGGTCGCCGGGCTGAAGGAGAACGACGTCATCTATTCGGTGGCGAAACTGTTTTTCGCTTACGGCCTCGGCAATGCCATGACGTTCCCCTTGAGCGTCGGCGCGACGACGGTGCTCAATCCGGAACGGCCGACGCCCGACGGCGTCGCGGCCTTGCTGCGCAAGCATCCGGTGACGGTGTTCTTCGCGGTGCCGACTTTCTATGCCGCGTTTCTCAACAGTCCGGCCGCGCCGAAAAAAGAGGAACTGAAAATCCGCCGCTGCCTGTCCGCCGGCGAAGCCCTGCCGGAAGAAATCGCCAAAAAATGGCAGGAGCGCTACGGCATCGAAATCTCCGACGGCCTCGGCACCACCGAGATGCTGCACATCTATCTCACCAACCGCCCCGGTGCGACCAAATACGGCACGACGGGAAGACCGGTGCCCGGCTACGAGATCAAGCTGATCGGCGAAGACGGCGCGCCCGTGCAGCAAGGCGAGATGGGCGAAATGTATGCGCGCGGGCCGACCTCGGCGATCATGTACTGGAACAACCGCGAGAAATCGCGCTCCACCTTTCAGGGCGAATGGACGCGCTCCGGCGACAAGTATATCGAGGACGAAGACGGCTATTACATCTGCTGCGGGCGCGCCGACGACATGCTGAAAGTGTCGGGCATGTACGTCTCGCCCTTCGAGGTCGAGGCGGCTCTGTCGTCGCACCCGGATGTGCTGGAGGCCGCCGTGGTCGGCTGGAACGACGAGCAGAAGCTGATCAAGCCGCGCGCCTTCGTCGTGCTGAAATCGCCGGACAGAGCCTGCGACGCACTGGCGCAAGCCTTGCAGGATCACGTCAAGCAGAAGCTGGCGCCGTTCAAGTATCCGCGCTGGATCGAATTCCGCGCCGAACTGCCGAAAACGGCGACGGGGAAGATACAAAGGTTCAAGTTGAGGGCGGAGCAGTGATCGTTGCTGTCGTCCCCGCGACGGCGGGGACCCAGTAATCACGGTGGTCGTTATAATCTTGAGCGTCGGCGATTACTGGATGCCCGCTTTCGCGGGCATGACAGCCGCGGGGATGAAATGACAGTATCCGACGCCGGCTTCCTCACGATCGGCCCGCATTCGCTCGAATACCGCTTTGTCGGTCCGCGTCCATCCGAAGCGCCGACATTGGTGCTGCTGCACGAAGGGCTCGGCTGCGTCGGTCTGTGGGGCGACTTTCCTTCAAGCCTGCAAGCGGCGACCGGCTGCGGCGTCTTCGCCTATTCGCGCGCCGGCTATGGCCAGTCGTCGCCCGTCAACTTGCCGCGCCCGCTGACTTACATGCATGACGAGGCGCGCGACGTGCTCCCCGCGCTGCTCGATCAAATCGGCTTCCGGCGCGGACTGCTGATCGGCCATAGCGACGGCGCATCCATCGCCGCGATCTATGCCGGCACGCATCAGGATCATCGCCTCGGCGGGCTGGTGCTGATGGCGCCGCATTTCTTCACCGAGGATTCAGGCATCGCGGCCATCGTCGAAGCGAAGGAGGCCTACGAGACCACGGACCTGAAACAGAAACTGGCGCGCTGGCACAAGGACCCCGACAACGCCTTCAAAGGCTGGAACGGCGCCTGGCTCGATCCCGCGTTTCGCCAATGGGACATCACCGAGCCGCTGGCTTACATCCGTGTGCCGATCCTGATCGTGCAGGGCGAAGACGATCAATACGGCACCATCGCGCAGATCGAGGCGGCCGAACGCGAATGCTATTGCCCGGTCGAGGTCGCGCTTATGCCCGGCGTCAAGCATTCGCCGCAGCGCGACGCGCCGGAAGCGACGCTGAAGGCGATCGCCGATTTTGTCACCCGCACGCAGTCATAAAAAAATGGCCGGGCATTGAGCCCGGCCATTCAAACTCATCAGGAGCGAAATCTTATTCCGCCGCCTGCTTCTTGGAGCCGCCATGCGCGGTGACGAGGTAATCCATCGCGACCTGGGCGCCGCCCTTTTTGATCGGCACGCCGAACAGTTGCAGCGCCATTTCGGTGACGCTGAGGCAGCCCATCAGCATGGCGTCGTTGATGTCGCCGAGATGGCCGATGCGGAAATAGCGGCCGACGAACGGGCCGAAGCTCGCGCCATAGGAGATGTTGAAGGTCTCAAGCGCCATGGCGCGGAATTGGTCGGCATTGAAGCCTTCCGGCAGCAGCACGGCGGTGAGCGTCGGCGAGTAATACTTGCCGTCGCGGCAGAGGATTTCGAGACCCCAGTGCTTGACGGCGCGGCGGGTCGCCTCGGCCAGCCGGTCGTGACGCGCGAACACGTTGTCGAGGCCTTCTTCGTGCAGCATCTCGATGCCGGTATCGAGGCCGAACAGCATCAAGGTCGCCGGCGTGTAGGGGAAGAAGCCGACCTTGTTCATGGCCAGCATCTCGTCCCAGGCGAAGAACGACTTCGGCAGCGTCGAGGTCTTGTTGGCGGCGATCGCCTTGTCGCTGATGGCGTTGAACGACATGCCGGGCGGCAGCATCAGGCCCTTCTGCGCACCGCCGACCGAGACGTCGACGCCCCATTCGTCATGGCGGTAGTCGGCCGAGGCGAGCGAGGAGATGGTGTCGACCATGTACAGCGCCGGATGGCCG
>JAUSBQ010000209.1 GCA_030651965.1 Pseudolabrys sp. | reverse complement strand
GTATCGACCGCCTTGCGCACCGCGCCTTTGGTCTTCGGGGTGATCTTGTCGCGGGCCTCGAAGGCCTCGTCGATGGTTTTGGCGAGCTTCTCGTTGGACATTGGACGACCCCGGCGCTGGATATGGCTGCGGTTTGTCGGGGGCTGGGCAGGGGATGTCAAGCAGCAGCGGCTCGGCTAGTCTGCCGGCTCCAGAGGAGCCCGCCGTGACCGCAAAAGCCATCCCCATCATCACATTAGCCGCCGCGACCCTGCTGACCGGGCCGGCCTTCGCCCATCACGTCATGGACGGCAGTCTGCCCGCGACCTTCACCGACGGCCTGCTGTCCGGCCTCGGCCATCCGGTCATCGGCCTCGACCATTTCGCCGCCGTGGTGGCCGTCGGCTGCCTCGCCGCCGCGCATCGCGCCGGTACGGCGCTCGCGATCGGCTTCGTGCTGGCGATGATCGCCGGCGTCGCCGGCCACCTTCAGGGCGCGTCGGTGCCGAGCGCCGAAATCCTGGTGGCGGGCTCGGTCATCGTGCTGGGCGCTGTTCTGCTCGCCCACCGCCAATTGAACGCCCTGGCGGCGCTGGGGCTTTTCGCCGTCGTCGGCCTGCTGCACGGCTATGCGCTGGGCGAATCGATCTTCGGCGCCGAGCAGACCCCGCTTGCCGCCTATCTGATCGGCCTTGCCGCCATCCAGAGCGCGATTGCCCTGGCGGCGATGCGCATCGCCCGCCTTGTAACGGATGCAAACGCAATGCGGCTGCGGCTGGTCGGCGCCGGCATCGCCGGGATCGGCATCGCGATCCTGATGCAGCAAGTCGTCCCCTCGGTCTGACCGGCGTTCTCCCGGCGCGCCGCTGGCATGCCAATTGCTTCTTAACTGGGCAATTCGTGTCAGCACCAGCCGGGAGTAATCCAATGACTATCATTCATGCACTGCGTGCGGGCCTCTTGGGCATCGCATTGGCTGGCGCCGCCGGCGCGGCCCAAGTTAACTCGGCCTTTGCCGACGCGCTCGACGACATCATGAAAGCGAAGGTGATCAAGGTCGCCGTGCCGCAGGATTTCGCGCCGTTCGGCTCCGCCGGTCTCGATCTCAAGCCGCAGGGTTATGACATCGACATGGGCAACCTGATCGCCAAGGCGCTCGGCGTGAAAGCCGAGATCATCGCGGTCACCAGCGCCAACCGCATCCCCTATTTGCAGACCAAGAAGGCCGACATCGTCATTTCCAGCCTCGGCAAGAACGCCGAGCGCGAGAAGGTGATCGACTTCTCGAATGCTTATGCGCCGTTCTTCTCCGGCGTGTTCGGCACCAAGGCGGTGGTCGCAGCCGACTATGCCGCGCTGAAGGGCAAGACCATCGGCGCCACGCGCGGCGCCATCGAAGAGCAGGAACTGTCGAAGAGCGCGCCGGCCGACGCCACCATCAAGCGCTACGAGGATAACAACGCCACCATCGCCGCTTTCATCTCCGGCCAGGTCGATCTGATCGCCACCGGCAATACGGTCGCGGCGGCAATCGCCGAAAAGAGCCCGGCCCGCGCGCCGGTGCTGAAGTTCGTCATCAAGGACAGCCCTTGTTACATCGGGCTGAACAAGGACGAGCCCAAGCTCCTGGCCAAGGTCAACGAGATCATCGCCGCGGCTAAGGCCTCGGGCGAACTCGCCAAGCTGTCGGAGAAGTGGCTGAAGGCGCCTCTGCCGCCGGGCTTTTAGGCAGGCGCGCCGGGGGCAAGGAAGCCTTATAAGCCATGACCTACAAGCTCCAGTTCGCTGAACTGCTGCCCTATTGGGACGTGCTCCTCCAGGGCCTGATCTTTACGATCATCCTGACCCTGGTCTCGACGGCCGCCGGCATCGCCGTCGGCACCGCCGGTGCTTCGCTGCGCACCTTCGGTCCCAAGTGGGCGGGAGCGATCGTCACGACCTATGTCGAACTGATCCGCAACACGCCGTTCATCGTTCAGTTGTTCTTCATCTTCTTCGGCCTGCCGGCGGCCGGCGTGATGCTGTCGGAGACCACGGCGGCGTTTCTGGCGATGACGATCAATCTCGGCGCCTATTCGACCGAGATCATCCGCGCCGGCATCCAGGCGGTGCCGAAAGGCCATGTCGATGCCGGCGTCAGCCTCGCCATGACCAAGTGGGAAGTGCTGCGCCACATCATTCTCAATCAGGCCTTCCGCAAGATCTATCCGGCGCTGTCGTCGCAGATCATCATCGTCATGCTCGGCTCGGCGGTGGTGTCGCAGATTTCCGCGCAGGATCTGACCTATGCGGCGAACTTCGTGGCGTCGCGCAACTTCCGCAATTTTGAAGTCTATCTGCTGGCGGCGCTGGCTTACCTATTGCTCGCGATGCTGACCCGTTCGCTGTTGCGCGGGCTCGGCCGCGTTATTTTTAAGGCTAAGTAAATGCTCCAGTTCAGCTTCTGGGACATCCTGTCGAACCTGCTGATCGCCACGCAGTGGACGATCGTGCTGTCGCTGATCGCCTTTGTCTGCGGCGGTGTCGTCGGCTTGATCCTGCTGTTCATGCGCGTGTCGGGGGTCACACCGCTGGAATGGTTCACCAAGGGCTACATCGAATTTTTCCAGGGCACGCCGCTGTTGATGCAACTGTTCCTGTTCTTCTTCGGTATCGCTTTGTTCGGCGTCGAGGTCTCGCCGTGGATGGCGGCGACTTTGGCGCTGACCTTCTGGACCAGCGCCTTCCTCACCGAGATCTGGCGCGGCTGCGTCGATTCGATTCCGAAAGGCCAGTGGGAAGCTTCTTCAAGCCTCGCGCTCACTTACATCGAGCAGATGCGATACGTCATCCTGCCGCAAGCCTCGCGTATCGCGGTGGCGCCGACGGTCGGCTTTTCGGTGCAGGTCGTCAAAGGCACGGCGCTCGCCTCCATCATCGGCTTCGTCGAACTGACCAAGGCGGGCACCATGCTCAACAACGCCACCTTCCGGCCCTTCCTGGTCTATTCGCTGGTCGCGCTGATCTACTTCTGTCTTTGCTACCCGCTGTCGTGGGGTGCAAAAAAACTCGAGGGCCGGCTCAATGTCGCTCGTTAGCATCCGTGATGTGAGAAAAAGTTTCGGCGAGTTGGAGGTGCTCAAGGGCGTCTCGCTCGAAGTCGCCAAAGGCGACGTGGTCGCGATCATCGGCCGCTCCGGTTCGGGCAAGAGCACGCTGCTTCGCTGCATCAACGGGCTTGAGACCTATCAGGCGGGCTCAATTCTCGCCGATGGCATCGAGGTCGGCGGTCTGCACGCCAATTTGCGTGAGTTGCGCCGCCATGTCGGCATGGTGTTTCAGCAGTTCAATTTGTTTCCACATCTGACGGTCGCCGAAAACGTGATGCTGGCGCAGACCGTCGTCAACAAGACACCCAAGAAAGAGGCGCGCGACACCGCCGCCGAAGTGCTGGCCAAGGTCGGCCTCTCGGAAAAAATGGATGCCTGGCCGAGCCAGTTGTCCGGCGGCCAGCAGCAGCGCGTCGCGATCGCCCGCTCGCTGGCAATGCGCCCCAAGGTGCTGCTGTGCGATGAAATCACCTCGGCGCTCGACCCGGAGTTGGTGAACGAAGTGCTGCGCGTGGTCGAGCAACTCGCCAAGGAAGGTATGACGCTCATTCTGGTGACGCACGAAATGCGATTCGCCCGCGACGTCGGCACCAATCTGGTGTTCATGCATCACGGCAAGGTGCATGAGACCGGCGCGCCGAAGGAAGTTTTTGCCGCGCCGAAGACGCCTGAATTGCAGCAGTTTGTGGCGGGTACGGGGCATTAACACCGTTTTTTAGGGTATAGAGAAGCCCCGCGCGGTTTTTAGCTCTTGATTGCATGGGCTAAAAACCCCGCCAGATTATCCGTCACATGATCGACATGCGGCTCGTCGCGGCCTTCTAGTTCCCAAGCTTCGCGGAACACTTCGCGCTGGCCTTCCGGCACCACCAGCACAGTGGTCATGCCGAGCGCATGCGGCGCTTCCAGATTGCGCGCGAGATCCTCGAACATCGCGGCTTTGCCGGGATCGACGCCGTGGCGCACGAGGAAGCGGTCATAGGTGATCTTCGACGGCTTCGGCTCCAGCTCGGCCTCGATGATGCCGAACACGTCCTCGAAGTGCCTGTCGATCTCCAGCCGCTTCATCACCGCGTCGGCGTGTTTCCGGGTGCCGTTGGTGAGAATGAGCTTGCGGCCCGGCAGTCTTTCGATCGCGTCGCCGAGCGCCGGATTGGGCGTCAGCGGCGAATGGTCGATGGCGTGGACATATTCGAGATAGTCGTCGGGGTTCAGCCCGTGCTCGGTCATCAGCCCGCGCATCGTCGTGCCGTAGCGCTTGTAATAGTCCTTCTGCACCCGGAACGCCTCGTCATGCGAGACCTTGAGGAATTCGGAGACATAGCCGCGAATGCGGTCGTCGACCTGCTGCCAGAGCAGGTGATGCGGATAGAGCGTGTTGTCGAGGTCGAATACCCAGGTTTCGATATTGCCGAAACCGCGCGTCAGGGGCGGGGTCAAATTACGGTTCCTTGAATCGCACAATGGTCGTCGGCTGGCCGCCGACATCGACGGCGGCAAAGCCGGTGGAATTGAGGCCGCGCACCACGCAGTCCTTCTGGTCGCTGAGTTCGAACTTGCCGTCGCGCGTGCACAGCGCCACGTTGCCGCCCCATGAGACCGGCAGATCGCTGCGCTTGAGCGTGCGGCCGCCGCTGTCGACTGCCTCGCCGTAGCTGTAAAGCTTCTCCTGGCCGCCGCGTACGTCGGGCCGCAGACAGGTGCCGGGCTCGACGCGGTACCAGCCGCGCGTGATCAGCGTGCCGCCCTCTGTCGTGCCGAGCGCGGCCATCACCGGGTTCTTGCTGTCGTTGCACCAGGAGAAGCCGTTGCCCTCCGGGCTTTGCGCGGCCGCGATCAGGGTCTCGAAGAAAGTCGGGCTTGCCGCCTGGTCCGCCGGCAGCTTGCGGTCGGCGAGAAATTTGTTCAGCGCGGCTTGCGTCTTCGAGCCTTGCACGCCGTCGATCGGATTGGCGTCGTAGCCGGCAATCACCAGCAGCCGCTGGATGCCGGCCAGCCGCGCCTGCGCGTCGTCATAGTCGGCTTCCTCGGCCAGGTTGATCGTCGGGCCGCGCCCCGGCACATCGGTCGGCCGCGCCGGCGTGAAGCGCGCCTGCTGGCTCATCGGACATTCGCGGCCGTTGGAGATCGTGAAATCGCCGTCGCGCACGCAGAAATCGGCGTTGCCGTTCTGCGGCAGCGGCGCCGAGCCATAGACCTGCGGCGTCCGCGTATGGACGTAAGCCATGTCCCAATCGTAGGCCGTGTCGACAACCTGGCGGCACTGGCCCGGCTCGATGCGGAACCAGCCGCGCGTCTCGACGTTGGCGCGCTTTTCCAGGCCGATCGCCGCGTCCATGCGGTAGCTGGTGCGGTTGCACAAGGTCAGCTCGGCATGGGCCGACGACGCCGCCAGAACGACAAGCGCGAAAGTTGCGGCAGCCGCCGTGCGCATCAACGGTGCATCAGCGTGCCGATGCCGTGATCGGTCATCAGTTCGAGCAGAACGGCATGCGGCACCTTGCCGTCCATGATGACGACGCCCTCGACGCCCGAGTCGAGCGCATAGATGCAGGTCTCGACCTTGGGGATCATGCCGCCGGAAATGGTGCCGTCGGCGATCAGCCGGCGCGCATCGGCGATCGACAGGTCGGTGATCAGATTCTTGTTCTTGTCGAGCACGCCGGGCACGTCGGTCAAAAGCAGCAGGCGCTTGGCCTTGAGCGCGCCGGCAATGGCGCCTGCGAAAGTGTCGGCGTTGACGTTGAAGGTGCCACCATCTGCCGATGTCGCCACCGGCGCCAGCACCGGGATCATCTCCTTGCCGAGCACGGCGTTGAGCACGAACAGGTCGACCTTGTCCGGTTCGCCGACGAAGCCGAGATCGACCACCTTCTCGATCATCGAATCCGGATCGACGACGGTGCGGGTGACCTTCTTGGCCGTCACCATGTTGCCGTCCTTGCCGCACAGGCCGATGGCCTTGCCGCCGGCGGCGTTGATATAGCCGACGATCTGTTTGTTGATCGAGCCCGCCAGCACCATTTCGACGATCTCGATGGTGGCTTCGTCGGTAACGCGCAGGCCGGCGGCGAATTCGGATTTGATGCCGAGCTTCTTGAGCATGGCCGCGATCTGCGGGCCGCCACCGTGGACCACGACCGGATTGATGGCCGCCTGTTCCAGCAACACGATATCGCGGGCGAAGTCGCGCGCCGCCTTCTCGTCGCCCATGGCGTGGCCGCCGTATTTCACGACGATGATTTCCTCGTCGTACTGCTGCATGTGCGGCAGCGCTTCCGACAGGATGCGAGCCTGCTCTTGTGGATCGGGTTTTTGCGGGTCGGTTTTGGGGGGTGTGTTCATCACGATGGGGTCCCGAGGAATCCGGCGGTTCTAGCCGATGCGGGCGGCATCCGACAATGCGTTATTTCGGCCACAAATGAGCCGCCTCGCGTCTGTGGCGTGGACCACCGACAGGGCAGCGGAAGGCATGTCATACGATGGTCCGGGGGCGAAAGGTGACCATGGTCAAGCCGGCATATTGGGAGAGGTTATCGTTGGAGAGCTTGCGCCTGGAGGCGGAGTGCCTGCAACTGGCCGGCGCTGTTGCGCAGCCGGATTTGCGGCTGCACTTCATGCGCATGGCGCGGGCCTGGAACCGCCGGGCAAGCGGGGCCGCCGCCGAGCCGGATGCCGCGACGGCTTCCGTCGCCGGGCGAGGCGCGCGATGAAAAACCGTGCGCTTGCCGCCAAAGCCATTCTCATCGTCGAAAACGATCAGCTCCTGAAATTGCTGACAATCGATATCCTGGAAGAAGCCGGCTTCGTGGTGCTCGACGCCGCCGACGCCGATGAAGCTGTGACCGTCCTGGCGGGCCGCACGGACATTGCGGTTTTGCTCACCGGCATAAATCTGTCGGGCAGCATGGATGGGGTCTCGCTCGCGCATGCGGTGCGGGCCCGCTGGCCCCACATCAAGATCGTCGCCGTATCCGGCAGGACGCACCTCTCGGCGGTCGATTTCCCGGCCGAGAGCCGCTTTTTGCGCAAGCCCTATCATTCGGCGGCGATGATTTCGGCGATCCGGACCTTGATCGACACGGCCGATGCGCGCCGCGACGGCAACAGCCAGGTCTATCTGGACGTGTGAGTGAGCAATTTTGCTCAGACCGGGTATGATTTCTCGGCTGGAATACCTGAATACAGCCGGGACTTAGGACGACAATGCCTCATAACGGTAAGGCGATGAGCAATCAGTTGCTCGACGCAATGCAGCCCGACAGCCGCAAGCGGATCTATCCCCACCTCAAGGCAGTCGAATTCAAGCTCGGTGACACTGTCTGCGAGGCCGGCGGTCTGCTCAAGCACGCCTATTTTCCGCAAGGGTCTGTGCTCTCGCTTCTGACCGTGCTGGAGAACGGCGCCGCCATCGAGACCGCCAATATCGGCCGCGAAGGCGCGTTCGGTCTGTTCGCGGCGATGTACAGCCGCGTCTCGTTCAATCGGTCTATCGTCCAGTTGGTAGGCCACACGGTTCGCTGTCCGATCGAACTGTTGCAGTATGAATTCAGAAACAGCGAGCATGTGCGCAACCTGTTTGTCAGCTATTCGGAAACGCTGCTGTCGCAGGTTCAGCAGACCGTTGCCTGCAACACCATGCATACGACCGAAGAGCGCATGTGCCGCTGGCTGCTGATGATGCACGATCGCGCGGAAGGCGAGGCGCTGACTTATACCCACGAGTTCCTGGCCCACATTCTGGGCGCCAACCGCAAGTCGGTGACGCTGGCGGCGCAATCCATGCAGAATGCGGGTTTGATCAGCTACCACCGCGGAACGATCCAGGTGCTCGATCGCCCGGGCCTCGAGAAGGCATCGTGCGAGTGCTACGCCATCGTCAAGGAGCGGTTCGACGCGTTCCTCAAGCCGCCGGAGACCGCGGTGCCGAGCGACACCAAAGGGCGGCGTAAGAGCAAATAATCAAAATTGAATTGATATTTCCTGCACTTGGCGCTGTTTCGCAGCGGAACCCGGTCAATTCGATACAGACTCTTTCGTGGCCCCGAAGCTAACTTCATACCACTGGACGTTTCGCGCGCGCCCGAAACGGCGCGGCATACCGACCATTCGATCGTCCAGGAGGCCCCGGCTGCGCCAGCGTCCGGGGTCCTGTTCTTCCTTGAGCGCGGGACGGGGCTGGGTGCGTGGAGATGAACGATGATCGGTCACAACTTCAAAAATACGCAAGACGCCTGCGCGCTCGCGCATGCGATCGTGAACACGGTGCGGGAGCCGATCGTTGTGCTCGACAAGGAACTGCGCGTGATTGTCGCCAGCCGCTCCTTTTACAGCACCTTCAAGGTCGACCCCGACGTCACCGAAGGCCGCCTGCTTTTTGAGTTGGGCGATGGCGAATGGGACATTCCAAAGCTGCGCACACTGCTTGAGAAGATCATACCCGAGCACAGCACGATCGAAGACTACGACGTCGAGCACGATTTTCCGAGCCTGGGCCGCCGCACGATGTGCTTGAACGCGCGTCAGGTCGTCTACAGTGGCGGCACCGGGACCACCATTCTGCTGGGCATCGAGGATGTCACCGACATGCGTGCCCTGGTGAGCGAGAAGGACGAGTTGCTGCGCGACAAGGATATTCTGCTCGATGAACTTCGGCACCGTGTCGCCAACAGCCTGCAGATCATCGCCAGCATCATCATGCTGAAGGCAAAGCGGGTGAGTTCAGACGAGGCGCGCGCGCATCTCGAAGATGCGCACAACAGGGTCATGTCGGTGGCGACGGTGCAGCAGCAGCTTCATGTCGCCGGCGTCGGGCGTATCGAAATTCAGCCGTATCTATCGAAACTCTGCGGTGCGCTGGCCGGGTCCATGATTGCCGACGACCGGGCTATCACGATCGAGGTTTTGGGCGACGGCGGCAGCGCGGCCTGCCGTGAAGCCGAGAGCTTCGGCCTGATCGTCACCGAACTCGTCATCAATTCGCTGAAGCATGCGTTCAATGGCCCGAAAAAGGGCGGACACATCACCGTCTCCTATGACGTCTCCGGCGATGACTGGAAGCTCTCCGTCGTTGACGACGGCTCCGGCAAGCCGGACGGCCAGTTCGCGCAGGCGAAAGAGGGGCTCGGCACCGGCATCGTCAATGCGCTGGCCAAGCAGCTCAACGCGCAGGTGGAGACGGCCAGCGGCCCCGAAGGCACCAGCATTTCGATCACGCACGCGACTTTTGAGGCCAAGAAAGTCCGCGCGGCGTGAACGGTGGAATCACGCGCTAGCGTTTGCGCTCATTCAAAAGCCGCGCCACCGCGGCCCGCAACTGCGGAATGCCGTCGCCTTCATGACCCGACGTCGCCAGCACGGTGGGGAAGGCGGATGGCCATTTGGCCAGTCCGGCTTCCACTTCCTTGATGCGGGTTTCCAGTTCCGACGGCTTGATGGTGTCGGTCTTGGTCAGCACGATCTGGTAGCTGACCGCCGCGCCGCCGAGCACCTTGAAGGTGGCGTCGTCGGTGTCTTTCAGCCCATGCCGCGAGTCGATCAGCACATAGACGCGCGCGAGATTGGCGCGGCCGTGCAGATAGGCCTCGATCAGTGAGGTCCAGGCCGCGATCTTGGATTTGGCGGCGGCGGCATAGCCGTAGCCCGGCATGTCGACGAGATTGAGATCGCCGCCGCCGTTGAAGAAGATCAGTTCCTGGGTGCGGCCCGGCGTGCGCGAGGTGCGCGCCAGGGCCTTGCGGCCGGTCAGCGCGTTGATCAGGCTGGACTTGCCGACATTGGAGCGGCCGGCGAAGGCGATCTCGGTGCCGTGCATTTTCGGCAGCGATTGCGGCGACGAGGCGGCGGCGAAAAACTGCCAGTCGACCGTGAATAGTCTGCGGCCGGTCTCGATTTCGTCGCGGGTGTAGTCGTTAGCCATATTCATTAGCCTGTCATGGCCACTCTTCTCCCTCCCCCTGCAAGGGGGAGGGTCGGGGTGGGGGTCATTGCGCGCATTCGTTTTGATGAATGTCTGCCGCGCTCCTATCACGTTTCCTGATCCATGGCTGCCCTCCGGGCGGCGATAATTCCCTTGAGCCGCCGCGACAGTTCCTGGCGGAATTCATCGATGTTCTGCTGCGGCGGCGGCTCATCGTTGCCGGGCTCCGCCCTGTGCTGGGCGAGCAGCGCGGTCAACTCGCGCAAGGCGCGGGTCAGCGCACCCAGCGTGCGGCCGGCCTGTTCCATCTCGCGCGGATGATGCGGCCCCGCCGCCAGCCGCGCGATGGTCGCCTCGATGGCGGGCAGCACCCGTGCGACCGCGCTTTGCAGGCGGGGGACGATCGAGCCTTCTTCCCCCTCCGCGGCATAGGTGAGGTGAGGCGCGGCCACGCTGCTCCCTCCCCCTGAAAGGGGGAGGGTCGGGGTGGGGGTCGGCGGCACGAAGGCTGCCGCCTGTTCTACCTGCGCCGCCTCCACCGCCGCCGGCCCCTGGCGCGGAACGAACGGCTTGCGCCTGGTCCAGTCCCATTTCTTCATGCGGTAGCGCAGCATCGGAATCGTAATCGCGTGCTCGTCACAGATGTGCGCGAGCGGCCGGTCGGTGTGTTCGTAGTCATGGCGGATTTGCTCCCATGCTTCCGGCGTGGGTTCGGGCATGGTCATTCCTTTGGATGGGATTTGCGATTTTCGCCGCAACGGTATTCGAGGCGTCGCTCCGCACCTCATCCTGAGGGCCGCCGAAGGCGGCGTCTCGAAGGATGGGGGGCGGCCATCCGATATCGGGTATACCCGACATCGGCATTTATGCCGCGCAAGTCGCCTATAGCCGACTTGCGATGGTTCGAGACGCGCTCCTTCGGAGCGCTCCTCACCATGAGGCCGCGAGGCGCTGTCGGACGACGCGCCGCCAGCCGCAAATCCAAATATGGGAGAATGCGCCTTTTCTACCGGACCAGCGTCACGCTGTCAAGGACTATAATCAGGCGCTGCCGCGCGTCCCTTTCCATGCTATGCTTGCGCCATGCACAGGCTCGGACCCTTTGCCGCCGTCGTGCTGGTCGCAGCGCTTGATGCGTTATGGGCGACCGCCGCCGCCGATTGCACCTGCCGTGCGCCGGGGCGCGAATTCCAACTCGGCCAGACCGCCTGCCTGACGACGCCGAACGGGCCGCGGCTCGCGACCTGCGCGATGGCGCTCAACAACTCTTCTTGGGCATTCTCGGACGCCCCCTGCACGGTATCTGACGTCTCGCCGCAGGGCGCGGTGGCGCAGGTCGTGGCAACGGCATCAACAGGCGAGTGATGCAAGCTGCCCTCTTTACCCGTCATCCTGAGGTGCGAGCGCGTAGCGCAAGCCTCGAAGGATGAACGGCCAATGTGCCGAAACACTACTAAGGGCAATGCCAGGGCCGTCGCCCTTCGAGGCCCGCCTTCGGCGGGCACCTCAGGGTGACGGATCACAACGGCGGATGGCGCAGGTGCGAACTCACGCCGCCGAGCGCGGCACCACACTGACGCTGACTTCCACGTCCTGATCGAGTTTTCCGAGGATCGTGATCATGCGGTCGAGCGTGAAGCGCTCCAGCTTGGCGTTGCGGATGCGGGACAGGTCGGTATGCGCCACGCCCGTAAGCTTCTCGGCGGCACGCGCGGTTAGCTTTTTCTTATCCAGCGCCTTGACGATCCGGGCCGCAAGCATGGCGCGGGCCTGTTCAAGGTCGGCATTGGGCCGCCCGAGGTCGCGGAATACATTGCCGCTGCCGCGCATGATTTCCAGGTCGTCCGTTTTCAGGTCTTTCTTTTCCATTCTGTTCTTGGCCATCACAGACTCTCCTTCAGTCGGCGATTTGACCATGATGGAATTGTGCCAAATCGGACGGCTAAAGCCGCAGCGGGGCAGACTCAGGCAGCGGCCGTTGCCTTATAAGGTTTAATGAGAAGGTCCGACGGGATTTTCCATGCCTCGCTGATGTCTCGTATCATTTCAACAGTCAGCATCCTGCCGCGGCTTAGAATCTCTGATGCCCGGGAGCGCGAATTCAAGATTTTTGATAGCTCCGCTTGAGTGTGCCCCATCTCATCGATCGCGTATTGGAGCACATCCACGGGGTCCCATTGCGCATGTTCGACAGGCCATCGGCCTTCTTCAAATTTTTCAACAAGCGTAACCAGGATATCGAGCTTGTCGCCATCTTCGCTACCTTCCGGCGCGTTCCACAGCAGTTCAATTTCTTTCAGGGCTGCCCGATGATCGGCGTCTGTACGGATTGGACGGATATTCATGGTCACCTCCTAAAACTGCGACACAGTCAAAGCATCAACTGCATCATACTCAGCGTGCGTCCCTACGAATTTAACGAACGCAATTTTGCTTTTGCCGAATTTGAATGCGACGATGAGCCGATACTTGCCGCCAGCTATTTCGAATCTGGCGCGCTCTCCGTTCAGTATCGTCGCATTTGAGAAGGCCGACTTCACATCATTCAT
>JAUSBQ010000206.1 GCA_030651965.1 Pseudolabrys sp. | reverse complement strand
CTGGTGCCGAATGTCACCGTGACGCCATCGCTACTTTGCGTGAAGCCTTTCAGCGTATGGCCGAAATTGATCTCGACGTCCTTGTCGCGCCGCAGAATCTCGAGCTGGATCGGTGTCAGCCGGTGCTGCTCGAGATGCAGGCGATACGGAAATGGCGTCACGTCCTTGAGCAGGCCGAGATCGAACTCGGCGACCAGATCGCCGGGCCGGTTGCGGATTTGCCAGTGCCGCACCTTGAGGCCGGCCTCGTGCATCTTCTCGGTGATGCCGTAGGGCGCCATCATCTCCAAAGTCGGCGGATGAAACGAGCCGGCGCGCAGGTCATGCGTCAGCGCCGGTTCCGCTTCGAACAGGACGACGGGGATGCCTTGTTTGCGCAGGGCGAGCGCGCACATCAGGCCGGTCGGGCCGGCGCCGGCGATAACGACAGGTCGTCGATCGGTCATTTCTTCTTCTTAATTAAACGAGCTTCGTGCCGGTGATGCGTTCGAGATTGCCGTGCGCGATCGCTTCCCGCTCGGCCTTCGAAATATTGGCGGCTTCGAGGAAACGCAGCGCGTCGCGCGTGTACATCGTGCCCTTCTCCGGATCGAACGGGCAGTCGGACGCGAACACGATCTTGTCGTGATCGTAGAACGACAGACCCATCGTCATGCCGGCTTCCGACGAGAAGGTCGCGGTGTCGGCGTAGAACGAGTGCTTGAAGTAATCGAGCGGCCGCTTCTTCAGCTCGGTGAGCAGCTTGCCGAGGTCCTCACCGGACGTGCGCGAACCGAGTTGATCCCAGCCGGGGCCGATGCGGCCTTCCAGCATCGGCACGATGCCGCCGAAGTGGTGGGTGATGATCTTGAGCTTCGGGTACTTGTCCATAAGCTTGGAGAACACCAGCCGCGCCATTGCCGCGGCGGTCTCATAGGACCAGCCGAAGGTCCACCAGATCTCATACTTCGATGTCTTCTCGCTGGCGTAGTCGGGGACGCTGGCGTTGCGTGCCGGGTGCAGCCAGATCGGCTTGTCCAGCTTTTCCATCGCGGCGAAGAACGGCTCGAACGCGGGATCGTCGAGCGGTTTGCCGGCGACGTTGGTGTAGATCTGCACGCCGAGCGCGCCGTTCTTGATTGCGCGCTGCGCCTCGGCAACGCCGGCGTCAGGAGCGCCGAGCGCGCCTTGCGCCACCCAGCCGGGGAAATGGCCTTTGTCCTTGGCGATGATTTCCGCCAGTTCGTCATTGATCAGCCTGGCATATTCCTCGACCTTGGCGCCGTCGCCTTTTGCGAATACTTCCAGCGGCGGCATCGCGAAGGACAGAATCTGCGCGTAGTCGGGGAAGGTGTCGACCACCTTCTTGCGGATGTCGAGATCGTGGATGCACGGAACTTCGCGCATGCGCTTGCCGATGTCCGGATAGCCGCTATCGACCAGAATCTTGAACATCCGGCTCGGCATGAAATGGGTATAGGCGTCGATGCGCATGAAACTCTCCGTGACTGTCTTCGAGGCTTGTTATCGCGTTGAATGCGCCGCGGCCAGCGACTAATAGGGCGTAATGACGTTGAGTAGCGCCTGTCGCTTGTCGTTCACCACGGCATCGCGGGCGCGCGCCAGCGCGCCAGGCAGATCGGCGGCCTTTTCCACACGTTCGGCGTGCGCACCCTGCGCCTTCGCCATTTCGTCATAGGGTGGCGCCGGATCGAGGTCGGCCAGATCGCGGCCGTCGTTCTCGCCGGAGACGCCGTCCTTGAACATGGCCAAAGTCGAGTTGCGCACGGCGCCATAGCGGCTGTTGTTGAAGACAATGGTGAGGATCGGCAGGTTGTGCTTCTGCGCGACCCAGTGGCCGACCGTGGGATTGGAGAACATGTAGGCGCCGTCGCCGAGCGTCGCGACGATGAGCTTGTCGGGCGCCGCGAGCTTGGCGCCGAGCGCCGCGCCCAGGCCCCAGCCGAGGCCGCCGGCCGGTCCGAGCGCGAACAGCGTGCCGGGCTTCTCGCGCGGGCAGTGGTCGGCGCGCAACGGATATTCGTTGAAGATGACGGCGTCCTCGCCGACCGCCTCGAAGATGGCACGCGACAGGTATGCAGGGGAAATGCCCTCGCCCGCGACCGAATCCTTCACCAGTTGCGCGCGCCGGGTGCGCATGCGCTCGGCGAGGCGCGCGCGGCGCGCGGCAATGCGCGGTTCTGCCATCTGCATACGCGGCTCGACCGCGTCGACCAGCGCTTCCAGCGTGTTGACGACGCCGGCCTGCACCGCGAGATCACTCGGAAACGAGCGCATCGGGTAGCGCACGAAGAAGGGGTCTTCGCCGATATGGACGATGCGCGCCCCGGCCGCCGGCTGTTGCAGATGCGGAATCCACGGCACGTCGGATTCCAGCGAAATCACCAGATCGGCGTCGGCCAGAAGCGTGCCCGGCTCATAGCCGAAATGCATCGCATGGCTGGACGGCAGGCAGACGCTGCGCGGATTGTGGGTGATGACGGGAATGGCGCAGCGCTCGGCGAGCGCGCTCAATGTCCGCACCGCGTCGGCCGGCAATACCGAGGTGATGATCAGCGGTCGCTCGGCGCCGGCGATCCATTCGGCCAGAGTGGCGATAGTCTTCGGATCGGGAAAAGCGCGCTGCGCCGCGCTGCGCGGCTTGATCGGCGCTATCGGCTCCGCGACCGGCGCCGACAACGGCTCGCGCGGCAGCACGAGGTAAATGGGTCCGCGCGGATGCGCCATCGCCACTTCGACCGAGCGCGCCACCACGTCACCGACCTGACCGGCGTTGCGCAATTCGTAATCCCACTTCACCAGTTCGCGCACCATGCCGGCCTGGTCGAACATTTCCTGCGCCCAGTGGATCGGCCGCGACCGTGAGCCGAACGAGCCTTTCTCGGTGATCGGCGTGCGGCCGGCGGCGAGGATGAGCGGTACGCGGTCGCGCGACAGGTTGGTGAGGTTGTTGATGGTGTTGGCGGTGCCGACATTGACATGCACCATCACCGCCTGCGGGCGGCCGTTCATCAGATAGGCGCCATGCGCCATGGCGACCGCGAGATTTTCATGCGGCACCAGCACCGGCATCGGCACCTTGGCATTTGTCTTTTTGGCGCGGCTGAAGGCTTCGACGATCGGCGGGAAGTCGGTGCCGGGGTTGGCAAAGAAGTAATCGGTGCCGTGATCGGCCAGCGCGCGGAGGAAAGCCTCGGCGGCGATAGCCGGCCGTGGCCCGGTCGTCGGTGTCGCGGCCATTTATTTCATCCCCGGAAATCCGCGCAATCGGCTGCGGATGCTTATTTTCGCGGGTGTTTTACGCGACGGGAGAAGGCCTTACAAGCAAGGCTCGCCGCGCTATGCGCGCGCGGCGAGCCTGATCTGCGTGGGTAAATGCCCGTATCTCAGAATGGGTAGTGCTGGTGGCTTTCGATGGTGATCCAGCGCAGCTCCGTGAACTCGGCGATCGCGGCGGTGCCGCCGAAACGGCCATAGCCGGAATCCTTGGTGCCGCCGAACGGCATCTGCGGCTCGTCGTTCACGGTCGGTCCGTTGATGTGACAGATGCCGGCCTTGATGCGCTTGGCGATGCCCATCGCGCGCTGGATGTTCTGGCTGAACACCGCGGACGACAGACCATACTCGGTGTCGTTGGCGATGCTGACGGCCTCATCGTCGCCATCGACGCGGATGATGCTCTTCACCGGGCCGAAGGATTCTTCCCGATAGATTTTCATCTGCGGGTTGACGTGATCGAGCAGCGTGGCGGACCAGACCGTGCCGCTGCGCTTGCCGCCGGCGACCAGCTTGGCGCCCTGCTTGACCGCGTCGTCGAGCAATACCTGCATGCGGTCGGCGGAATGTGCGCTGACCAGCGAGCCGAGCACGACCTTGCCGCGCGGATCGCCGTAGGGCAGGCCGTTCGCCTTGGCGGCGAGCTTATCCACGAAGGCGTCGGCAATCTTGTTGTCGACGATGATGCGCTCGGTCGACATGCAGATCTGACCCATGTGCATGAAGGCGCCGAACGCCGCTGCATCGACGGCGTCGTCGATGTGGGCATCGTCGAGCACCAGCAACGGCGCCTTGCCGCCGAGTTCGAGCAGCACAGGCTTGAGATATTTTGCCGCCGTCTGCGCGACGATGCGGCCGACATGGCTCGATCCGGTGAAGTTGATGCGGCGCACGGCGGGATGCGCGATCAGCGCTTCGACGACCTGCGGCGCGTCCTCACGCGCATGCGTCACGATATTGATGACGCCCTTCGGCAGGCCGGCTTCCTGCAACACCTTGCCGATCAGCATATGCGTGGCGGGGCAGGTTTCCGATGCCTTCATCACCACGGTGTTGCCGCAGGCCAGCGGCATCGCCACCGCGCGCACGCCGAGAATGACCGGCGCATTCCACGGCGCCATGCCGACACAGACGCCGGCCGGCTGGCGGATGCCCATCGAGAAGCAGCCGGGCTTGTCGGAGGGAATGACCTCGCCGTGAATCATCGTGGTCATGCACGCGGCTTCGCGCAGGATCTTGGCGGCGAACATCACGTTGAAACCGGACCACGGCCCGGTCGCGCCGGTTTCTTCCATGGTCAGCTTGATGAATTCCGGCGTTTTGGCTTCCAGCAGGTCGGCCGCCTTCAGCAGCAGCTTGCGCCGTTCGTTCGGGCCGGTCTCCGACCAGGCCGGAAACGCGGCGGCGGCGGCGTCGCAGGCGGCGTTGACGTCGGCGACCTTGCCGGCCGGCGATGTGCTGGCGACGCTGCCGGTGAACGGATCGAGACGGTCGAAGGTCGTGTTGTCGAGCGCCGTCACATCGGCGCCATTGATCAGAAGCGATACGTTCATGTCATCCTCCCTCGTTTGGGTTTAATCTATATTGCTTGGCTTGCCGCCGGACTGCGGCGCAGGGTCTCATGTCCGGTCTCAAATCCGGTCTTAAAGATGCGGTACGCGAACGTCGAGCACCGCGCAACGCTTCTCCTCGCGCACCACTCTCAATGCTTCAGCGATCGCTGCTTCAACTTCGTCCGGCCGCTCCAGTCTGCGCGCATAGGCGCCGCCTGCCGCGGCGGCAATCGCGGCGTGGTCGGGCGCCGGATCGAACTCGACGCCGATCGCGTTGGCGCGGCTGGCATAGCCGTTGGGATGGACCGCCAGGGTCGACATCTTCGGCGAGCGCCAGCCGCCATTGTTGTAGATGACCTGGAGGAAAGGCGTTTCGTACCGGCGCGCCATCCAATGTACCGAGGACGGCACCGAGAACATGTAGGAGCCGTCGCCGGAAAGCGCGATCACCGTCTTGTCCGGGCAGGCGAGCTTGGCGCCGATCGCGGCGCCGCCATGCCAGCCGAGCGAGGAGCCGCCGCTGAGGAAATATGATCCCGGCCGCGACGGCCGCAGATGGTTGGCGATGGTCGGGTAGTTGGTGATCGTTTCGGAGAGGATGGTCGTGTTGTCGTCGATATGCTTGCGCAAGCAGGCGGTGAAATATTCCGGCGTGATCATCGCGCTGTTCGGCTGCTCGCGCTCAAGCCATTGCGCGGCGAGCGCCTCGTGCATCTTGCCGTAATGCGCCTTGCGCTCATCGGCTTTGGCGGCGTCGATGGTCATGCCGTCCAGCGCGGCGTTCACCTGGGCCAGCGCGGTGGCGCAATCGGCCTGAAACACGCGCTGCGCCTTGAAGTACCAGAGCGGGATATCGAGCTTGAGCGGATCGACATCGATATGAAAGATTCTTGCGTCGGCTGCGGGCTTGCTGATCGCCGGCACCCAGGGCGCGTCGCTGTCGAGCACCAGCACCACATCGGCCTCGGCCAGGACCGGCTCCTGGTATGGCTCGCTCCAGCGGTTGCCCATATAGAGCGCGTCTTCGGCCGGATAGTTCATGCAGACCGGCGATTGCTCCAGCACGGCGATGCCGAGACGCTGGCAAAGTTTGATAAGTTCGCCGACGGCGGCCGGATTGCGGCCGACCGCGCTGGTCACCACCAGCGGCCGCTTGGCGCCGTTGAGCGCCTGCGCCAGTTCGCCGGCGTCGTTCGCGCGCAGCGGCAAGGGCGCGATCGCCGGCCATTGCGCCATGTCGATGGCGACGGGCGTGGCGTCCTCTTCCATCACCTCGCGGGCGCCGACGAGATAGACCGGGCCCTTCGGATCGCTCCTGGCCAGTTGCAGCGCCCGGTGCGTCACCTGCTTGATGTTGCGGCCGGTGCGGAATTCGTAATCGAACTTCACATAATTGCGGACGATGCCGCGCTGGTCGGCGATGTCCTGGATCCATTGAATCCATTCGTTGCGCGACCCTTTGAGTTCGCCTTCCTGCGTATAGGGCGTGGCGCCGGCGAAAATCAGTACCGGCACGCGGCCGCGCAGCGCGTTATGCACGGCACCGCCGAGCGCCTGGGTGCCGCACTCGACATGGACGATCACCGCCTGCGCTTGCCCGCTCACCTGGGCGTAGCCATGCGCCGCGGAGAGCGCCACCATTTCGTTCGGGCAGGTCAGCATGGCCGGGAATCCGCGCCCGCTCGCCTTGCCCTCGGCGACCGATTCGACAATGGCCGGATGGTCGCTGCCGAGATTGGCGAAAATATAGGAGACGCCGGCCTCCTTGAGAGCCTCGAGAAAAGCCGTACCTGCTGTGTACACGCGCGAATCCTATGAGCCGTGACAAGAAACAATAGAACGAAACCAGGTTACATATGCGAGGGCAGCCAGAGCGCCAAAATCGGAAAGGCGATCAGGATGGCGAGCCGCAGGATATCGGTCAGCACGAACGGCATCACGCCGTAGAAAATCGTCGACAGATTGACGTCCTTGATCACGCTCTTGATGACGAAGACGTTCATCCCGACCGGCGGATGGATCAGGCCCAGCTCCACCGTCATCACGATGATGACGCCGAACCATATCGGATCGAAGCCGAGCGCCTTGATCACCGGGAATACGATGGGGATGGTCAGGATGATCATCGCCATGGCGTCCATGACGCAGCCGAGCACGAGATACATCAGCATGATCAGCGTCAGCACGCCGTGCGGGCCGAGCCCAAGGCCGGTGAGGAATTCGGTGATCTTCTGCGGTGTCTGGGTGATGGTCAGGAAATAGCCAAAAATAAGCGCGCCGATCAGGATGGTGAACACCGAGGCGGTGGTGCGCAGCGACTCGATCAGCGCCTTCCAGAACTCCGCGCGCGACAGTTTCTGGCGCAGCACCGAGATGATGAAGGCGCCGGCCGCGCCCATGCCGGCGGCTTCGGTCGCGGTGAACAGGCCGCCGTAAAGTCCGCCGATGATGAAAATGAACAGCAGCACCACCGCCCAGATGCCGCGCAGCGCGTCGAGCCGCTCGGACCAGGAATGAGGCGGCGCAGAGGGCAGGAATTTCGGGCGCAGGAGGGCGATGATGTTGATGGTGGCGATGTACATGCCGACCGCCAGAATGCCGGGAATGATGCCGGCGATGAACAGCTTGCCGATGTCCTGCTCGGTGATCAGCCCGTAGACCGCGAGCACGGTCGACGGCGGGATCATGATGCCGAGCGAGCCGCCGGCCGCGATCACGCCGGTGGCGAAGCTCTGCGGATAACCGTGCGCGCGCATCTCCGGATAGGCGACCTTGGAGAAGGTCGCAGCGGTAGCGACCGATGAGCCGCAGATCGCGGCAAAGCCGCCGCAGGCGGCGATGGTGGCGATGCCGAGCCCGCCGCGAAAGTGGCCGAGGAACGTATTCGCGGCGCGGAACAGTTCGCGGCTCATGCCGGAGGCCGAGGCGAAGGCGCCCATCAGCAGGAACAGCGGAATCACGGCGAATTCGGCGTCTGTCGCGGTGCGGATCGGCGACTGCGCCAGAAGCTTCATGGCAGGGCCGATATCGCCGATCAGGTAGCCGAAGCCGAGCACGCCAACGAGGCCCATGGCGATGCCGACCGGCACGCGCAGCATCATCAGCACGAACAGCGTAATGAATCCGACAATCGCGGTCGCGTCGGTGCTCATGGTCTATTCCACTCCGTGCGGCTCGGCCGATCGCGCGAGCGTTTCCGGCCGGAACACCAGGCGGAACGTACGCAGCACCAGCAGCAGCACGGCGGAGCCGAGGCCGATCCAGGCGACGGCATAATAGATCCAGACCGGCTGGCGAAGATCGAAGGTGCCGACATTGTCGGCGCGGGTGCCGAGCACCTTGTCGGCGAACATCCAGGTGAAGGCGGCGATCGCCACCAGCGTCACCAGCGCGGCGAACACGTCCAGTGCGCGTTGCAGGACCGGGGGCAGCGCGCCCCACAGCAGATCGACGGTGATGTGGTCGCCGCGATAGCTCGCCACCGCCATGCCCCAGAAGATGACGATGCCGAGCAGCAGGCGGGTGAAGTCGTAGGCATCGGGGATCGACCAGGCAAAGAAGTAGCGCAGCAGCACCGAGACGAAGGTGAGCGCGGTGACGACGGCGAGAAACCCCGCCGCCGTCACCTCGATGGCATCGATGAACCAATCGATGCGACTGCGCCCGGCCACTTCGTCATTCATCAATAGGCTGCTTTAAACTTGGCGAGTTCGGCCTTGAGCTCTTTCATGATGGCCTCGCCGTCGCCGCCGGCCTTCTTGACGTTGTCGGCCCAGGTCTTTTCCAACGGCTGCGCCGCGGTCTTCCACTCGGCCAGTTGCGCCGGCGTGATGGTGTAGACCTCGTGCGCGGTGTCGGCCTTGAGCTTGCCGACGCCGGCGTGCTCGAAGTCGGCCCAGTTCGACGCCACCTTCAACGCCCAGTCGTTGGTGCAGTGATTGTCGATCACCTTCTTCTGCGCCGCCGACATCTGGTTGTATTTGTCCTTGTTGAAGACAAAGGCGAAGGTGGTCACATAGAGCGGCACTTCCATGTGATATTTGGTGACCTTGTCGATTCCGAACAGCGGGATCGAGCCCCACGGGAAGGTCACCGCGTCGGCGACGCCCTTCTCGAGAATGTCGCGGACTTCCGGCGCGCTGGACTGCACGTTGGTGCCGCCGAGCTGGGTCACGAAGGTCGCCATGGTGGCATGCGCGGGCCTGATCTTCATGCCCTTGATGTCGGCCGGCACCATGATCTTCTTGGCCTTGGAGTGGAACGTGCCCGGATCGTGGACGAAGGCGAGACAGAACTTGGCGTCCTTCATCTCCTTGTCGGCATATTTCCGGTACCAGGCGTCGAGCGCCTGCGAGCCGGCCTTGCCGTTGGCGATCAGGAACGGCAGTTCGCCGGCGCCGATGATCGGGAAGCGGCCGGGCTGATAGCCGGGATTGATGTAGGTGAGATCGGCGATGCCGTCGCGCGCCATGTCGTAATGGTCGAAGGCCTTGCCGAGCTGCTGAGCCGGATAAACGTTGTACTTGATGGTGCCGCCGGAATCTTTCTCGACCGAGGCGCCCCATAGTTCCAGCGCCTTCTGCAGCGGATGCGACGGCGGCACCCAGTGCGACAGCTTGAGCTCGAAGGTCTTGTCCTGGGCGAAACTGGCCGGCGCCGTGCCGATCAGGCCGGCCAAAGCGAGCGTAGAAACGGCGAGCGCGGAAACGCAGGCAGCGATACGGGCTTTCATCGATTTCTCTCCCTCGGTTGATTGGTTGGTTTGCTTGATTGGTTGCATCGCCAACTTTTTTATTATTCAGCCGCATGTTGTCGCGCTTGTAAAGAGAAGTATATGGTTTGATATCAAACTATAAGCTTGACCGCCGCGGCGGCGATCAAGCAACCGAAGCGCTGGGAGTGAAAAGTGGGCGTAAGGGGCGGCACTGGCAGCCGGGTGCGGCGCGGCAAGAACGGCGCGACCAGCGTGGAATCGATAAATTTCGGGCCGTTGGCGACCTGGATCGGCTTCAATCTGCGCATGGCGCAGGAGGCGACCTTCCAGGCGTTTTCTCGCCAGTCGCTGGAGATCGGCGAGAGCCCCGGCCGGTTCGCAACCCTGACCCTGATCGCGCGCAACCCCGGCATCAGCCAGACCGAACTCAGCCAGGCGGCCGGGCGTGACAAATCAAGCCTCACCCCGGTGGTCGAAGACCTGGTGCGGCGCGGGTTGGTCGAGCGCAAGCGCCTCAATCATGACAGACGCGCCTATTGTCTGAACGTGACCAGCGACGGCAAGAAGACCTTGTCGACGATGATGCGCTGCGCCCGCCGGCACGAGCGCAATCTGGACAAGATCATCGGCCTGCGCGACCGCAAGCGGTTCCTCCAGATTTTGAAGAAGTTGCAAACCGGGTTCGAGTAGGCAGGGCTACGCGGCTACGCCCGAAATTTTTCCAGCACCGCCTCCGGCAGCGGGTGTGACTTGAGACGCCCGTCAGCGTCGCGCACGGTCCAGACGCGCTTTTCCGCGCATTCCGCGCACAGGTCGCCGTTACGGCTCAGTTTGTGGTCGACCTCGAAGCTGGAGCGGCCGAAGCTGATCTTGCTCTCCACGGTGACGTCGTCGCCGAAGCGGGTCGGCTTGATGAATTTGGCCTGCGTGCGCACCAGCGGCCAGCCGGTGAATTCCAGCCGCTTGAACATCTCGAATTTGGTCATGCCGAGCGCCGCCTCGAACAGCATGGCGGTGGAATGGTCAAAAATGCGGAAATAGTTCGGAAAAAAAATAATGCCGGCGGGGTCGCAGTCGCCCCATTCGATACGGACAGCGCGGGTGTTGGTCAGCATAATGTCTCAGTCCAATGTCGCGGCGCGGCGCGTCAGCCAAACGGAATGCCCGCCGCAATCGGGGTCTTCCATCTTCTCATCTACCACGACGAAGCCGTTCGCAGCCAGCAAGTCGCTGTATTCTTCGGGGTCGAGGCTGGCGTGATAGAGCGCCTCGCCGCGCAGTTCGCCGATGGCTTCGCCATGTCGCGGTCCGCTGGTGAACAGCAGCGGCGCGCCCGGCGCGGCGAGCGCGGCAAAGACCGGAAACATATTTCGTTGGTCGTCAAAGCTGAGGTGAAAGAAGCTGTCCCACGCCATGATTCCGGCGAAGCGCCGCCGTAGGTCGAGCGCGCGCATGTCCGCGACCAGCCATTCGCCCGCGGGAAATTCCTGCCGGCACATCGATATCATCGTCGGCGAGGAATCGACGCCGCAAACCTTGAAGCCCCGGGTGAGCAGGTAGGCGGCCATCGGCTTGCCGAAGCCGCATCCGAGATCGAGGATTGTGCCGCCGGCCGGTATCGTCGCGGTAAAGCGATCGAGCCAGTCTTTCTCAATAAAGCGGCCCGGCCGGCCGCGGTCACCGGCCCATTCGAGCGCGAGGCGCTCATACAGGCCGACGATCTGTTCCGACTCGCTCGCCATGCGGCACCACGCGACCTAGCGCGGCGCCATGCGCAGGGCGCCGTCGACCCGGATCACCTCGCCGTTGAGATAGCCGTTATGCACGCAATGCAGCACCAGCGCGGCGTATTCGCTCGGGCGGCCGAGGCGCTTGGGGAACGGCACCGAGGCGCCGAGCGAGTCCTGGCTTTCCTGCGGCAGCCCGGTCAGCATCGGCGTGGCAAAAATGCCGGGCGCGATCGCAAGCACGCGAATGCCGAACTGCGCGAATTCGCGCGCCGCCGGCAAGGTCAGCGCGGCGACACCGCCTTTTGACGAGGCATAAGCCGACTGGCCGACTTGGCCTTCGAAAGCGGCGATCGAGGCGGTCGATACGATCACGCCGCGTTCGCCATCGGCGAAAGGCTCGACCGCCTGCATGTCGGCGGCGGCGAGTCGCATCATGTTGAAAGTGCCGATCAGGTTGACGCGGATGACACGCTCGAAATCTTCCAGCGGCATCGGGCCGTCGCGGCCGACGATGCGCTTGGCCGGACCGATGCCGGCACAGTTGACCAGAACGCGGGCCGCGCCATGGGCCGCCTTGGCCTTCTCGATTCCGGCTTTCGCGCCATCGGCGGAGGACACATCGCACCCGATCCCGATGCCGCCGATATCCTTGGCAACGCTCGCCGCGCCGGCTTCGTTGAGATCGAACACCGCGACTTTGGCGCCGGCCGCGGCCAGCGCGCGCGCGGTGGCGGCGCCGAGGCCCGATGCGCCGCCGGTGACGATGGCCGCCTGTCCCTTGATTTCCATCGCTCAGTTTCCTTTGAAAGTGACGTTCTCGATCAGCATGGCAATGCCCTGGCCGCCGCCGATACAGGCGGAGGCGATACCATAGCGCAGGTTCGCGGCTTTGAGTTCGCGCGCCAAAGTCAGCGTCAGGCGAATGCCGGTGGCCCCTAACGGATGGCCGATGGCGATCGCTCCGCCATTGACGTTCAGTTTGTCCTCATCGAAGCCGAGTTCGCGCGCGCAAGCCATCGCCTGCGCGCCGAAGGCCTCGTTGATCTCGAAACGGCCGATGTCTTCAAGCCGCACGCCGGCGCGCTCCAGCACCGCCTTGATCGCCGGAACCGGGCCGATGCCCATGATGTCCGGCCGCACGCCGACCGCGGCGCTCGCGACAATGCGCGCCAATGGCGTCTTGCCGAGCTTGCGGGCGTAGTCGGCGCTGCCGACCAGGATCGCCGCCGCGCCATCGACGATGGCCGAGGAATTGCCGCCGGTCTGCACGCCGCCGAAGGCGGGCTTGATCTTGGCTAGCTGCTCTTGTGTCGAGGCGCGAACGTGGCTGTCGGCGGAGACTTCATCCTTGATGCGGATGCCGCGATCCTTCAGCCCGTCGATGGCGAAGCGCTCGCTCCCAACCGGCACGATCTCGCCGGTGAGAAAACCGCTCTGCTGCGCCTTGACTGCGCGCGCGAAGGACCGCGCCGCGAATGCGTCCACCTCCGGCCGCGTGATCTGATATTGCCGTGCCAGGTTCTCGGCGGTGTCGCCCATGCCGATGCCGCAGGCCGGATCGAGCAGCGCCTCCCAGAGAAAATCCTTGAACTCGACCTGACCCATGCGGAAGCCGCCCCGGCTGGTATAGGACGCGACCGGATTGCGGCTCATGCTCTCCGTGCCGACGCACAGCGCCAGCTCGGCGCGGCCGAGCGATACGGTGTCGGACGCTTGCGCCAGCACCTCGATGCCGGTGCCGCACACGCGTTGCACCAGATGGGCCGGCGTTTCCTGCGGCACGCCCGCGTAAAGCCCGATGTGGCGCGGCAGCATGTAGGCGTCGAAGCTCGCCTGCGCCATGTTGCCGGCGACCACGGTGCCGACGTCTTGCGGCGAAATGCCGGTCTTGGCGAAGACGGCGCGCGCCGCCTTGATGCCGAGATCGATCGGCGACACCGACGCCAGCGCGCCGTTGTAATCGACGAAGGGCGTGCGCATGCCGTCGATCAGATAGGCGTTGCTGAAGGTCGCGGCCAGGCCGCCATGGGTTGCTGCGGTCACGGCGTCACTCCTTGATTCGGATCACGCGCGGCGAGGGCGCGTCGGCGTAGACTTCGTCGACCAACTCCGCGCGGTTGGTCAGTACGGCGCGCTGGTTGATCGAGCCTTTGTCGGTCATTTCCGCTCCGTCGAGCGATGGCGGCTCGGCCATCAGCAGTGCGCGGCAGATCTTGGTCGACGAGCCGGTGCTGCCGCGCGCCATCGTTTCCATCAGTGCGGTGAAATGCGCATGCAAACTCGCGTCGGTGACGATGGCCTCGGCGCCCGCGTCGGGAGCAAGCCCGGTGCAGAGCGCGCGGCAGGCGTCGATATGCGGGAACACCAGCACCGCGATATCGTCGCAGCCCTCGCCGGCGACGACGACGTCGCGCACATAAGGCGCGCAATGATCGATGAATTGCGCGCGCAATGGGCCGACATGCACCCAGGTTCCGGTGGCGAGCTTGAAGTTCTCGGCGATACGGCCGTCGAACAGCAGGCCTTGCTTGGGATCGTTCGGGTCGGCGAATTTGAAGGCGTCGCCGAGCTTGTAGAAGCCTTCGTCGTCGAAGGCCTGCGCTGTATATTCAGGCTGCCGCCAGTAGCCCGGCGTGATGTTGGGCCCACGCACGCGCGCCTCCAGCTTGCCTTCGTTCGGCACCAGCTTCAGCTCCATGCCGGCGGCGGGCAGGCCCATATTGGTGGCGTTGTCGGTCGGCCAGGTGCGCGCCAGCGCGAAGGGCGCGGTCTCGGTGGAGCCGAATCCGGTCGAGAATAAAATGCGCTCGCCGCAGGCGTCTACCGCCAGCGCCTGAACCTCGTCGAACACATGCTGCGCCAGAGCCGCGCCGGCAAACCACAGCATCTTGACGCGGCTGAAAAATTTCTCGCGCAAGTCCTTGTCGCTGCGCAGGAAAGGCAGCAGCGCCTCGTAACCCTTGGGCACGTTGAAATACCAGGTCGGCGCGATTTCGCGCAGATTGCGCACGGTTTCCTCGATCGCGCCCGGCATCGGCTTGCCGCCGTCGATATAGAAGGTGCCGCCGTTGAACAGCACCAGCCCGACATCGTGATTGCCGCCGGCGGTGTGGTGCCACGGCGCCCAGTCGAGGATGACCGGCGGTTCGTCGGCGAAATAGGCAATCGCCTGGCGCAGCATCACCTGGTTGGCGCACCACATGCGCTGGGTGTTGATGACGCATTTCGGCACGCCGGTCGAACCGGAGGTGAACAGGAATTTGGCGATGGTGTCGGGACCGACCGCGTCGTGAGCGGCGTCGATTGCCTCGGCCGGCGCGGCTGCGAGGTCCGTGAACAAAGTCGCGGCGCGGCCGGCGGGCGGATGGCGCGTCACCACGACGTCGACATCGGCCGGCACGACAGCCTGGATCGCACGGCCGAAGGCGTCGCCATCGGCGGCGAATACCAGTCCGGGCGTCATCAATTCGAAGATCGAACGCAGCCGCGCCAGATCGTTGGAGACCAGCGAATAGGCCGGTGAGATCGGCGCATAAGGCACGCCGGCATAGAGCGCGCCGAGCGCCAGCAGTGCATGCTCGATATCGTTGCCGGACAGGATCGCGATCGGCCGGTCCGGCGACAGCTTGCGGTCCAGCAAGGCCTGGCCGATGGCGCGGGCCTGTTGCAGCGCCTGTGCATAGGTGACCTTGCGCCAAGTTCCAGTCTTTGCGCCGGATTGATCGCGCTGCGCGAACAGAACCGCATCGGGCGTCTGCGTCGCCCAATGCACCAGCCGTGCGGTGATTTTCGCCGGATAGGGTCCGAGCGTCTCGGGCGACCGCAGCAGCAGGCAGCCATCGGCGCGCTTTTCGACAATGACATCCTGCGGCCCGAGCGCGGTCGGACGCAGCGGCGTGGATTCGGTCGGGGCGGCGCGGGCGGGTTCGGCGTTCATGTTCAAATGGCAATCACTGCTTCGGACAAGGGGCTGGCGTAAAGCTGCGCGACGAAATCGGCGCGGCTTTGCAGCACGGCGCGCTGGTTGATCGAGCCTTTGTCGGTCATCTCGGCTTTGTCCAGCGACGGCGGCTCGGCCATCAGGATCGCCCGCATCACGCGCATCGACGATCCCTGACCGGCGGCGAATGCGCGCAGCATCTCGGCGAATTTCGCGCGCACCGCCGGCGCTTCGACAATCGCGGCGGCGGGAGCGTCGGGGCCAAGCCCCGCCAGTTTGCGGCAGGCCTCGATATCCGGAAAAATGAGGGCCGCGACATCGTCCCGGTCGGCGCCGGCAAACACCACGTCGCGCACGTAAGGCGCAAAGAAGTCGACGAAGCGGGCGCGTAGCGGCCCGACGCTGACCCAGGTGCCGGAGGTCAGCTTGAAGTCCTCGGCGATGCGGCCGTCGAACAGCAGGCCTTTGCCCGGGTCGCCGGCGTCGGCGAATTTCAGCGCATCGCCGATCTTGTAGAAGCCTTCATCGTCGAAAGCATCGCGCGTGTGTTGCTCCTGACGCCAGTAGCCCGGCGTGATCAGCGGGCCGCGCAAGCGCGCTTCCAGTTTGCCCTCGTTCGGCACCAGCTTGAGTTCAACGCCGGGGAAGGGCACGCCGATATTGCCGGCACGATCCGCGTCCCAGGTGCAGGCCAGCGCCGACGGCGCCGTCTCGGTCGAGCCGAGCGACGACAGAAAGATAACGCGCTCGCCGGTGGTCGCCACCGAAAGTTCGGTCAGTTCGTCCCAGGTTGTCTGGTTCAGGCTGGCGCCGGCATAGAACAGCACCTTCAGCCGGCTGAAGAAGTTCGTCCGCAACTGTTTGTCGGCGCGGAAATGCGCGACCAGCGCCTCGTAGCCTTTCGGCACATTGAAATAAATCGTCGGCGCGATGTCGCGCAGATTGCGCGCGGTTTTCGGCACGCCCGGCGGCGTCGGATTGCCGTCGTCGATATAGAGCGAACCGCCGTTCATCAGCACCAGATTGAAGTTGTGGTTGCTGCCGAAAGTGTGGCTCCACGGCAGCCAGTCGACCACCACCGGCGGCTCGTCCTTAACGAAAGCAAATCCGGAAGAAATCATCGCCTGGTTCGAGCACAGCATACGGTGCGTGTTGATCACCGCCTTCGGCGTGCCGGTCGAACCGGACGTGAACAGGAACTTGGCGATCGTGTCGGGCGTCACCTGGGCATGCGCGGCGGCGACGCCGGCCGCATCTTCCGCGCCGATCAGATCGGCGAACAATGTGGCCGGCCGGTCGCCGAGCGGATTTTGCGCGACCACCAGTTCGATCTCGTCCGGCACAGTGGCATACAGCGCGCGCGCGAAAGGTCCGCCATCGGCGGCGAACACCATGCCGGGCGTCAGCAGGTCGATAATCATGCGCAATTTGCCGAAGTCGCTCGACATCAGCGAATAGGCCGGCGACACCGGCGCATAGGGAATGCTGACATACATGGCGGCGAGCGCCAGCAGCGCGTGCTCGATGCTGTTGCCCGACAGGATGACGATGGGCCGCTCGGCGGAAAGCCCTCGCCGCAACAGCGCCGCGCCGATGCGCTTCACCGCATGAAGCGTTTGCGCGTAGGTGTAGGTGCGCCATTTGTCCGTTGGCGTACTTTGGGCATCGCGCTGCGCCAGGAACACGCGGTCGGGCGCGGCCTTGGCCCAGCTATCGAGCGGCTCGCTGATTCTGGCGTGGTAGCGCGGCAGCGCTTGCGCCGCGGTCAGGTAGAGGGTGCCGTCGGCGCGGCGGTCGAGCGCGGTGCCGAACGCGCCGAGCCGTACCGCGCGGAGCGGCGCGGCGGTCGGGCGGGCCATGGGGGTCGGAATCGGCATCTCTTCCCAAAGTACTATTATTGTTGTCCTGGACAACAATACCCTGTGACGGCGGGTTGTCTCAAGCTATTCTCATCGGGCTATTGTGGGAATGGCCCGATGGCTGAAATGAAAGTCCCGATGCTGAGAATTGCCCCGGTTTTGCTGCTGCTCCTGTGCACGTGCGCCGCCGCCGCCGACGATCCGGCCCTGCCGCCGGCAAATTATCCGAAGATCGCGGCACAGGCCGCGTCGTTCGAGAGTTTCGTGCCGCCGGGTTGGCGGCTGGAGAGGTCCGTGTCCGGCGACCTCAATGGGGACGGCCGCCCGGACGCCGTCCTGGTGCTGCGCGACAATGACGCGAAAAAGTTCATCGAAACCCGCCGCGAGAGCATGCCCAAATTTGACACCAATCCCCGCATTCTCGCCGTGGCTTTCGCCGGCGACAACGGCGGCTACGCGCTGGCGCTTGAAAACCACACGCTGATCGCGCGCACCGACGATCCATTTCAGCAGGACCCGATCGATCCCGACGGCATCCAGGCCGGTGAAATTGCGATCAGGAACGGCACGCTCCGCGTCACGCTCGGCTATTTCGGCGGCAATATGGGGCGGATGACCTACACGTTTCGCTTCCAGAACGGCCGCTTCGAGATGATCGGCTATGACCGCGTCGACGTGACGCGCAACAGCGGCGTCACCAGCGACATCAGCATCAATTATTCGACGCAGCAGATGGTGCGCAAGATCGGCCACATCTCCAATGACGCCGTCAAGACGACGCGCAGCAAATTGCCGCGCAAGCCATTGCTGACATTGGAGCAGGTCGGCGATGGGATGATGTTTCAGCCAGTCGGGGAGTGACCGGGTAGAGTGCCAGGAGTCTTCCGGAGAGCGTTGCCCCGGCTATATCTGCGATGACTGGTTAGCTACTCCGGCCTTGTCACTTTATTCGCGCGGCCCTCCAGGAAGGCGGTCAGGCGGTTTTTCGCCTCGGCGTCGGCCTGCGCGATCGAGGAAATCAGCGCTTCCACCGCATAGCCGCTGGCCGGATCGACTTCGGCAATGCGCGGCAGGATATGGGTGATGGCGAAATTGGTCAGCGACGTGTTGGCGGCAATGCGCTCGGCCAGCGCCAGTCCCTTGGCAAAACCCTCGCCCGGTTCGGTGAGATAGGTCGAGAGCCCCATCGCCTGCCCATCCTCGGCCGAATAGGTGCGGCCGGTCAGCATCATGTCCATCATGCGCGCAACGCCGATCAGGCGCGGCAGCCGCACAGAGCCGCCGCCGCCGACATAAATGCCGCGGCTGCCTTCGGGCAGGCCGTAATACGTCGAGCGCTCGGCGACACGAATATGCGTGGCGGCCGCCAGTTCCAGCCCGCCGCCGACCACCGCGCCATGCAGCACGCAGACCACCGGCACCTTGCCGAACTGGATCTTGTCGAACACGCTATGCCACATGCTGGAGTGCGAAATGCCCTGCCGGATGTCGCGTTCCTGCAATTCGCTCAGATCAAGCCCTGCGGAAAAGTGGTCTCCCTCGCCATGAATAAGCGCCACGGCGATATCGCTGGGCAGCGAGGTGAAGAAGGTCTCGAGGCCCAGCACGGTGGTGTCGTCGAGCGCATTGCGCTTCTGCGGCCGCGCCAGTCTGACGATGGCCACCTTGCCGCGCCGTTCGGCGCGCAGCGACGCCGGCAAAGTCATATCGAGCTGTTCCGCCGCCATTATTCCACCTCGTAGACATCGAGCCGCACCGCGCGGGCTTCGCGCTGCCCGCGCGCCAGGGCCAGAATGCGGTTGAGCCAGTCGACCGATGGATCGGATGTCTCGAACCGCATCACAGTGCGGAAATAGTAAAGCGATGGATCGACATTGTCGCCCCGCGCCAGTTTTTCCAGAACGTCGGCCGGACCATGACGCAAACCCTCGCTGGACACCAGGATGCGTGCGCCGGTGTCCGTTTCGATGGTGTAGCGCGCCTGGATATCGGCCGCGCCGTCGGTGCGGATGATCTGCCAGTCGGCGCCGCCGGGCAGGACGCGCCCGTTCAGTCTCTCCCCGCGCACGGTGCCGCCGAGAATGTCGATGATGCGGCGCTCGCCGTAAGGTGTGCGGCCCAGATTGACGATGCCCGCCAGTTCGGCATGGATCAGGAAGATCGGCTGCGTTCCCAGCATGGCGGCCATTCGTTGGAGTCCCCACTTTGGCACTGTGCCGATGGCCATTTGACCCTGTCCGTGACGCGCCGTAAATACGGACCCGCAACCGGGACCCCAACTTTATGGCGCGTATCACCAAACTCTCCGAAGCCATCGCCGGCGCCGTCCAAGACGGCGATACGATCGCTTTGGAAGGCTTTACCCATCTCATCCCCCATGCCGCCTGCCACGAGATCATCCGGCAGGGCCGCAAGAATCTCACGCTGATCCGCATGACGCCCGACCTGGTCTACGACCAGATGATCGGCATGGGCTGCGCCGCCAAACTGGTGTTTTCCTGGGGCGGCAATCCGGGCGTTGGCTCGCTGCACCGGTTTCGCGATGCGATCGAAAACGGCTGGCCGCACAGACTTGAGATCGAAGAGCATTCGCACGCCGCCATGGCCAATGCTTACGAAGCCGGCGCCGCCGGCCTGCCTTGCGCGATTTTCCGCGGCTATATCGGCGGCGACCTGCCCAAGGTGAACGCCAAGATCAAGCGCGTGACCTGCCCGTTCACCGGCGAGGAACTGGCCGCGATTCCGGCCCACCGTCCCGACGTCGCCATCATCCATGCCCAACGCGCCGACAGAGCCGGCAATGTGATGATCGAAGGCGTGCTCGGCGTGCAGAAGGAGGCCGTGCTGGCGTCCAAGCGGTCGGTGGTGACGGTCGAGGAGATCGTCGATGAACTCCCCGAGCGCAGCCTCAACGCCGTCGTCCTGCCGCACTGGACCGTGGGTAACGTCGTCGCGGTGCCGGGCGGCGCCTTTCCGTCCTATGCGCAAGGCTATTACCCGCGCAGTAATAGCTTCTACAAGCAGTGGGACGAGATCGCGAAGGACCGCGACAGCTTCCACGCCTGGATGAAGACGAACGTGCTGGACAAGGGCCCCGAGGCTTTCGCGCAATATGCGCGCAAACACAAAGCGGCGGCGGAGTAACGACGATGGCCGATTACAAGCCGACCGAAATGATGACCATCGCCGCGGCGCGCTCGCTCAAGAACGACGACATATGTTTCGTCGGCATCGGCCAGCCGTCCGCCGCCTGCAATCTCGCGCGCCTGACTCATGCACCCGGCATCACGCTGATATACGAATCCGGCACGCTCGCCACCAAGCCGACGGTGCTGCCGCTGTCGATCGGCGACGGCGAATTATGCGACACCGCGCTGACGACCGTGTCGGTGCCGGAAATGTTCCGCTACTGGCTGCAAGGCGGCCGCATTAAGGTCGGTTTCCTCGGCGGCGCGCAGATCGACAAATTCGCCAACCTCAACACCACGGTGGTCGGCCCTTACGACAAACCGAAAGTGCGTCTGCCCGGCGGCGGTGGCGCTCCCGAGATCGCCATCTCCTGTAGCGAAATCTTTATCATCATGGCGCAGGGCAAGCGATCCTTCGTCGACAAACTCGATTTCGTGACCTCGATCGGCCACGTCTCCGGCGGCGATTCACGCGCCAAATTGGGCGTCAAGACCAAGGGCCCGACCAAGTTGATCACCGATCTCGCGATCTGGGCTCCCGATCCGGAGACCCGGGAGATGACGGTCGTCTCGATACATCCCGGCGTCACCCGCGAACAAATCCAGGAAAACACCGGCTGGCCGGTCAAATTCGCCGCCACGGTCGACGAGACTCCGGTGCCGACGGCCCAGGAACTAGAAGTGCTGCGCGAACTGCACGCGCGCACCAACCGCGCTCATGCGGCGGCGTAAAGGAAAACAGTATGCGTGACGTATTTCTCTGCGACGCGGTTCGCACGCCGATCGGTCGCTTCGCCGGCGCGCTCGCCAAAGTGCGCACCGACGATCTCGCCGCGGTGCCGATCAAGGCGCTGATGGCGCGCAATCCGAAGGCCGATTGGGACCAACTCGAAGAAGTCTTCTACGGCTGCGCCAACCAGGCCGGCGAGGACAACCGCAACGTTGCGCGCATGGCGCTGCTTCTGGCCGGTCTGCCGCAGAGCGTGCCGGGCGTCACGCTGAACCGGCTGTGCGCCTCCGGTCTGGAAGCGGTCGGCACTGCCGCGCGCGCCATCCGCGCCGGCGAAATGGAATTCGCCATCGCCGGCGGCGTCGAATCGATGACGCGCGCGCCCTTCGTGCAGGGCAAGGCGCAGGAAGCCTTCTCGCGTCAGGCCGAAATCTTCGACACCACGATCGGCTGGCGCTTCATCAATCCGCTGATGAAGAAGCAATACGGCGTCGACGCCATGCCGGAAACCGGCGAGAACGTCGCCGCCGATTTCCAGATATCGCGCGCCGATCAGGACGCCTTCGCCATCCGCTCGCAGCAGCGCGCCGGCAAGGCGATCGCCTCCGGCTACTTCGCCAAGGAAATCGTGCCGGTCGAAATTCCCGGCCGCAAGGGCGAGACCGTCAAGGTCGATCAGGACGAGCATCCGCGTCCCGATACGACGCTGGAGCAGTTGGCCAAGTTGAAGACGCCGTTCCGCGAGCCCGGCACGGTGACGGCGGGCAATGCCTCCGGCGTCAATGACGGCGCCGCCGCGCTTATTATCGCCTCGGAAGCGGCGGTGAAGACGCATGGGCTGACGCCCCGCGCGCGCATTCTCGGCATGGCGTCGGCGGCGGTGCCGCCCCGCATCATGGGCATCGGCCCGGTGCCGGCCACGCTGAAGCTGATGGCGCGGCTTGGACACAAGATCGCCGACTATGATTTGATCGAGATCAACGAGGCCTTCGCCGCGCAGTCGTTGGCTTGCCTGCGCCAACTCGGGCTGGCTGACGATGCCGCCCAGGTCAATCCACATGGCGGCGCGATTGCGCTCGGACACCCGCTCGGCATGTCGGGCGCGCGGCTGGCGTTGACGGCGGTTCATGGCCTGGAAGAAAGCGGCGGCCGGCTCGCGCTTGCCACTTTGTGCGTCGGTGTCGGCCAGGGCGTTTCGCTCGCGCTCGAACGGGTTCAATAATAAGGATTTACGAGAATGTCGCTGATCTATCCCAAGCAAAGCCTCGAGGCTTATCCCAAACACTTGAGCCCGGGCTACAAGAGCACCCTCAAGCGCTCACCGTCGAAGCCGCTGATGATCGTGCCGCACACTTTGTCGGAGCTGACCGGCCCGGTCTATGGCCACGACGCGATCCAGGAAGACGACAACGACCTCACCAAACAGCACAAAGGCGAGCCGCTCGGCGAGCGCATCATCGTGCATGGCCACGTTCTCGACGAGGACAAGCGTCCGGTGCCGAACGCATTGGTCGAGTTGTGGCAGGCCAATGCCTGCGGCCGTTACGTCCATAACGTCGATCAGCATCCGGCGCCGCTCGATCCGAACTTTACCGGCGCCGGCCGCACCGTCACCGATGACAAGGGCCATTACAAATTCATCACCGTGAAGCCGGGCGCCTATCCGTGGGGCAACCACCACAATGCCTGGCGGCCGAACCACATCCATTTCTCGGTGTTCGGCCACTCGTTCCTGTCGCGGCTGGTCACCCAGATGTATTTCCCGGGCGACTATCTGTTCCCGTTCGACCCGATCTTCAATTCGGTGACCGACGACAAGGCGCGCCAGCGCATGATCTCCACGTTCGATCTGGAAAACACGGTGCCCGACTGGGCGCTCGCCTTCCGTTTCGACATCGTGCTGCGCGGCCGCGAAGCGACCCCGCTCGACAACGACGAACATTAGAAACGGATCGAAATAATGTCGGAAATAACACCTTCCCAAACCGTCGGTCCGTTCTTCGCCTATGGCCTCACGCCCAAGGGCCGCTGCGAATGGGACCCGAACGGCAGCTACAGCTGGAAGAACACCGTCGAATCCAATCTGGTGACACCGGATGCTTCCGGCGCCCGCATTCGCATCGAAGGCACGGTGTTCGACGGTGACGGTAAGCCGATCAACGACTGTATGATCGAAATCTGGCAGGCCGACAGCCAGGGCCGGTATGCCAGTCCGCGCGACAACCGCGCGCTGCCGAACTCGCAGTTCAAGGGCTTCGGCCGCTCCGCCACCGACAAGGCCGGCGTCTTCGCCTTTGACACCATCAAGCCGGGCGCGGTGCCGGGACCGGGCGGCAAACCGCAGGCGCCGCACATCGTCTTCTGCATCTTCTCGCGCGGCATGCTGCGGCAGGTCTATACGCGGCTGTATTTCGCCGACGAAGCCGCCAACGCCACCGATCCCATCCTGACGATTGTGCCGGCGGACCGGCGCGACACGCTCCTTGCCCACAAGCAGGCCGGCACCGAGCCGGCGCTGTACCGCTTCGATATCCGGGTGCAGGGCGGCAACGAGACCGTGTTCTTCGACATCTGAGCGGCGCGACGCCGTTCTTCCTGAAAAAGCGGTGGAGGGGGCAGCCGGCAGCATACGCCGGCTGCCCAATTTTGCCCACTGAATAGCCCGAACTTGCCCACTCGGCGGCGGCAGTCGGTCGTAGTTTGGTTTCTGAGACTTTAGAATTGTCTATTATTCAGCATTTTAGCTTGTGGGCAATGCCCACATATTCTGCCCAACTTTTTCTATCCTATTTTGTGGTTGACGAAAAATCCCCGGCTTGGTTCGCTGGCCGGGCGCAAGGGCCGCTAGAGCCGCCAAAAATGCGTCCGAGGAAACGTCATGAACGAGGTCATTCTCCAGGAGATCAGCGAATTCTGCCGCCAGCGCGGTTTGGCCGAATCGACTTTCGGCCGCCGCGCCGTCAACGATGGAAAGCTCGCCAGCCGCCTGCGCAACGGCGGCCGCATCACCACCGACACGCTTGAGCGCATCCGCGCTTTCATGTCGCAAACCGACGATGGCGCACCTGCGCGGCGCCGCATGCTGTTCGACGTGCCGTCCGCGCAATCGCTCCCCATCATCAAACCGCAGGCGCCGCCAATGGCCACGAATGAGACGGATGACGATCCGCAGCGCAATTTCCGTTTCTTCGACAACCGTCAGAAATATCTGCTGTTCGTCAACACCTGCAGCGAGAAATGGGAAGTCGCCCAGCGCGTCAGCCTGGAGCTTGCCAATATCCATCCGCGGCCGCCGGCCGTGCGCGTGTTCGACGCCGGCGTCGGCGACGGCAGCGTGCTGGCGCGCGTGATGCGCTCGATGCACGATCGCTTCCCGACCATGCCGCACTACATCGTCGGCAAGGAGATCAGTCTCGAAGACGTCCGCCTCACACTGCACAAGATGGCCGACCGCTTTGTCGAACATCCGTCGACGGTGCTGGTGCTGACCAATCTGGCCTACGCCGAGGCGCCGTGGCTGGCCGCGAAATCGCTGTCGGCGGCGACCAGCATGGTCTGGAAAGAACTGGCGATGGACGGCGGCACCGCCCATACGTTCGAGGAGCAGATCACCGCGCTTGAGCCGTTCCTCGCCGAAAGCTGGAAAGCCAAGGTATCGCCGAAGAGCGGCAACCCGGTCTATGAGCGTCCGGTCGTGCTGGTGATCTACCGCAACGACCACCGCTTCCTGCTCGATCAGGTCATCCCGAAGCCGGGCGGCACCAGCGCCGACTACGACCTCGTCATCGCCTCGCAGCCTTATCGCGCCCGCGCCTCGCTCGAATTCAAGGCCAAGCGCGTGCTTGCCCCGCTGGCGCGCGCGCTCGGGCCCGGCGGCCGCATGATTGCCATCCAGTCCTACGGCCACGATCCGGCGATGGAGATCGTCCACAAAGTCTGGCCCGAGGACAATCCGTTCTCGCACAGCCGCCACGATCTCCTGAAGGAGACCAAACACGAGCTGGGGTCGGCGGCGCGCGACCTTAACTTCAACGCCTATTCCGATCAGCGTTCGCTGTTCCGCTACGAGATGCACACGTTGCCGTCGGAGGTGTCTTCGTCGATTGGAACCTCGACCCTGATGGCGGCCTGGAACGCGGCGGTCTACGTGGCGCAGGTCGAGGATGACCGGCTCAGCGACGTCAACAGCGACCGTCGGTTTGCCGAAGCGACCCGCGAGGTGCTCCAGCAGCACGGCGGCCTGTGGTTCTACGACGAGTCATTCGTGATTTCGCGGCGACGCGAATAATGCTCCAAAGAGGCGATATGTCAGACAGTTCAGCTTTCACCGATCCCGCCGACAGATTTGCGCGCGGCTACACGATCGAGGCCACGCGGCCCAAGCCCGCGGAGATCGCCGCCGTTGCCGCTATCGTCGGGCGCGGACGCGAACTCTATCTCAGCTCGGTGCCGACGCAGGCCCTGCCCGATCTGGCCGCGCTTGCGGCCGAAACGCGGCGGGCGGGTCTCGAGCCGGTCGTGCATGTCGGGGCGCGGCGTATGACGTCGAAGGCCGAGCTTGACGATTTTCTCGCCCGGTTGCGCGGCGAGGGGGATGTCAAAACGCTGCTGGTGATCGCCGGCGATGTCGATCAGGCCGGGCCGTATGCCGACGCGCTGGACGTCATTCGTGGCGGCGGGCTGCGCGAGGCGGGGTTCGAGTCAATCGGCATCAGCGGTTATCCCGAAGGCCATGCCCGCATCGACCAAGGCAAGCTCGATGCGGCATTGCCGGCGAAATTGAAGGCCGCCGCCGACGCCGGTCTCGGCGTCCATATCGTCAGCCAGTTTTCCTTCGAGGCAGCGCCGATCGTGGCCTGGCTGAAGCGTCTGCGCGAGCAGGGCATTGCGGTGCCGGTGCGTGTTGGCCTGGCCGGACCAACCAGTTTCAAGTCCTTGTTGCGTTATGCCAAGCTGTGCGGCGTCAATGCGTCGATGCGGGGCATGGCTTCCGGCGCCGCGGCCGGGCTGCTCGGCAATGTCGGACCGGAAAAGATCGTCGAGGAACTGGCTGCCAACGCAGCCGGTCTTGGCGCCATCGCGCCGCATTATTTTTCGTTCGGCGGCTTCGAAAACACCGCGCGGTACGCGCATGACCTGGCGCTACGGATGGCCCCGAGCCATGCCATGACGTGAAGCGGCCTGCATTGCATTAGCCGCTTCAGAGACCCGGCAAAGAAAAACGGCGTAGCACCATGTGCCACGCCGTTTCATTGTTGCCTGTCGGCGGGCGACTTATTCGGCCGCCTGATGGCGCCACTTGCCTTCGTAGCCTTCGCGCACGACGGCGGCATATGGCACCGGCGAGACGACGACCTTGATCTCGGTCTGCTTGTGGCGTTCGACGGTGGTCTTCTTGGTGCCGCCGTTTTCCTCGCCCCAGACCAAAGTGAGCTCGGTACCCGGCTTGGCGAATTCTTCCTCGACCCAGCCCAGCGACAGCATCTTGCGCTCGTTGAACGAGTAGCCCGAGAACATCGAAGCGCCGGCCATCTTGCCGCCGCTCATCACTGCGTCGAACGACGACGAGGCAAAGTTCGACAGCGGCAGGTCGATGAACTTGTAGTTCTCGCCGGCCGGCGCGAACATCGACGCATTGATGCGGTTAACGTCGCCATTGTCCCAGGCGAACGTCACCTTCTTGCGTTTGTTCTTGCCTTCCATCGCCTTCAGCGCATCCGAGCCGATGAAGTCGTGGTCGAACTTGGTGAAGGTGTTGTAGCCGAGCTCGTAAGGCGTCGTGTAGTAGTCCTCGACGTTCTTCGACACGAAGCTGCCACCGAGGCCGGCATTGGCCTCGTAGCTCGTGATCGGCAGCCATTCGCGATAGGCCTTGAGCTTGTCGCCGGTGTAGATCGCCGGGACCGGCGAGGGGATCCAGCCGGACTCCAGCGTGTTGGTCGCATAAGCGCGGGCGCCGACCTGGACGATGCCGAAATCCTTGCCGGCCTCGAGAATGGCGTTGCGGATTTCATCGCCCTCGGCGTAGGGACCCCACACTTCAAGGCCGGGCGCGCCGGCCATGCCATGACGCAACGCGCGGACCTTGCGGCCGGCGATGGTGATGTAGCCCATGCGGAAGAACTTGATTTCCGGCATGGTGCCGCCGTTGAGCTTCTTGATCACGTCCTGCGCGTTCGGGCCCTGGATCTGATAGCGGTAGTCCGCGCGCACCACCGGCTTGCCCATCGGGCGCGACGGCGAGCGGTCGTCATAGGTGGTCTTGACGTTGTAGCCGCCGGTCTTGGCGTGGAATTCGATCCAGTTCGCCGCCGGATTGCGGCCGACATAGACCATGCTGTTTTCGGCCAGATAGAACAGAATGCCGTCGCCGATCACATGCCCGTAAGGGGTGACCGGTGCGAACTGCTTGGCCTGGTCGATGCTGAAATTCTTGAACGAGTTGGTCGACAGCTGCGACAGCAGCTTGACGGTGTCCGGACCTTCGACGAACAGGTTGACCATGTGGTGTGACTGGTCGAACAGGACGCAGCTGTTGCGCCAGGCGCCTTGCTCGTCGCGCCAGTTGGTGAATTCCGGTGCGACGACCGGATAGACATAGGCGCCGATCTGCGAGTTGCGCAGCATCGACACGATGTCGCCGGACGCTTTGATCTTTTCTTCGAGATTTTTTGCCATTGATCACTCCCTAGAGATTGGCAGAACAGAACCGCCTGGCGGCTTGCCACACGGCTACGGTTTCGATGTGGCCCGGAGAGGGCCGGCCTAAATTCCGTGGTAGGTTGTATACATAAACTTCAACAGCGGGTCGAAAAATCTGCTTCATTTATTGAAGACGGCGAAAAAGACGGGATTCTGCCCACTTTATGATTGCGCTGGTGGTCCCCCATCTGGTTACTGTATACAGCATGAATTCCAAAGGTCCTCAAGGACCGCGCGCGAAAAAAGGGAGAAGCCGGTGTCGCCCCATGCGGCTGAAACCGAACGCTCGTCGTCGCAGACCGTCAAGGCGCAGCTTTCCTTGCGCGACCTGATCCTGTCTGGCGAATTGAAGCCGGGCGACCGCATTTCCGAACTGTCGATCGTCGAACGCCTCGGAATGTCGCGCACGCCGATCCGGATGGCGCTGGTCCGCCTCGAGGAAGAGGGCTTTCTGGAAGCGATCCCGTCCGGCGGTTTTGCCATCAAGGCGTTTTCCGAGCGCGATATCTACGATGCCATCGAGTTGCGCGGCACGCTGGAAGGCTTTGCGGCGCGGATCGCCGCCGAACGCGGGGTGCAGGGTTCGGTGCTGGCCGAGTTGAAAGACAATCTCCGGCAGTTCGACGCGCTGGTCGCCCGGCCGACCCTGACCGTCGACGATTTCTCGGAATATGTCGAAATCAACGCGCATTTCCACGCCCTGCTGATCAGCGCCGCCGACAGCCCGGTCCTGGCGCGCCAGATCGAGCGTGCGCTCAATTTGCCGTTCGCCTCGCCGAGCGGCTTTGTCATGGTGCAGGCGATGCTGCCGGAAGCGCGCCGGATTCTCACCATCGCACAGGATCATCACCACTGCGTGACGCGCGCGATCGAGGCGCGCGAGGGCACCCGCGCCGAGGCGCTGATGCGCGAACACGCGCGGCTGGCGCATCGAAACCTTCAATTGGCTCTCCGCACTCAGGGTACGCGCGACCTCGTGCCCGGAGCTGTCCTCATCCGCCGGCCGGTCGCAGCCGGCATCTATTAACGTCAGATACCAACGCAAACTCAGTAACGAGGCCACTTATGCAACGCACCACGCCGCCCTTCCGCGCCGACCATGTCGGCAGCTTCCTGCGCACCGCTCCGATCAAGGACGCGCGCGCCAAACACGAAAAGGGCGAGATGACCGACGCCCAGCTCAAGGCCGTCGAAGACGCCGAGATCGTCAAGGTCATCAAACAGCAGGAAGAGATCGGCTTGCAGCTTGCCACCGACGGCGAATTCCGCCGCTCGTGGTGGCACTACGATTTCTTCGGCGGGCTCGACGGCGTCGAGATCATCGCCGGCAAGGGCATCCAGTTCCAGGGCGTCCTGACCAAGGCCCGGTCGATCCACGTCACGGGCAAGATCGACTTCTCGAACCACCCGATGATCGAGCACTTCAAGTTCCTCAAGGCGAACACCAAGGTGACGCCGAAAATGACGATTCCGTCGCCGGGGGTGATGCATTTTCGCCTGGAGCCGGATGCCGTCGAGAAGTCCGCCTATGCCAGCCGCGACGCCATCTTCGACGATCTGGCAATCGCCTATCAGAAAGCGGTCAAGACGTTCTACGACGCCGGCTGCCGCTATCTGCAGTTTGACGACACTGCCTGGGCCTATCTGTGCTCGCAGGAAGAGCTGAAGAAGGCGCGCGACCGCGGCCTCGACGTCGATCATCTCCAGGACAGCTACACAAAAATGATCAACAAGGCGCTGGAAGCAAAGCCCGCCGACATGGTCATCACCACGCATGTCTGCCGCGGCAATTTCCGCTCGACCTTCATTTCGTCGGGCGGCTACGAGCCGGTGGCCGAAAGCATGCTGGCCAAGTGCAATTATGACGGCTACTTCCTCGAATACGACACCGACCGTGCCGGCGGCTTCGAGCCGCTGCGCTTCCTGCCCAAGGGCAAGAAGCAGGTCGTGCTCGGCCTCGTCACCTCGAAGTCCGGCACGCTGGAGCCGACCGAGGACATCAAGAAGCGCATCAAGGAAGCCGAGAAGTTCGTCGCGCTCGACCAGCTCTGCCTGTCGCCGCAGTGCGGCTTCGCCTCGACCGAAGAAGGCAACGTGCTGGCCTATGACGAGCAGTGGGCCAAGCTCAAGGCGATCGTCGAGATTTCCAAGGTCGTTTGGGGTAGGTAGTTTCGCTTATCCCTCCCCCGAAGGGGGAGGGTGGCGGCCGTAAGGCCGCCGGGTGGGGTTAGCGCGTCGACCCCACCCGGCCGCTCGCTACGCTCGCGTCCACCCTCCCCGAAGACGGGGAGGGATAAGAAAAAAAGGGAGTGTTTCATGTCGCAACGCAAATCACCGCCGTTCCGCGCCGACCATGTCGGCAGTCTGTTGCGCCCCGCCGTCCTCAAGGATGCGCGCGCAAAATTTTCTTCAGGCGCGATCGACGCGGCCGCGCTGAAGAAGGTCGAAGACGAGGAAATCATCAAGGTCGTCAAAAAGCAGGAAGAAATCGGCCTGCAACTTGCGACCGACGGCGAATTCCGCCGCTCCTGGTGGCACTTCGATTTCTTTCGCGGGCTGCAAGGCGTCGATCTGGTGGAAGCGCCGCCGATCAAGTTTCACGGCGTCGTCACCAAGAGCGAGGCGATCAAGATTAACCGCAAGGTCGACTTCGCCGGCCACGCGCATCTCGAGCACTTCAAGTTTCTGAAGGACAACTGCGCCGTCACGCCGAAGATGACGATCCCGGCGCCGTCGACGTTTCACTTCCGGCAGGGCCGGGCGATGGTGAGCACGGAGGCCTATCCCGATCTCGACGTATTCTTCGACGATGTCGGCCGCACCTGGCAAAAGGCGATTCGCGCCTTCTACGACGCGGGCTGCCGCTATCTCCAGCTCGACGACACCGCCTGGGCGATGATCTGCGACCCGAAGGAGCGCGAGGGCTCCAAAGCGCGCGGCGACAACCCCGACGCGCTGCCGGAGATTTACGCGCGCATCACCAATCAGGCCCTTGCGGACAAACCCGCCGACATGGCGGTCACCATGCATTCCTGCCGTGGCAATTTCCGCTCGACCTGGATCGCGCAAGGCGGCTACGAATTCGTCGCCGAGCAGTTGCTCGGCAACACCAATCTCGACGGCTATTTCCTCGAGTATGACAGCGACCGCGCCGGTGGTTTCGAGCCGCTGCGCCACTTCCCCAAGGGCAACAAGCAGCTCGTGCTTGGGCTCGTCACCTCGAAGAGCGGCACGCTCGAATCCAAGGACGACATCAAGCGCCGCATCGACCAGGCGACCAAGTATGTCGCGCTCGACCAGCTTTGCCTGTCGCCGCAATGCGGCTTCTCCTCAACCGAGGAAGGCAATGTGCTGGCCGAGGACGAGCAATGGGCCAAGCTGCGCATGATCGTGGAATTGTCGAAGGAAGTCTGGGGTCAATGACGTTCCGCACGTCACCCCCCTTCCGCGCCGATCACGTCGGCAGTCTTCTCCGCACCGCGCCGCTGAAGCAGGCGCGGGCGCAACGCGAGCGCGGCGAGATAACGCCTGAGGCGCTGAAGGAAATCGAAGACCGCGAAATCATCGCCGTCATCAAGAAGCAGGAAGACGCCGGGCTCAAAAGCATCACCGACGGCGAATTCCGCCGCGCATTCTGGAACTACGATTTCCTCGGACAGCTCGACGGCGCCGAGGCCTATCTCGGCGAGCGCAAGATCAAGTTCGAGGGCGTCAATCCCAAGCCGATGATGTTGCGCGTCGTAGGCAAGCTCGGCACGTTCTCCGGCCACCCGATGATCGAGCATTTCAAGTTCGTCAAGGAGCACACCCGCGCGACGCCGAAGATGACGCTACCCTCGCCGTCGTCGCTGCACTTTCGCTACGGCCGCGACGCCGTGCCGGAGAGCATCTATCCGGACATGGGCGACTTCTACCGCGACCTTGGTCGGACCTACGCCCAAGCCGTGCGCGCCTTCGCCGATGCCGGTTGCCGTTACCTGCAGCTCGACGAAGTGAATTTCACGTATCTCTGCGATCCGAAGCTGCGCGAGCAAGTGGCGCGGCGCGGCGACGATCCTTCAAGCCTGCCGATGATCTATGCCGGCATGATCAACGCGGCGATCTCCGATATTCCCGACGACATGACCATCGCCATGCATCTGTGCCGCGGCAATTTCCAGTCCACCTTCGTCGCCTCGGGCGGCTACGAGCCGGTGGCGGAAATCCTCTTCAACACGATCAAGGTCAATGGCTACTTCATGGAGTACGACACGGAACGCGCCGGCGGTTTCGAGCCGCTGCGGTTCGTGCCGAAAGGCAAGACCGTGGTGCTCGGCCTGGTCACGTCGAAGTCGAGCAAGCTTGAATCGAAGGATGAACTCAAGCGCCGCATCGACGAGGCCGCCAAGTTCATTCCGCTCGACCAGCTTTGCCTGTCGCCGCAATGCGGCTTTGCCTCGACCGAGGAAGGCAATATCCTCGCCGAGGAAGAGCAGTGGGCGAAGCTGCGCATGATCGTCGAAGTGTCCGAAGAAGTGTGGGGGTAAGTTCAATGAGCATGCGCACCAAACCGCCGTTCCGTGCCGACCACGTCGGCAGTCTGCTGCGTCCGGCCGCGCTCAAGGAGGCGCGCGCCAAATTCGCCAAGGGCGAGATCGACGCCGCCGCGCTCAAAGCGGCCGAGGATTGCGAGATCGAGCGCGTCATCAAGAAGCAGGAAGAGGTGGGCCTAAAGTCGATCACCGACGGTGAATTCCGCCGCTCCTGGTGGCATCTCGATTTCCTCTGGGGGCTCGATGGCGCCGAGAAACACGTCATGGATACCGGCGTCGCCTTTGCCGCGGTCACCACGCGCAACGAAGGTGTCAAGGTCACCGGCAAGCTCGGCTCGGCGCATCACCCGATGATCGAGCATTTCAAGTTTCTCGCCGCGCGCACCGGGCAGACGGCGAAGATCACCATCCCCGCGCCCTCGGCGCTCTATGGCCGCCCGGTCAAGCCGCCGGTCGATGCGAGAGTTTATCCGACGCTCGACGCCATGTTCGAGGACCTCGGCCAGGCCTACAGGAAAGCCGTGCGCGGCTTTGCCGATGCCGGCTGCCGCTATCTGCAACTCGACGAAGTGTTCATCGCCATGCTGTGCGATCCGAAATATCGCCAGCAGATGACGGCGCGTGGCGACGACCCGGAAAAGCTCGGCACGCTTTATGCCGATCTCATCAACGTGGCGATGTCGGACATTCCGTCCGACATGACTATCACCATGCATATGTGCCGCGGGAACTACAAATCGACCTATATGGGCGTCGGCGGCTACGAGGCGGTACAGGAAATCCTGTTCAACAAGATCAATGTCCACGGCTTCTTCATGGAATATGACGACGCCCGCGCCGGCAGCTTCGAGCCGTTGCGGCTGTTGCCGAAGGACAAGACGGTGGTGCTCGGCCTGGTCACCTCGAAATCCGGCAAGCTTGAATCGAAAGACGAGTTGAAGCGCCGCATCGACGAGGCGTCGAAATTCGCGCCGCTCGACCAGCTTTGCCTGTCGCCGCAATGCGGCTTTGCCTCGACCGAGGAAGGCAA
>JAUSBQ010000201.1 GCA_030651965.1 Pseudolabrys sp. | reverse complement strand
CGCTTGTAATTGACGTGCTTGTAGAACGTGCGGAGGATTTCCTCGCTGTCCAGGCCAAGCGCATACATCAGCGACGTCACCGGAATCTTGCGGCGGCGATCGATACGCGCATAGACGATGTCCTTGGCGTCGAACTCAATGTCGAGCCAGGAGCCGCGATACGGGATGATGCGCGCAGCGAACAGGAGCTTGCCCGACGAATGGGTCTTGCCCTTGTCGTGATCGAAGAACACGCCAGGCGAACGGTGCATCTGCGAAACGATGACGCGCTCGGTGCCATTGACGATGAAGTTGCCGTTGTTGGTCATGAGCGGAATGTCGCCCATGTAGACATCCTGCTCCTTGATGTCCTTGACCGAACGCGCGCCCGTCTCTTCATCGATATCGAACACGATGAGGCGCAAGGTCACCTTGAGCGGCGCGGCGAAGGTCATGCCGCGCTGGCGGCACTCGTCGACGTCATACTTCGGCGGTTCGAATTCGTACTTGACGAATTCGAGCATCGACGAATTGGAGAAATCGGAAATCGGAAACACGGAGCGGAACACCGCCTGGAGGCCCTCGTCGGGACGGCCGCCGGTGGGCTCCTTGACCATCAGGAACTGGTCGTAGGACGCCTTCTGAACCTCGATGAGGTTCGGCATCTCCGCGACTTCCTTGATCGACCCGAAAAATTTTCTAACGCGCTTGCGACCGGTAAACGTCTGCGCCATCGTTTTTGTCTCTCGATTCAATGTCGGGGGCCAGCGCGGGCGCCTCTCCGAACAGCCGCATTCCATCGCGACCATCAGGACAGGCGTCGGGGCTACCCGTTTTCTATGTGATTCGGACCGCGTCCGAACCGCCGCATACTCACAACACTCGAACGTGACCGGGCTTTTTGCGCCGTTTCACGTGCCGCCCGGGGCCGCTGGAGATGGCCGCCGTGTTTCCTTCTGGGCGACACCCCCGGGGGCTAATCCCCGGGGATATCGGTATTTATGGCGATCCCCAGGTCTCGCAAGAGCTCGCCCGGGGATTTCGCTTCAGTAACCGTAGGTTACTTAAGCTCAACCTTGGCGCCGGCCTTCTCAAGGGTGGCCTTGATCTTGTCGGCTTCTTCCTTGTTGACGCCTTCCTTGACGGCCTTCGGCGCGCCTTCGACCAGGTCCTTGGCTTCCTTGAGGCCGAGGCCGGTGATCGCGCGCACTTCCTTGATCACTTCGATCTTCTTGTCGCCGGCGGCGGTAAGCATCACGGTGAACTCGGTCTTTTCTTCAGCGGCGGCAGCGCCGGCGCCGGCGGGGCCAGCGGCAACCGCGACGGCGGCAGCAGCGGAAACGCCCCACTTCTCTTCAAGCAACTTCGCCAGATCCGCCGCTTCCAGGACGGTCAGCTTCGACAATTCGTCGACGATCTTCTGCAGGTCAGCCATTGTTCAGTTCCTATATTGGTTCGAACCAGTCGGGTTTGTTTGATCAGTGAGCCGTCAGGCCGCTTCGCTCTTGGCAGCGTAGGCCTGGATGACGCGCGCGACTTTGGCCGCGGGAGCGTTGGTGAGCTGCGCGATCTTGGTCGCCGGCGCCACGAGGAGGCCGAGGATCTTGGCACGCAGTTCATCCAGAGACGGCAGCGAGGCGAGCGCCTTGACGCCGTTCTGATCCAGAGCTGTTTTGCCCATCGTTCCGCCAAGGATGACGAACGCTTCGTTCGCCTTGGCAAAATCGACGGCCACCTTCGGCGCGGCTATCGGGTCGCTTGAATAAGCGAGCACGGTCGGCCCCTTCAGCAGGGGCGAGATAGCGACGCAGTCGGTGTCTTTCAGAGCGATTTGGGCGAGACGGTTCTTTGCGACCTTCACCTTGGCGCCGGCCTGCTTCATCTGCTGACGCAGAATCTGCATTTGGGCGACGGTGAGGCCCGCGTAATGAGCCACCACAACGACGTTGGCGGTTTTGAAGACTCCGCTCAGTTCGGCGATGGACTCTGCTTTAGCCGCTCGTTCCACTGCAAGCTCTTTCCGGTTACGACGGCTTGCCCGCATCTCACGGGAGCCGCCGGGTTGCACCCAGCCGTCCCGCAATGAGGTCGCAAGAAGCAAACCCAAGGCAGGACAACCACGAGTAGCCTGCCCCCCGGAACATGACCTTCGGTCATGAACCAGGTATCCGAGGTTCGAACCGACTTGGCCAAGGCCTTGCGGCATCGGCAAATTCGGGTCTTCCCCCATCTGTGCTGGCCCCAAACGGGAATTAAGCGTCAGGTCGGCTTAGACCCTCGGCACCGGCAGTCTTGGACAGGTCGTACGCGCCTTTCAGCTCGAAAAACGTCGGTTTCTCCCTTTCAGATATCCCGCTCGGGTTTCTAAAAGGGACTGTATCCGACCACCATCGATTTTGAGAGACGCGCAAAGGCGTGCCGACAAACTGGGCCGGCACGCCCGATAGGCCTCATTTAGACCCTCTTAAGAGGTTTGCCAAGAGGCTTTTTGAGCCCCCGGCAAGGCCCATAAAAAGGCCCGATCCTTGCGGACCGGGCCTCCTTAACTTTGCAAAGACCGCCTAGACCTTCGGCGGGAACAAGGTCGCCGAGTCCACCTTCACGCCCGGGCCCATCGTCGACGAGATGGCGACGCGGTTGATGTAGTGACCCTTGGCGCCGGCCGGCTTCGCCTTCTGTACGGCGTCAGCGAACGCCATGATGTTCTGCACCAGCTTCTCTTCCGAGAACGAGGCCTTGCCGACGCCGGCCTGCACGATGCCGGCTTTTTCGACGCGGAACTCGACCGAGCCGCCCTTGGACGCCTTCACCGCGGTGGCGATGTCCATGGTGACGGTGCCGACCTTCGGGTTCGGCATCATGCCGCGGGGACCGAGCACCTTACCGAGGCGGCCGACCAGCGGCATCATGTCCGGCGTGGCGATGCAGCGATCGAAGTCGATCTTGCCGCCATTGACGATTTCGACCAAGTCTTCCGCGCCGACAACGTCGGCGCCGGCAGCCTTGGCTTCTTCCGCCTTGGCGCCGCGTGCGAACACGCCGACGCGCATGGTGCGGCCCGAGCCGTTCGGCAGGTTGCACACGCCGCGAACCATCTGGTCGGCGTGCTTGGGATCGACGCCGAGGTTCATCGCGATTTCGATGGTCTCGTCGAACTTCGCCTTGGCGCGGTCCTTCACCAGCTTGACGGCTTCGGTGACGGTGTAGGTCTTCTCGCGATCGACGCCTTCACGAATGGCGACAGTACGTTTTCCAATTGCCATGTTCGTTTACTCCGCCACCGTGAGGCCCATCGAGCGGGCCG
>JAUSBQ010000191.1 GCA_030651965.1 Pseudolabrys sp. | reverse complement strand
CGCTTTCGCTTCTGAATTTACGCCGAGAAGTGCTTGACCGAGCTTTTGTGCGCCCCGCAACGAAGCACCTGTAATGGTAGTATCGGTTGGGATTCTCGGCGGCTCAGCCGTTTTATCAAGAAAGTTGCCAAAGCGGTTTCTCAGCGCCGTGTCAGAACCGGCCGTTACCCGGCCAGATGTGCGGTAAAATGCTGTCTCACGGTCAATCGCATTAAGTGCGTCGTCCGCGCGGTCCTTGCCAAACAATGACCGCAACCTGTCACGGTTCCAGTCACCCTCCGATTTGACAAGGCGTTGCATTGCGGCCGGGTCATTGGCATTCGTCCCGACTACTCGATCAATCTCAGCACGCGCCCCCTGCCGCAATCGAAGCGGGCTAGCGGACGGGCCTACCATTTCGCCTCGTGGCAAAGCACCTTCCGAAACTTCTTGTGCAACCTCCGCTGGACGTGGCGCGGTTCGCCCGCTGTCTAAAACTTGTTGCCCGCGAGTTAGTGCTTCCCGCTGACGGGCTAATTCCGCAAATTTTGCATCGACCGATTTTATCCCAGGAACGGAGCGGGTGAGAATGTCATCCACCTGCCCGCGCGTGGCCGCAAGAACCCTCGCGGTATTTGGATCAACATTTGTCGCCATCATCCCGTCGATGGCTTTTCTGACTTCATGAAGCGTTCCGGGGTTCGGATCAAGAACGTCCGTCCCTCTGATATTGAGCATCTTCCGAATTTCGTTAGTTGCGCGTTGGGCGGAACCACGAAGATTGACCGCAGACCCCTCTAATGAGTGAGCCAATGGTGTCGTATCAACGGCCCGCGCGTTGCGAAACACGGCATCATATTCTTGACCCAAAGAACGCTGCGAAGCTGTTAACGCATCGTCCACCTGCGATGGCACAACGGGAGAACCCAAAGTCTTGTCTAAGTCCGCCCGTAGCCGCACGTTCTTTGCCGTGTCCCGGGCCACCAACGGGTTAACGATTTGGTCCCGCATTCCGGGGCGGGAGGCAGCACCACCCGCAAAGCCCATCCACTCGGGCGAGACATCGGCCAGCATCCCTTCCGGTCCAAGCTTATCAATATCTGCTCTTAGTGCGGCGCGTTTTGCCGGATCACCGAGGGCTTTAATGGCGTAATTCGTCGCGCCGCGATTTAGGCCGGGAACAGACGCACCCGGCGCTCTGCCATTTCGCCACCAATTTGTGGCCGCTGCCATGCCACGGCCAGCACCGGCCGCGAAGCTTGGACCCACAAAACCCAGCCCAGCGCCGATGCCGGCCCCCATCTTTATTGAATCCATATCCCCGCCGCTACGCACCGCCGCATCTGCGCCGCCGAGAACGCCGCCGCTGAACGTGGATGCGAGCGAGCGAGTCGCGAGATTGCCAGCACCCGCGCCAAAAGCAGCGGGAGCCGCCATCACCATCGGGACGGTCCCGGCCACCGCGCCGCCAATACCGGCCACGGTTGACGTTGTGGGGTTTTCCTCTGTGGTGCGCGCGGCGTAGCCTTGGACGGCTTTCAATTCGTCATCGTAAGAACTGCCGTGCATCATTGAACGGATACTGGCCGCCGCGCGCTCCGCGCCGCCCTTGATGATCGGGCCAACTACGGGAAACCCGCCAATGAAATTGCCGGACGCCGCGCTGGCCGTTCCAAGCGCGCCGGTTGGCTGCTGTTCGGCTTCCGGCTGTACCTGGACTTGGTTACTCGGCTTCCACGCCTTTAATTCCGCGTCCGTCATGTTTTTAAAATCAGGAATAGCAGGGGGCGAAGGTTTCCACGCCCGCAGTTCCTCATCCGTCATTGCCCGGAAATTGGGAGCCGTGTTGTCCATTACTTAAGCCCCCGCCTTCGCATTTCTTCTTCGTACATGGTGACGGGGTTTTCCTGATAATTTCCCGATCCCCGTGCCCAATCACGCCACGCCTTAAGGGGGTCTGCGTTCTTAACAATCTCTTGGTCCGCCCTAAGATAGTCAGCAAAACTCATCCCTGTGCTTCCCGAGGACTGCTGTGCCGCGAGCATGGCCCGCTTCTGAGCAATATCATTCATGTTGGTTAGGACAGATGATATGATGGCGTTGCCTTCGTTCGTGTTCGCCAGCGCAGGAAGACCTTTCAGGAACTGCTGACCTTCCCAATCCGACGTAGCGCCAGAACCCGCCGCACGCATCTTCGGGCCAAGGCGGGCTGCGATGCTGGCCATGCCCTGCACCTTACCGATTTCACCTTCGCCAATTCCGATAGACTGCAACAGCGTTCCGTACTTATCGTAAACTTGACGGGTAAGTGGCCCGGCCTGCAAGTCGCGCTGCAAATCCATGTAGGTTTTCAAGTCGCTGTTGAACTGACCGGCCGTGTCGGCGTTGGCTATAGCGGTCTTGAAGTGCGCGAACTGCATATCGGAACGATTCTTGGCGTCCTGCGTATCGCCCGTTATTGCGCCAGATCGCTTGTTATCGCGCTCCCATGTCGTGAAATCGACGGGGGTTTGACCGGCTGCCACGCTCGGCAGGTATTCCTCGTGATATTGCCGCTGGGCAGGCGTCCGCTTTTCATCGCGCATGACCTGCGGCGTGCGGTTTATTACGCTGGTCTGCCCGGTGGTCGGATCGGTGCGAACCGTCAGAACCCAACCGTCTTTAATCACTGTTTCTTCAGTTGGTGTGGTCGCCTTCGTGTAGGCTTGCTGCGCGCCGTAAAATTCCTGCGCATAGTATTTTTTCAACTCCGCATTCGGAGCCGTGCGCCACGCCTGTTGCAAAATCTGCATCTGACGCTGCGCTGCTTCGGCGGAACGGTTGACGTAGCCCTGCGCCTGAGATTGAGCCTGTGACTGCCCCTGAGGCGGCTGCATCTGTAGCGGCGCACCACCAGTCAGAGGCTGCTTGCCGCCAACATCGCGCCAATCCAGTACGCCGCTGCTCTGAGCGACCCGTTGGGGAGGCGCGGCCTGTGCTTGTGCTTGCTGCTCACTCAACCCGAGGCCCCGGCTTTCGGGGATTGAGTTCATCGGCGGGCGCGGGGCTGGCGGGGCCATGCCGCCCAAAGAGGCGACCTGATAGGGCTGCACGTCGCTAGGCTGCGCGTCATTGAACGGAATACCGCCCTGCATTCCGCCCAGACCGGCTGTCTGCCATTCGGCGGGCTGTTGCGGGTTGGGTACGGATGTTCCACCGCTCCCTTCGTGCCATCGCTTGATGCCTGCCACAGTCACGGCCCCACCAGCATCGCTGTTGCGAACCCACGCCGGGTTTGCTGCCGCCGCACGGGAACCGGCCGGGTAAGCTACCGTGTCATCAGCGGCGTTCTTAAAGGCTGGCGCTGCGTTCATGACGCCTAGGTTTTGCGTGCCGTCATATCCTAGCTTTTCGAGACGATTGGCGTAGAGCTGCGCTTGCTCGGCAAAGGACATGTTGGCGAAGTCCTGCGGTGTCATGCGCGGGCCGCCATAGTTGCGAGCGTTCGGCAGGAATTGGCCGTCCTTGGTAAATTCATTCGGGCGCATCTGAAAATAGCCCGTGTATCCGTATTTATTCGGAGGCATGTTTCTGCCGCCGCTTTCGCCCTTGAGAAGTTGTCCGACCGTTGCGGGGTTGAAGGACTGCCACCCTTTTTCCGCACCAATTTGTTTGATGATGTTGGCGTACTGCGGATACTGCCCTTCGCCGCTCGGCAGCGTGCTCTCAGTTTTCGTCGGCTGCGCAAAGACATTTTGCGCGCTGAGGGCGTCAAGCTCAGGGGGCCGCACGGCTGCCGCTCTATCGGTCGCGACCGGATGACGGCCGCCATTACTCTCGGCGGGCGGGTCGAGCGCGTCAGCAAGCGTTAGCGGTTGAAGACCGCCCATGCTGCCATCCGGTGGCGGAGCAGGCTTCAATGACCTGCCACTCATGCCGCTTTCTGCTGGCGGCAGCGCGATTTTCTGCGGCTGCCTGCCAAGGCCATCGGGAATGGCGGCAGGTGGGCGCGGTTCAAGCGCATCG
>JAUSBQ010000182.1 GCA_030651965.1 Pseudolabrys sp. | reverse complement strand
GCGGCGCAGGACGCCGACGATCCCGGCGTCCTGGTCCTGTCGCGCTTTGCCGGCGCGGCGCGCGAGCTGAGCGCGGCGCTGCTGGTCAATCCTTATGATTCAGAGGGCGTCGCCATCGCCATCGACCGGGCGCTGGCCATGCCGCTGGCGGAACGGCGTCAGCGCCATGCCGAAAACTATGCTGTGCTGTTGCGCAACGACCTGAGCCAGTGGGCGGAGCAATTTCTTGCCACGCTGGAGCGGCCGCGGCGGGACCAGATGAAGGCGCCGCCGCATTCGTTGCGGGCCGCCGGCTAGGCTGGGTGCGCTGGTGCGATCCTTGATCCAAGTCAGGGCGGACAGCGGCGACGCCAGGCTATAGGATGTCGCTTTCGTCAACCGCCCGAGGCCTCTCCCGATGATTCGAAATTCCGCCATCCTGCTGTCGCTGGTCGCTGTCATGGGCCTGCCGCATAGTGCGTCGGCCGTCGACGCGGCGCAGGGCGGAGTCCTGGCCAAGCGCTGGTGCGCCGCCTGCCACGTCGTGTCCGCCGACCAGGCGAGTGCCGGCGGGCAGGCGGCGCCGTTCTCGACCATCGGCAAGATGGCCGGTCTCGACACCGCTAGGCTGGCGCTGTTCCTGCTGCTGCCGCATCCGAAGATGCCCGATATGTCCCTGTCGCGGGCGGAGGCGGCCGACATTGCCGCCTATATCCATAGCCAGGGGCGATAAACCAGTTTTCGCGTCAATCCGGCGCTCTTGAAAGTAGTATTGACTGGCGTAAGCTACCCGTGGTTCAGGGGGGCTTATGCCAAATATTCAGAGGCTTTTCGACCGCGCGAATGGCTGGCGGCGGCGAGCGCGAGCCGATGAAGACGGCGGCGAATTGGATTTGTCGCATCATATTCGCGCTGCCTATGTGCTGCTTTGCGACGCCAACAAACGGGCGATTCAGATTCCGCCTGATGTTGTTACCATCCTTACCCAGGCGCGAAGGCACATCGGCGCCGGCGAATTGCCCGCCGAACTGGAACAGCGTTTCTGGAACGCTTATGGGCTTCTGAGCAGCTCAATTCAGCCCGCTGAGCAAGCCCGCCAGTCATACAAGCGTATTTTCTATCTGACGCTGGCCGCGCTTCTCGTTGGTCAACTATTTTATCTCGGAGTTGAGTCGGTTCGGGCGCGTTTGACCGATCTTGACAGGGAGTCGGTAAAGGCAAGCGCCGCCATTTCGGCAACGACAACGGCCAATCCGGCGACGATTCCATCCGGAGTCGCGCCAGCGCCAGTGCGTTCAATCCAATCGTTACATGCGGAACAGAAGGCCTATTTGGACCTTGGCCGCGATTTGCTGTCGACCGCCGACGCGGTTTCCTTTCCACTTCATGCAATCGGTATGAAGACGATATTCGCGCCACCATCAAAAGGCACAGAAGCCGACGATCTGCTCGTGCGCGGAAAAATAGAGATGCTCGCGGTCTTTCTGGCGGGCTATCTACTGCCAATGCTTTATGGGCTTCTTGGCGCTTGTGCCTTCGTGTTACGGAAATTGTCCGACGAGATCGACAAGCTGACATACGCAAACGATATGCGTGTACGCTATTCGCTGCGACTCAATATAGGGTTGCTGAGCGGCTTGGCTGTCGGTTGGTTCATTAAGCCGACGGCGTCAGCCGACTCGACTTTGGTGACTTTGTCACCGGTTGCGCTCGCATTTATCGCAGGCTACGGCAGCGAATTGTTCTTTGTTTTCCTGGACAAAATTGTTCAGGCATTCGGAGGCGGCAACTCAGCGACGACCAGTATTCGCGAAGTAACGACTGGCGCGATCACAACGACGTCGTTTCAGCATCGCGAAGCGCATGTGGCCGGCACGGCCGCCGAGCCAGAAAAAAAGAATCCGCCAGATGCCCACGCGGAGCCACCACGTAACTCGATGCCGGCGGCCGATGGCAAAAGCGAATCGCACGCTGACAGACGTGTCGCCTGATCTGGAAGGTTTGTCCGGCTATCGCGCCCGCTTCAGGTCCGGCGGCATCGCTTCGGCGGTCAAGGTCTTGAGCGCCTCATCGAGCGGCATCACCGTCTGCTTTTCCGAGCCAAGCCTTCGGATCGACACCTGACGGGTTTCGGCTTCCTTCTTGCCGACGACGAGGAGGGCGGGGACTTTCGTCAGCGAGTGCTCGCGCACCTTGTAGTTGATCTTCTCGTTTTTCAGATCGGCGTCGACGCGTAGGCCGAGCTTGCGCGCGGCGTCGCGCACTTCAACGGCGTAGTCGTCGGCGTCCGAGGTGATGGTGCAGACCATCGCCTGCTTCGGCGCCAGCCACAGCGGCATGTGCCCGGCATAGTGCTCGAGCACGACGCCGAGGAAGCGCTCCATCGAGCCGCAAATGGCGCGGTGGATCATCACCGGCGGCTTCTTCGAGCCGTCGGCGGCGATGTAGAAGGCGTCGAAGCGTTCCGGCAAATTGAAGTCGACCTGCGTGGTGCCGCATTGCCAGTCGCGGCCGATGGCATCGCGCAACACGTATTCGAATTTCGGCCCGTAGAACGCGCCTTCGCCGGGATTGATCGCGGTCTTGATGCGGTTGCCGCCTTCGGCCTCGATGCGCTTGAGCACGTTCTGCATGATGCCTTCGGCGTGATCCCAGGCTTCGTCGGAGCCGACGCGCTTTTCCGGCCGGGTCGACAGCTTGACGGTGAGGTCGCCGGTGAAGCCGAAATCGGCGTAGGTCGACAGGATCAGATCGTTGATCTTCATGCACTCGTCGGCCATCTGGTCTTCGGTGCAGAAGATGTGCGCGTCGTCCTGGGTGAAGGCGCGCACGCGCAGCAGGCCGTGCATCGCGCCGGACGGCTCATAGCGATGCACGATGCCGAATTCGGCCATGCGCAGCGGCAGGTCGCGGTACGATTTGAGGCCGTGCTTGAAGATCTGGATATGGCCGGGGCAGTTCATCGGCTTGATGGCGTAGACGCGCTCGTCTTCGGTGTTGTCGCCGGCCGAGGTTGCCTGAAACATGTTCTCGCGGAACCAGCCCCAGTGGCCGGACGTCTCCCACAACGACTTGTCGAGCATCTGCGGCGCGTTGACTTCGGCGTATTCGCCGCGCAAACGCCGGCGCATATAGGCGACGATCTCCTGGAAGATGGTCCAGCCATTGGCGTGCCAGAACACGGTGCCGGGGCCTTCTTCCTGGAAGTGGAACAGGTCCATCTCGCGCCCTAACTTGCGGTGGTCGCGCTTCTCGGCCTCTTCCATGTTCGTGATGTAGGTGTCGAGCTCTTCCTGCTTGGCGAAAGCCGTGCCGTAGATGCGCGACAGCATCGGGTTGTTGCTGTCGCCGCGCCAATAGGCGCCGGCGACGCGCATCAGCTTGAAGGCGTTTCCTATTTTCCCGGTCGACGTCATGTGCGGACCGCGGCACAGATCGAACCAGTCGCCTTGCTTGTAGATTTTCAGCGACTGGTCTTCCGGAATGGCGTCGATCAGCTCGACCTTGAAGTTCTCGCCTTTGCCGGCGAAGACTTTCTTGGCCTCGTCGCGCGACCAGATTTCCTTGGTGAAGGGTCTATCGCGCGCGATGATCTCCTTCATCTTTTTCTCGATTGCCGGCAGGTCTTCCGGCGTGAACGGCTGGTTGCGCTGGAAATCGTAATAAAAGCCGTTCTCGATGACGGGGCCGATGGTCACCTGCGTACCCGGCCACAGGGATTGGACGGCCTCCGCCAAAACATGCGCGCAGTCGTGCCGGATCAGCTCCAGCGCGCGCGGGTCGTCTCGAGACACGAACTCAATTTTAGAATCGTGCTCAATGGGGTCGTTCAAGTCTGTGAGCACGTTGTCGAGCGCCATCGCCACGGTGCGCTTGGCCAGCGAGGGCGAAATGCCCTTGGCGATGTCCAGACCGGTAATGCCTTGGGGATAGTCGCGGCGCGCGCCGTCGGGAAAGGTCAGGACGACCATCATGATGAACACCTCCTGTTGCTCACTCCCGCGAACGAGCGCGGGTAAGCGTGGATTTAGGGTGCATATAGCAGGCGAATCGGACGGTTCAACAGGTTTGTTAGGCGCCCGCCAGTCGGCTTTTGGCCCAGCCCAGCACTCGTCCGTCGATCACCAGAAGCGAGGCGGCGATGACCAGCGCGCCGGCAATTTCGCGCATCAACAGCGGCTCGCCCAGCACCAGCACACCGAGCAGGATGGCGGTGACCGGGATCAGCAGGGTTACCAGCATCACGTTGGCGGCGCCCGCTTGCGCCAGGATTTTGAAAAACAGAATATAGCCGAGCGCGGTCGACAGCGCCGCCAGCCCCACCACCGCGCTCCAGGTGACAAAGCCCGGCATCGGCAGGTGCCACGGTTGATCGACCGCGCTGGCGATGACCGCCATGATGACGCTCGACCAGATAAGCTGACAGGTTGTGGTGGTGAGTGGGGGCACGTTGTTGAAATTGCGCCGGCCCCATAACCCGGCAAAACCATAACTCAACGCTCCGCCAAGGCAGAGCAGCATGCCGATGGTCTGACTCTCCGATTGCACCAGATCGGGGTCGCGCAGCACATAGACGCCGGCGAGGCCGATCAGAACGCCGACGACGCGGCGCAAAATCAATCTTTCCTCGCCGAAGGAGGCCAGCACCAGGAGGGCGAACAGCGGCGTGGTCGCGTTCAGCACCGAGGCTAATCCACTGGCGATGCGGGCCTGGCCAGCGAAGATCAGCGTGAACGGAATGATGTTGTTGAACAGGCCCATCACGACGAAAGGCTTCCAGCCGGCCAAAGTCGTCGGCAGGTTGCCGCCTTGCACCTTGAATATCGGATAGATAAATGCCGCTGCGAAAGCGACGCGCGCCAGCGCCAGAGTCGTCGGCGGCATTTCGCGGAGCGCGACAGCGACGAAGAAGAACGATCCGCCCCACAGCACCGACAGACAGATCAGCAGCAGCCAGGATTGGCGATCGATCGTCAGGGCCGGGCCGGGCATGAGACTTCCTGAAAAGACGTGCGGGCGCGCAGACTAGGGGTGGCGCTCGCGGCCGGTCCACCCGGATTCAATGGCCGGTGCATAAGTCAGGGCGTCTCCTGCGTGCCGCGCCAGCGCCCATAGCGCCATGGCGTGAACCAGCGCGCCTGGGCGGGGAGCGTCTTCGGCACGAAATCGAGCCCATCCGTACCCCAAGGCTGGCAGCGCAGAATGCGTGCCAGCGCCATCCAGCCGCCGGCCCACAGGCCGAAGCGGGTGATGGCTTCGTCGGCATATTCGGAGCAGCTCGGCAAATGACGGCAACGCGGTCCGATGAGTGGCGACAGGACGTAACGATAGAAAGCCACCAAGCCGTGGCCGATCAGGCGCGGCAGGCGGGCGAGGCTGAATGTCAATTTGCGAGAAGTCGCTGCGCTGTCGGGCATTCCGCTTTTCTGTCTGGCCGCGCGGTCTGGTGTAGCAGGTCAGAGACCGTCCGAGTTCCCTAGCAAAAGTTCCATCC
>JAUSBQ010000161.1 GCA_030651965.1 Pseudolabrys sp. | reverse complement strand
AGGCCGCAGCGGCCGCGGTTGAGCGCGGTGTCGATGCGCGAACGCACCGTCTCATAGATAACGTCGGCTTCGCGGGCGCGCGTCGCCTGCCAGTGAAAGGCAAAGCCGAGGATGAGGACGACGAAGCCGGTGGTGGCCGAGAGCGTGATTGTCAGCGTGGTGAGCGAACGCCACGAGGCTAGCGCGCTGTCGCGCGGCTGCACGATGGCCAACTGGCCGAACGGGGCTTTCAGCATGCGCACGGTGGCGAGCGCGCGCGTGGTGTCGGGCAGGACAATTTCCATGACGCCGGCGCTGGCGCCGAAAGTGGTCAGCGGCTGGGTCGGGCCGAGCAGATCGATGAGGCGGCGGCCGATGGTCAGATCGGCGGCGGGAATGGCAGCGGTCACCACGCCCTGGTCGTTGGTCAGGAAAAAGCGGCGCCCCGCGCTGCCCGCCCAGGAAGGCAGCGTCTGGGCGAGCAGTTCCTGCGGGCGTTCGACGGCGTCGCGGGCGTTCTTGAGCGGCTGGACGAGGCGCCCGGCGGCGACGTCGGCGACGGCGTCGAGCGAGAGCACCATGGTGTCGAGTGTCTGACGGCGCTGGTCGAGCACCTGCACCACTGCGCCGACGCAGATGGTGACGAGAAAGGCAATGATCAGCACCGGCACAGCGCGTCGCAGAAGGGGCTCCGCCGTCAGCAGCCGCCGATACGCCGGATTGGCGATCGATTGCGCGAGGCCCTTAATCGAATCGCTCTGTGCAGACGCACTCGCCACTGTGGCGCGCGCCATGAAGGCCTCCGTGTGGAATTTCCCCTACCGTCGCTGAGCCGGAAACGCCGCAATACCGGTCCGAATCAGTCAGGCGATTGGAATCGATGGCCGCTGATTTGTCGAGAGTCCGAAGAGTCAATTATGAAAAAATCGTTACCCACTAAAAATTGAGTCCGCTCAAGGGGTAAGACAAAGGTGCTTATCCCAGTGCGCGCTCGACGATGTCGGAAAGGTCGCGCGACAGGCCGGAAGCGGCCTTGATGCGCTGCAAAGCGGCCTGCGCCTTGGCCTGGCGGCCGGCCTCTAACGTGCGCCAGGTGCGGAAAGCGGTCGCCATCCGCGCGGCGAGCTGCGGGTTTTTCGGATCGAGCGCCAGGATGGTATCGGCGACGAAGTCGTAAGCGGCGCCGTCCGCGCGGTTGAACTGCGTCGGATTGCCTTGCGCGAAGGCGCCGATCAGCGCGCGCACCCGGTTCGGATTGGCAAACGAAAACGCCGGATGGCCGGTGAGCGCGCGGACGTTGTCGAGCGTGTCGGCTTGCGGCGTCATCGCTTGCAGCGAGAACCATTTATCGACGATCAGCGCGTCGGCGGCGTAGCGCGTGTAGAAGTCGGCGAGCGCGGCATCGCGTTCCGGCGCCTGGTGCTGCGACAAGGTCGCCAGCGCAGCCATGCGGTCGGTCATGTTGTCGGCTGTATCGTATTGCCGGGCGGCGCGCGTGATCGCTTGCGGCGCGGCACCGGCCGCCAGCAGATCGAGCGCGATGTTGCGCAGCGCGCGGCGGCCCGCGCTTGCCGCATCGGGCGAATAAGGGCCGGTCGTCGCCATGCGGTCATGCACGAGAACAAGCGCGTCGCCGAGATGCTCGCCGATGGAGATGCGCAAGGCGGCGCGGGCGCGGTAGATGGCGTCGGGATCGATATCGCGGCCGATCTCGCGGGCAACGTCGCCTTCGCCCGGCGGCGTCAGCGCCAGTGCAATGAAAGCCGGCTCCAAAGTCGTGTCGTTCAGTATGGCAGCCATTGCCGCGAGCAGCGCATCGTCGGTGCGCGGCGCTTCGCCGGCGCGCAGCCGCGTCACATTGTCGATCAGCAGCCGCATCGCCGTGGTCTGCAACGCCTGCCAGCGATTGAACGGGTCGCTGTCATGGGCGGCGAGAAAGGCCAGGTCGGCGCCGTCGATGTCGCTGTTGAGCTTGATCGGCGCCGAGAAGCCGCGGTTGATCGACAGCCGAGGGCGCTGCGAAATGCCCGTAAACGTGAAGGTTTTTTCCGCCGCGTCCAGCACCAGCACGCCGCGTTCCGGGACGCCGCCGCCGGCCAACGTCAGCGGCAGGTCGCGGCCGTCCCGGCCGACGAGTCCGGTCACCAAAGGGATCACCATCGGCAGTTTCGTCGGCTGATTGGGGGTCGGCGGCACCGTCTGCCTGACGGTGAGGACATAGGTCTTGGCGGCGGCATCGTAATGCGTGCTGGTCGCGACCACCGGCGTCCCGGCCTGGCTGTACCACAGCATGAATTGCGTCATGTCGCGCGCACTCACATCGGCGAAGCACTGGATGAACTGCTCGACGGTGGCGGCTTCGCCATCATGGCGCTGGAAATAGAGATCCATGCCGGCGCGGAATTTCTCGGGCCCCAGCAAGGTGTGGACCATGCGCACCACTTCCGAGCCCTTCTCGTAAATGGTGCTGGTGTAGAAGTTGTTGATCTCCTTATACTGCTCCGGCCGGACCGGATGCGCCAGCGGCCCTGAGTCCTCGATGAACTGGGCGGCGCGCAGGCCGCGCACGTCGCTGATGCGCTTGACCGGGCGCGAGCGCATGTCGCTGGAAAATTCCTGATCGCGGAAAACCGTGAGGCCTTCCTTCAGGCAGAGCTGGAACCAGTCGCGGCAAGTAATGCGGTTGCCGGTCCAGTTGTGGAAATATTCGTGCGCGATGACGGCCTCGACGCCGGCGAAGTCGCCGTCGGTGGCGCTGTCGCCGGTGGCCAGCACGTATTTATCGTTGAAGACGTTGAGGCCCTTGTTCTCCATCGCCCCCATGTTGAAATCGGAGACGGCGACGATCATGAAGATGTCCAGATCGTATTTGCGGCCGAAGGCTTCCTCGTCCCAGCGCATCGAGCGCCTGAGCGCGTCCATGGCATAGCCGCAGCGATCCTGCTTGCCGTGCTCGACATAGATGCGCAAAGTCACGTCGCGCCCCGTCATGGTGCGGAATTTGTCTTCGACACAGGCGAGGTCGCCACCCACCAGTGCGAACAGATAGGCCGGCTTCTTGTGCGGATCGTGCCAGACGGCGAAGTGTCGCCCTCCCGGCAGGTTGCCGCTCTCGGTCAGATTGCCATTGGCCAAGAGCACTGGCGCTTGCGTTTTGTCGGCTTCGATGCGCGTCGTGTAAATCGCCATCACGTCGGGGCGGTCCGGGAAATAAGTGATGCGGCGAAAGCCTTCGGCCTCGCACTGCGTGCAATAGGTGCCGCTCGAACGGTAGAGCCCGGAGAGTTGCGTGTTGGCGGTCGGGTCGACCACAGTTTCGATTTCAAGCGTGAATGGGCCGTTCGGCGGTTGCGGAATGGTCAGGCTGTCGGGGCCGGCGATGTAGCTTTCGGCAGGCAAGGCCGCGCCGTTGAGCTTGAGCGAGATCAACGTCAGCCCGTCGCCGTCCAATACAAGGGGAGCCGCCGCGCTCTGTGGATTGGGCCGCAGTGCCAAGCTTGCGCGCACTTTCGCTTCGGTTGGATGCAGGGCGACGTCGAGATGCACCGTGTCCACCAGCCAGTCCGGCGGGCGATAATCCTTGAGGCGGATCGGCTGGGCGATGTCTGTGCGCATGATTTGATCTATGATTTCCGGCAGCGAATTGGAAGAACGCAAGCGTAACTGAACGGGCAGAAGATGGCGAATATGCGTGCCATGGTGCTGGAACGTCCACGCTCGCCGCTGATGCTGCGAGAACGGCCGTTGCCGGTCCCGGGCGCCGGCGAACTAATGATCGCGGTGACGGCCTGCGGCGTTTGCCGCACCGATCTGCATGTGGTCGACGGCGAGCTGGAACATCCGGCGCTGCCGGTCGTGCCCGGCCACGAGATCGTCGGCCGGGTGGCGGCGATTGGCGTGGGCGTGCAAGGGTTCACCCTTGGCGAGCGCGTCGGCGTTCCGTGGCTGGGCGCAACCTGCGGCGCTTGCCCGTATTGCCGAACCGATCAAGAGAACCTGTGCGATGCGCCGGTGTTCACCGGCTATACCCGCGACGGCGGCTTCGCCAGCCACACGGTCGCCGATGCGCGCTATTGCTTTCCGCTCGGCGAGGACGGCGACGACGCCGAGATCGCGCCGTGGCTCTGTGCCGGCCTGATCGGCTGGCGCAGCTACCGCATGGCCGGCGAGGGGGCTTCGCTCGGGCTCTACGGCTTCGGCGCGGCGGCGCATATTCTGGCGCAGGTTGCGATCTGGCAGGGCCGGCGGGTGTTCGCCTTCACGCGCAAGGGCGACACGTCGGCGCAGGATTTCGCGCGGTCGCTCGGCGCGGCCTGGGTGGGCTCCTCGGACGAGACGCCGCCGGAACTGCTCGACGCCGCGATTATCTTTGCGCCGGTCGGCTCCCTGGTGCCGGCGGCGCTCAAGGCGGTGAAGAAAGGCGGCCGCGTCGTCTGCGGCGGCATTCACATGTCGGACATTCCGGAGTTTCCCTACAAGCTATTGTGGGAAGAGCGGCACCTGATGTCTGTCGCCAACCTGACGCGCGCCGACGCCCGCGAATTTCTCGATGTTGCGCCGAAGGCCGGCGTGCAATGCGCGGTGACGCGCTATCCGCTGAAGCGGGCAAACGAGGCGCTCGCCGATCTGCGCGAGGGCCGGCTGCAGGGCGCGGCGGTGCTGATACCCTGATTACCGTATCGGCTTTTTGCTTGCCCGATCCGCTAGCGGATCGGTTCTGCGTGGCCGATCACGCGCTTGATCAGCGATGAGTGCAGCTTCAAGGCGCGCTCCAGCGCATCGACCTTTTCGTGGACGGTTTGTACGGGCATGTCCGGGTCGACATGGCAGTGGAAGTTGACGATCTCGCCGTCGTCGGTTTCGCGCACGCGCACGTCATGGACATTGCGCAATGCGCGGTCGTGCGCCGCCAGCTCCGCCAACGCCGCCTGCACCACCAGCACCCGCTCCGGCGGCGCCTCGCGGCCGGACATATCTTCGGTCTGGAGCGGCTCGATGTGGGTTTCCACTTCGACGCCTTCGCCCAATTCGCTTGCGATGGCTTCTTCCAGACCGTCGGCGATTGCGTGCGCCGCCCCCAGCGACAGTCTGCCGTCCACTTCGAGGTCGAGCGCGATCGCCAGCCGGTCCTGAATATTGTGCACCGTGACATGATGCACGGCGAGCGCCCGGTTGCGCGCGATCACCATGACGCGGTCGAGCACGGTCTCGCTGTCGAGCGCCACCGGGTCTGTGGTGACGACCGACTCGGCGCCCGGTATCTCCCGGCTGAGCGCGCTTGCGACTTCGCCTTTGATCGCGCTGACGCGATCGAGCGGCAAAGTGCGGCTGACCGCGACGGTCAGATCGATGAAGGTCTTGTCGCCGACGCCGCGCGCGCGCACGTCCTCGACGGCGACGACGCCGGCGACCTTCGCGACAATATCGGTGATATTGGTGACGGCGCCGGCCGGCGCGGTATCGGTCAGCGTTTCAATGGTGCGGCGTGCAAGACGCCAGCCGGCGACACAGACCAGCAATGCGACCGCCAGCGCCGCGACCGAATCCGCCCACCAGATGCCGAAGCTTAATCCGATCAGTCCGGCGATCACCGCCAGCGACGCCCACAGATCGGACGAAAAATGCAGCGCGTCGGCCTCGAGCGCTTGGCTCTGCGTCGCCTTGGCGACGCGCGTCAAAGCGCGCGCGCGGAAGAAGTCGATGACGACCGACGCCGCCATGACGATGAAGGCCCAGTTGGTGGCGACGACGATGTGCGGTTCGTGCTCGATCAGGCGCTTGACCGCTTCCCAGATGACGATGCCTGACAGCAGGAACAGCAGGGCGGTTTCGCCCAGCGCCGAAACGCTTTCGACTTTGCCGTGGCCGTAATGATGCTTGTCGTCGGCCGGCTTGAAGGAGATGCGCACGGCGATATAGGTCATGATCGCGGCGCCGAGATCGATCAGCGAATGGCCGGCTTCCGACAGGATCGCCAGCGAGCCGGTCGAGACGCCGACAATGCCCTTGGCGATCGTCAACACGGCCGAGGCCGCGATCGACGACAGTGCGACCCGTTCTTTTTCCTGCTGCATAAGCGTCCCTTGACCGGATGGGGTGTAACCCAATCAAGGCGCAATTTCGACAGTGCTATTAGGTCTTGGATGTAGTCTCTGGATGTTGGCTATTGCTTCTAAGTCGCAATTGCGCAGAATGCCGCAAACTCGCTCAAGGGAGGCTGCCCGGTGGATACTCCGCGCTTCATTCGTCTGGCCCAGGGCGACAACGTCATCGTCGCCGTCGATCAGATATTGCCGGGCAACGCCGCCGGCGGCGCGGCGGCGCGCGAGCGGGTTCCACGCGGCCACAAGATGGCGATCGTGCCGATTGCGTTGAACGAGCCAGTCCGCAAATACGGCCAGATCATCGGCTTCGCCTCGAAGGCGATCGAGCCGGGCGAGTGGGTGCATGAGCACAATGTCGTCATGCACGATTTCGCCCGCGATTATCAGTTTGCGCAAGGCGCCAAGAACGACGAGCTGCTGCCGCCAGAATTGCGTGAAACCTTCCAAGGCTTTCTGCGGCCGAATGGCCGCACCGGGACGCGCAATTACATCGGCGTTCTCACCTCGGTGAATTGCTCGGCGACGGTCGCCAAGTTCATCGCCGAAGCCGTCAATCGCTCCGACATGCTCAAGGCCTATCCCGAAATCGACGGCGTGGTGCCCTTCGTGCACGGCACCGGTTGCGGCATGGCGGCAAAAGGCGAGGGCTGGGATGTGTTGCAGCGGACGCAATGGGGCTACGCAACGCATCCCAATCTCGGCGGCGCGCTGATGGTCGGCCTCGGCTGCGAAGTGTTCCAGATCGACCGCATGAAGGACAATTACGATCTGGTCGAAGGCGACCACTTCCAGACCATGACCATTCAGGCCATCGGCGGCACCAAAAAGACAATTGCCGAAGGCGTCGAGCGCATCAAGGCAATGCTGCCGATCGCGGCCAAGGCCAAGCGCGAAACGCGGCCGGCCTCTGAAGTCGTGCTGGCGCTGCAATGCGGGGGCTCGGACGGCTATTCCGGCATCACCGCCAACCCGGCTTTGGGTTCGGCGGTCGATCTGCTGGTCAAGCACGGCGGCACCGGCGTGCTGGCCGAGACACCGGAAATTTACGGCGCCGAGCATCTACTGACGCGGCGGGCGGTCAACGCCACGGTAGGCGAGAAACTGGTCGAGCGCATTCGCTGGTGGGAGGAATATACCGAGCGTAATCGCGGCGAGATGAACAACAATCCGTCGCCCGGCAACAAGGCCGGCGGGCTGACCACCATTCTGGAGAAGTCGCTGGGCGCCGCCGCCAAAGGCGGCACGACGACGATGCGCGCGGTCTATGAATATGCCGAGCCGATCCGCGAGAAGGGTTTCGTGTTCATGGATACGCCGGGCTATGATCCGGTCGGCGCGACCGGGCAGGTCGCCGGCGGCTGCAACGTGATGTGCTTCACCACCGGACGCGGCTCCGCCTTCGGCTGCAAGCCGACGCCATCGATCAAGCTCGCCACCAATCATTATGTCTACGAGACGATGACCGACGACATGGATATCAATTGCGGCGATATCCTCGACGGCGTCACGCTCGAGCAGAAGGGCGAGGAAATCTTCAGGAAGGTGCTGGCGGTCGCTTCCGGCGCGCACACCAAGTCGGAAGATTTGGGCTACGGCGATCTGGAATTCGTGCCCTGGCAGATCGGCGCGACGATGTAGCGCATGATCCCGAAAAGTGGGAACC
>JAUSBQ010000154.1 GCA_030651965.1 Pseudolabrys sp. | reverse complement strand
ATATGCGGAAATTTGTTCTTCGGATTCCCACGAAGGCAAATGGGAGTTTCGATCTCGCAATGCAAAAGAAGATTGCAACGCGATTTGCAGAAATGCAGTCGAAAATAAGCGGACTGAAGACCGCAAAGGCAGGTTTTGATGATATCTTTAACCGATATATAGCCAGTACTGCTTGAGGTAGAATGGATGGTGGATCATTCTCTATATCACTACAGTGTAACGATACGGTCCACCGACCTAGCTATAGTAAATTGCCTTCGGTCTTTGGCTCAGTTCAGCCAGAAGCAAGGGAATAACCGTATTCCTTGGGGTGGCACCAAAGACAGAGATTGGAAAAGTCGAGAAAATTGTGTCACCTTTCGCTTCACCACTCCCGATTATCGGGCCGGCTTTGTAGCGGAAGTGGCCAGGTTGTTACCATTAGAACTCATTGAGATCGTTTCGCAGAGTGATGATGACCCGGCGCTGCCTATAGCGCCTATTTAAGAGTTTTTGCGCAGATCGGCTTATTTTTGCAGAGCCCCCCGAGCGGGAGACGAAGTCCACCTGCGCTCGAAATGGTCGCTTCAATCTGACGCCATCACCGTCTAGAAGTGCCAAATGACCACCTCCAAAGATTGCGCCCTCGTCCTCTTCTCCGGCGGGCAGGACTCCACCGTCGCGCTGGCCTGGGCGCTGGAGCGCTTCGCGCGCGTCGAGACCGTGGGCTTCGATTATGGCCAGCGCCATGTGGTCGAACTCGATGTGCGGCCGCGCCTGCGGGAACGCATGGCGGCGCTTAAATCCGAATGGCAGGCGCGGCTCGGCGAGGATCACCGCATTTCAATCGACGCGCTCGCCGCCATCTCCGACTCGGCGCTCACGTCCGAGACCGCGATTGCCTTCGCCGACAGCGGCCTCCCCAACACCTTCGTTCCGGCGCGCAACCTGATCTTCTTCACCTTTGCCGGCGCGCTGGCCTATCGGCGGGGCGTCCGCCACATCGTCGCCGGCATGTGTGAGACCGATTATTCCGGCTATCCGGATTGCCGCGACGACACCATCAAGGCGATGCAGGTGGCGCTCAGCCTCGGCCTCGACAAGCGCGTCACCATCCATACGCCGCTGATGTGGATCGACAAGGCGGCGACCTTCGCTTTGGCCCGCGAAATCGCAGGGCAGGGCTTCCTGGATATCGTTGTCGAGGACACGCATACCTGTTACGTGGGCGACCGCACGCACCGGCATCCTTGGGGTTATGGCTGCGGCGCGTGCCCGGCCTGCCAGCTTCGCGCGCAAGGTTTCGCTCAATTTATCGCTCGCTAATCAATAACTTAAGCAATCGACGGAGCGTCCGGCCAACGATGACCAATCAAATGCGTAACAATGTCGAAGGCGGCATCTTCCTGGTGCTGTTCTGCCTCACCATCCCGGCGGCGAACTGGATGATCGGCAATGTCGGTTCGACCTGCGTTCCCAACGGTCCCTGCTTGCTGCCGGTGGCGCCCGGCCTGCTGGCGCCGTCGGGCGTCCTGATGATCGGCGCGGCTTTGGTGCTGCGCGATCTGGTGCAGCGCCGTCTCGGCATCGAATATGGCATTGCCGCCATCGTCGCCGGCGCCGCTCTGTCGGCTGGTTTTGCGCCGCGCTCGCTGGTCATCGCTTCGGCGGCGGCTTTCCTGCTGTCGGAATTAGTCGATTTCGTCGTCTATACACCGCTGGCGCGCCGCCGGCTGGTGCTGGCGGTGGTCGCCTCCAGCATGGTCGGGCTGGTCGTGGATTCTCTTGTCTTCCTGTGGCTTGCTTTCGGCTCGCTGGACTTCCTGGCCGGCCAGATCGTCGGCAAGACCTGGATGGTGCTTCTGGCGATCCCGCTGGTCGCTTATCTTCGACGCCGCGATCTCAAGCTCGGCCTTTCTCCCGCCTGATCCTCAAGGACCGTCATGACCACCGCCATCGAAAAGCTCCAGACCATCACCACCGGCACCATCACCACGATGCTGCTGAAAAAAGGCATCCGCCGCTCCTGGATGGCCGGCGCCATGCCGCTCGGCTTTTCCGGCAAGCGCGTGGTCGGCCCGGCCTTCACCTTGCGCTTCGTGCCGGTGCGCGAGGATCTGGCGACGCCGGCGAGCTGGTCGGCGCCGATTTCAACGCGCTCGGCGATTGAGGCCATGCCGGAAAACTGCGTCGTCGTCGCCGACGCCATGGGCGTCACCGGCGCCGGCATCTTCGGCGACATTCTCTGCATGCGCATGGTCAAGCGCGGCGTCACCGCGCTGATCACCGACGGCGTGATGCGCGACAAGCACGGCGTCATCGCCACCGGCCTGCCGGTTTGGTGCGCCGGCATGGCGGCGCCGGCGTCGGTCAATCAACTCACCTTCGTTGGTTGGGAACAGCCGATCGGCTGCGGCGGCTGCGCGATCTTTCCAGGCGACATGATCGTCGCCGATGACGACGGCGCGGTGGTGATCCCGAAGGACCTGATCGACTTCGTCGCCGACGAGGGCGGCGAACACGAACTCTTGGAAAGCTGGCTGGTGCAGGAAGTGGAGAAGGGGGCCAAGCTGCCGGGTCTCTATCCGCCCAACGACGAGAACAAGAAGCGTTACGAGGACTGGAAGAAGTCGCGCTAGGCTCGCTTTCACGTGACGTGATTATTCCGGCGTGTGTAGCCACGCAATCGGGTCGCCATGTTCTTCATTCTCTCCAAGACCGCCGGCGTTTTGTTGCGGCCTTCGGTCACCATGATGCTGATCGGGCTTTGCGGCCTGCTGCTGCTGCCGACGCGCTGGCGGCGCGCCGGCCTGAGGCTTCTGGTGACGAGCTTCGTGCTGCTGCTGGTCGCCGGCGTATCGCCGCTCGCCGGCATTCTGACCCATGCGCTGGAGGCCCGCTTTCCGAAATGGGATGCCTCGCGCGGCGCGCCGGATGGTGTCATCGTTCTGGGCGGCGCGCTGTCGCCGCTGATGTCGCGCCGTCACGGCGAGCCCGTCTTCGGCGACGATGCCGGCAGGCTTTTCGCCATTGCCAGGCTGGCGCGCGATTATCCGCAGGCCCGCATCGTCTATAGCGGCGGCGACGGCACATTGCTGGGCACCGGCGGCGCCGAGGCGGACTATCTGCGGCCTTTGCTGGATGCGTTCGGCGTCGATCCGGCGCGGGTGGTTCTCGAGCCGCGCTCGCGCAACACCGCCGAGAACGCCGCCTTCAGCAAGGAACTGATCAAGCCCAAGCCCGGCGAGCGCTGGCTGCTGGTGACGTCGGCGCAGCATATGCCGCGCGCCGTCGGCAGCTTCCGCGCGGCGGGTTTCGCCGTCGAGGCCTATCCGGTCGCCTGGCGCAGCGACGTGGCCTATCGCTTCACGCCGAACCTGGGCATCGGCGGCAATCTGGCGCGGCTGGATTCCGTGGCCAACGAATGGGTTGGCCTTCTGGCCTATTGGCTCACCGGCCGGACATCGGCGCTATGGCCCGCGCCGTGAGGTGCGCGTTGCGTCGCGCGACGGCGCACGCTTAGAGCCTTATCGTTTCGGATTGAATCAGAGACGTGCCCTAACATTTTGTTTGAGCATGGTCTTATCCGAAAACCGGTTCCCACTTTTCGGGATCATGCTCTAGATTGTGAGAATCGAAATTCACCGGTATTCCTCTGTTCAATAAGGGCGATTCGTGCGCCCGAGTTCGCGTCCGCGTTCTCGTCGCACCATCCATGGTCTTTCAACGACCATAGGATGCCGAACAGGGGATTGCTCGCCATGTCTTTCAAGACATCTTTCGACTTTGGCCGTGCCGATCGTCCGGCCGCTTACGACGATATCGCCGGCCATGACGATGCCGGCTTACACGCCAGCCTCGGCGAACGCGTCATCACCACGGTCGCCGTCGCCTTGGCGCTGCTGCTCGTCACCACCGTCGCGGTGCTGATGGGCATGGCCTGACTTCAGCCAGTACGCGTCACGGCTGGGAAACGTCGAAGGCCTTGCGCGATTCCGAGGCAAATTGCCGCCGCCACATCACGATCAGCACGCCGGTGGTGCTGAGGAAAAACACCAGCGGCCCCAGGAACCAGCCGAGATAGCCGAGCGCGAAGAAGAACGCGCGTTGGCCGCGATTGAAATGCCGGCCGGCATCGGTGCAGACGCGCGCGGCGCGATGCGCGAACTCTTTAGCCGCGGGCGTATCCTTTTCCGACGGCTGCGGCGCGGCGCCGACCATGATGGCGAGATAATTGAACAGCCGGTACGACCAGGAGAACTTGAAAAACGCATAGACGCAGATCACGGCCAGCCCGAGGATTTTCAGTTCCCACATCTCGGCTGTCACCGGCACGCCGAACGGCAGCGCGCCGACGACCGTCAGAACCTGCTCGGGCGCGCGCAGCAGCGTCAGCGTGCCGCCGATGGCGATCAGGCTGGTCGAGGCAAAAAACGCCGTGCCGTTCTGCAACGAGGCCGTCACCTGCGAGTCGACGATGCGCACGTCGCGCGCCAGCAGTTCGTCCATCCAGCGGTCGCGGTAGGCGTTCATCAGCGCGTTGAGGCTGGTCTTGCCCTTGGCGGTCTTCTCGATCACCAGCGAATAGCCGGTCCAGCAAATGATGAACCACAGAAGCGTCAGCGCATCGGGGAGGGTGAATGACAGCATGGGGGAATCCCTGAGTTTCGCCGTAGGATGCGCCCTGGCGCGGCCGCCGACAACCAGCCCTTTGCGGCACCTTGAGGGCCGCCCCGCGGTCTGCCACACTTGCTTCCGAAGAAAACTCTCAAGGAAACGTCAATGCCGCAGACGATTACGCTTGGCTACAAGGAAATGTGCGAGGCCGCCGAACGCGAGATCGAAACCATGGCCGTCGAGGACGCGGTCAAACTTGCCGGGCGCGACGACACCGTGCTGGTCGATATCCGCGACATCCGCGAATTGCAGCGCGAGGGCAAGGTGCCGGGCGCCTTCCATTGCCCGCGCGGCATGCTGGAATTCTGGATCGATCCGAACGGCTCCTATTTCAAGCCGGTGTTCGGCCAGGACAAGAAATTCGTGTTCTTCTGCGCCGGCGGCATGCGCTCGGCGCTTGCCGCGCAGACCGCGCAGCGCATGGGGCTAAAGCCCGTCGCCCATATCCGGGGCGGCTTCGGCGCCTGGAAGAAGGCCGGCGGCCCGGTCGAAGAACCGGAAATCGCGCCTGGCGAGGCGAAGAAGCCATAAGCCGATTGATGAGCGTGGTTGCTGGCCCGCATTCCTAAAATTCATTTGTCGGCGCACGGCCTTCCCCGCAACTTAAGCGAAAGATGCAAACGGGTGGGGCCATGACGTTGAAACTGATTATCGGCAACAAGAAATATTCGAGCTGGTCGCTGCGGCCGTGGATTGCCATGCGCGTGGCCGGCATTGCGTTCGAGGAACGGGTGATCCCGTTTGAGAGCGACGAATTCAAACGCGAGGTAGGCCACGTCTCCGGCACCGGTAAGGTGCCGGTGCTGATCGACGGCGACATATCAGTTTGGGAGTCGCTCGCCATTCTCGAATATCTGGCGGAGAAATTCCCCGAGGCCTCGCTGTGGCCGAAGGACGTCGCGGTGCGGGCGCATGCGCGCGTCGTCGCCAACGAGATGCATGCCGGCTTCCAGGCGTTGCGCAATCATCTGCCTGTGAATTTTGCCCGCCGTATCATCAAGCGCGATCTGACGCCGGACGTCGTCGCCAACGTCAAACGCATCGAGGCGCTGTGGGCGGATTGCCGCGCGCGCTTCGGCAACAGCGGGCCTTTCCTGTTCGGCACGTTTGGCAATGCCGACGCCATGTATGCGCCGGTGGTGTCGCGCTTTCACACCTATGATGTCGATGTCGGCGAGGGGACGCGCGCCTATATGAAGGCCATGATGGCGCTGCCGGCCTGGCAGCAATGGGCCGCGGCCGGCATCAAGGAGCCCTGGCTGTACGCCGACGACGAAGTCGACTGGCCGCAGACCCACAACGTTACCTGACGACGGAACGGCGCGCATGTCCCTGACCCTGATCATCGGCAACAAGAACTATTCCTCCTGGTCGCTCCGTCCGTGGGTGCTGCTGAAGGCGCGCGACATCCCGTTCAGGGAAACGCTGGTCCCGTTCCCCGGCGGCGACAGTTTCGATTTCTTCCGCAAATGGTCCCCGAACGGCCGCGTACCATGCCTGATCGATGGCGACCGCGCCGTCTGGGATTCGCTCGCCATCGTCGAATATGTCGCGGAGCGCCATCCCGGCGCATGGCCCGTCGACGCGGCCGCGCGCGCCTGGGCGCGCTGCGCCAGCGCCGAGATGCACTCCTCGTTC
>JAUSBQ010000152.1 GCA_030651965.1 Pseudolabrys sp. | reverse complement strand
CGATGACGGCGGCACCGCAGCCGAACAGGACCAATGCAAACGTACCGATAAATTCCGCGATCTGTTTCTGCATGGCGATGCTCCTGTGCGAATCGATGCCGCACTCTATCTAATAAAAAAGCGCCGCCGCTCCTGTCGTAGTTTTCTCAACAGCGAATCCGAATCCGGCAGGAAAGCGCCGCATCGTCTCGACAGTGGGCGCGCCACCGATCATGATGTCAGTACTGTTCTCAAGCGCGGTACCCATTCATGTCTCGGGGTCTCGATCATATCGTCCATGCGGTGGCCGATCTCGACGGCGCGGCGCAGGTCTACCGGCAACTCGGCTTCACGGTCGGTGCGCGCAACAGGCATCCGTGGGGCACGCATAACTACATCGTGCAAATGCCGGGCTTCTTCATCGAGCTGCTGACATTGGCCGAGCCGGACAAGATGAGCGGCGACGGCTTCTCGACGATGTTCGCCGCCTATAACCGTGACTTCATCGCGCGCGGCGACGGCCTGTCGATGCTCGTTCTGGAATCGCACGACGCCGCGAGCGACGAAACAGCGTTCCGCGCCGCCGGCATCGCCGCCGCCGGCGCGATGCGCTTCGACCGCGAGGGCAAGAGGCCGGACGGCTCGACCGTGCCGGTCGCGTTCACGCTTGCTTTCGCCAAAGACACGCAAGCGCCCGACGTCAGTTTCTTCACTTGCCAGCAGCACTACCCGGAGAACTTCTGGAACCCGGCCTTTCATCAGCATGGCAACGGCGTGCGCGATGTCGCCGGCGTGGTGCTGGTGGCCGATCGACCGGCGGAGCATCGCGGCTTCCAATTGGCTTATAGCGGCGCGGCGGCGGCGCGGGACGAGCGTGACGGCTTCACTATCGACCTGCCGCGCGGCGCGATCGGCGTGTTCACGCCATCGGCCTTTGCAGACCGCTTCGGCCAGCGCCCGCCGGTGACGGAGCGCGGACCGCGGCTGGCCGCTTTGCGCTTCAGGACCAGCGATCCGGCGGCTGCCGGCGCCCGGCTGGAACAGGCAGGCCATCTTTTTACCCCGTTGAAAGCAGGGGCCATTTCGGCCGCGGTGCTTGGCGCAACCCTGGTATTCGAGCCTTAGACCAGTCCGCCCCTAGATTGACCGGGCGGCGCTGCCGTTTCATGGTCCCGGCAACACGCGACTCAAACCTTGGCTCAATTCTTGGCTCAATCTTTGGATCAAAACCTTCTGCCCAACGCGACGGTTGACGTCGGCGGTGTGCGCTTCGGCAACGATCTGCCGCTGGCGCTGATCGCCGGCCCTTGCCAGTTGGAGAGCCGCGAGCATGCGCTGGAGATGGCCTCGGCGCTCAAGGAGATCGCCGCCAAGGTCGGCATCGGCCTGATCTATAAAACTTCGTTCGACAAGGCCAACCGCACCTCGGCCAAAGCCGCGCGCGGGATCGGCCTTGAAGCGGCGCTACCCATTTTCGCCGAGATTAGAGCGAGCCTGAAGATTCCCGTCTTGACCGATGTCCACGACGCCGAGCAATGCGCGCGCGCGGCGCAGGCCGTCGATGTGCTGCAGATTCCGGCCTTCCTCTGCCGCCAGACCGATCTGCTGATAGCCGCCGCCAGAACCGGCAAGGTCGTCAACGTCAAGAAAGGCCAGTTCCTGGCGCCGTGGGACATGCAGAATGTCGTCGCCAAACTGACCGGGGAAGGCAACCGCAATGTGCTGCTGACCGAGCGCGGCGCATCGTTCGGTTACAACACCTTGGTCTCCGACATGCGGGCGCTGCCGATTCTGGCGCGCACCGGTGCGCCTGTCGTCTTCGACGCGACGCATTCGGTGCAGCAGCCGGGCGGGCAGGGCACATCGTCGGGCGGCGAGCGTGAATTCGTGCCGGTGCTGGCGCGCGCCGCGGTCGCGGTCGGCGTCGCCGGCGTCTTCATCGAGACGCATCAGGACCCGGAGCGCGCGCCGTCGGATGGCCCCAACATGATGCCGCTCAAAGAGATGGAAGCGCTGCTGCGCGTGCTTATGGCCTTTGACCGGCTCGCCAAGCCATAATCGGGTATAGGGCGCGCTCCTGTTGTCCGGCACGAGACAGTTCAATACATGACGCGCACACTCAACCTCGTCGCTTTTGTCGTTTTCGCAAGTTCGCTGTTCATGCGCTCGACCGATCCGGTCATCCCGCAGATCGCCAGCGGGCTGTCCGTCGACGTCTCAAGCGCGGCGTTGCTGGCGACCGCCTTCACGCTGCCGTATGCCCTGATCCAGCCAGCGCTCGGCGCACTGGCCGACACGATGAACAAGGCGCGGCTGATGCTGCTGTGCATGTTCGTGCTCGCCGCCGCCAGTATCGGCTCGGCCCTGGCGGTGAATTTCGAGATGCTGGTGATCGCGCGCGTCATCGCCGGCCTTGCCGCCGGCGGCGTGGTGCCGATCGCCTTCGCCATTGTCGGCGATCTGGTGCCGGTGGCCCAGCGGCAGGTGGCGATGGGCCGGCTGCTGTTTGCCATTATGACCGGCAATCTGCTGGGCGCGACTTTGGCGGGTGTTGTCGGTGATCTGGCCGGCTGGCGCGCGGTTTTCTTTTGCGTCGGCGCGGTCGGCGCCATCGTGCTGGTTGTCGCAATCCCGGCTTTCCGCCGCACCACCGAAGCGCCGAAAGCATTCGACCTGTCGACGCTCGGGCCGAACTACCGCACCATCTTCAGCAATCCGCTGGCCAAGATCTGTTTCGGCGCGGTGTTTCTCGAAGCTGTGTTCATGTACGGCGTGTTTCCGTATATCGCCACGCTGTTGCACGAGGCCGGAGAGACGCGGGCCTCAATCGCCGGCATGGTCATTGCCGGCTTCGGGATTGGCGGCGCGCTGTATGGTCTGACCATTTCGCGCATCCTGCCTTGGGCCGGTGAAACGTTGCTGATGCGCGCCGGCGGCATCATCATGGGGGCGTGCCTTATCGTCATCTCGCTGCGGCTGCCGTGGCAGGTCGAGTTCGTGAATTTTCTCGTGCTCGGCTTCGGCTTTTATTTTCTGCACGCCGTCATTCAGATCTACGCCAGCGAGCTGGCGCCGGCAGCGCGCGGCACCGCCTTGGCGCTGCATTCGTTTTTCTTCTTTCTGGGACATGCGGCCGGGCCGATCGTCTACGGCGTTGGTCTTGCGACCGTCGGCATCACGCCGGTGCTGTACGTCGGCGCCATCGTCCTGGCCGCCGTCGGCCTGATCTGCGCGCATTGGCTGCGCCGCCACCCGGTCTGAGGTCTTAGCCATTGCGGTCGATGCCTGCCTTCGCCAGCAGGCGCGCGAGCTTATTCGTATCGGCGCCGTTGTCGTTGCCGATCATGTAGTGATAATCGAGATCGCCATGCGTCGCGGCGGCGAAATAGCTCGGCTCTTGATAGCCGGGCGGAAAAATTTCGATCACCTTGGTGCGCGGTTGCGCAAAGATGAGATTGGTCAGCGCCGCGCCATGCGGCGCGACGATGGCGCTCGCGCCTGCGAACAACGCCGCCTGTTGCGCGACGCTGCGCCCGTCCATGCCGACGGCTTCAAAATCGTAGGCACGCAGGAAACCGGCGAGCGCCGCTTCGCCGGCGAAGCGCCGATGATGGACCTTGCCGCGTTCGATGTAATAGCGCCGCGGCGGTGTGCTTTGCGGCTCGGGCGCAAACAGTGCGCGCACGAAGTCGTGGCCGGCGCGATCGCGGAAGCGCGTGCCGTGCTGGCGGCGATGAATCTTGATCGCGGCAAGCAACCGGTCGGCGCGGCAGGGCTGGGTGACGATCCGGTCGGCGGCGATGCCAGCAAGCGCCAGCGTTTCCTTCTGAAACGGGTGCAGCGCGGCATCGCCAACATAGAAATAATCGGGCCGCGCCGACGGCGCCAACTCCGCGTAGCAGCGCAGCAAGGGCATCGTCAGTTGCATCCAGTGATAGTAATTGTCGACCCAGCCGTTCGAGAGATAGGCGACCGTGCCGTCGAGCTTGCGGCACTGGCGGGGCACGTAGCGGCAATTGTCGGGGACCTCGGCGTCCGATGCGGTATCGTCACCGAACACGACACAAAGCGCGGGGTCGTACAGAAGATTGTTGCGAAACGAGAAGCCGGAGTTGGCGATATCGAGGAGAATCGTCTCGCTGGTGAGATTGAACGGCCGCAACTGGTCCAGAAGGTCTTCCGGCAAATGGCCGGCGACCAGCGGCGACTCGCCGCCATTCTCGCTCCGCGTCACCGCCGTCACGCCCGGATAATTCCGCGCGATCGCTCCCGCATAG
>JAUSBQ010000139.1 GCA_030651965.1 Pseudolabrys sp. | reverse complement strand
GATCGGTGGCTCGGTCAAGAACGTGCTGGCGATTGCGTCCGGGATTGTCGTCGGGCGCGGGCTCGGCGCCAGCGCGTCGGCCGCGCTGACGACGCGCGGCTTTGCCGAGATGATGCGTTTCGGCAAGGCCTTCGGCGCCCGGCCGGAAACACTGACCGGCCTGTCGGGGCTGGGCGATTTGATCCTGACCTGCTCGTCGCCGCAGTCGCGCAATTTCTCGTTCGGCGTGGCGCTGGCCAAAGGCGCGGCCTCGGACGGCAAGCTCGCCGAAGGCGCCTCCACCGCGCCGGTCATTCTGGAAATGGCGCGCGACAAGAATATCGACATGCCGGTCTCGGTCGCCGTCGCCGCCGTGCTGGCGGGGGAGCTGAGCGTCGACAAGGCGATCGAGCAGTTGATGGCGCGGCCGATCAAGTCGGAATGAGCGGCCGGGAATAAGCAAATGAGCAAGCCAAAAGCGGCGCTGTTTTACAACTACCCATCGGCGATCGAAGGCGACGTGTTCGGCCAGGGCCGGCGCGAGCGCATTGCCGCGCTGACCGAGCTTTACCCGCACGCGGTGCATGCCGGCAATTTCGACGAACACGCGCCACGGCTTGCCGATCTGGAGGTGATCTTCGCCACCTGGGGCATGATGAATTTCAGCCCCGCCCAGCGCGCGCAATTGCCGAAGCTGAAAGCGGTGTTCTATGCCGCCGGCAATGTGAAAGCCTTCGCGCCGAGCCTGATCGACAACGGTATCATCCTGATGAGCGCCTGGGCGATCAACGCCATCCCGCCGGCGGAAATGTGCCTGTCGCAAATTCTGCTCAGCCTGCGCGGCTACTTCCGCACCGTGCGGCAATACCGCGAGTCCAGGAGCTTCGACGCCAAGAAGTACTGGCGGCCGGGCGTGAATAGCGAGACTGTCGGCCTGATCGGGCTCGGTTATATCGGCTCGCTGCTGCGCAGGAAGCTGGCCGATTATCCGATCACAGTGATCGCGCACGATCCGTTCCTGACCGCAGAGCGCGCCGCCGCGCTGAGCGTGACGCCAGTGTCGCTCGAGGAACTGTTCGCCACTTCGTACATCGTCAGCAATCACATTCCCGATCTGCCGAATACACGCAACGTGCTTGACCGCAAACTGTTCGCGTCGATGCGTGACGGCGCGACCTTCATCAACACCGGGCGCGGCGCGCAGGTGGTCGAAGCTGATCTGATCGCGGTCTTGCGGGAGCGGCCCGATCTCACCGCTTTGCTCGACGTCACCGCGCCGGAGCCGCCGGAGGCAAACTCCGAGCTGTGGCGGCTGCCAAACGTCATCATCAGTCCGCATATCGGCGGCACCACCGGCCACGAAGTGGTGCGGCTGTCCGATTGCGCGATCGAGGAGTTCGAAAGCTGGCGCGCGGGCAGACCGCTGCGCTATCAGGTGACGCGCGAAATTTTCCGGACCATGGGATGATCGTCTAATGGCTTACTGGCTTCTGAAATCCGAGCCCGACGCCTGGTCCTGGGACCAGATGGTCAAAGCCGGCGCCAAAGGCACGGCGTGGACCGGCATCCGCAACCACACCGCCAAGCTCAACATGAAGAAGATGAAGAAGGGTGACCGCGGTTTCTTCTATCATTCCAATGTCGGCAAGGAGATCGTCGGCATCGTCGAGGTGGTGCGCGAAGCCTATGCCGATCCGACCGCAAAGGCCGGCGAGCCCTGGGTCTGCGTTGACGTCAAGGCAGTCGAGCCGTTGAAGAAGCCTGTCACGCTGGCGGCGATCAAGGCCGAGCCGAAACTGGCCGAAATCCAGTTGCTCAGGCAATCGCGGCTATCGCTGCCGGCGATCACCGATGCGGAATGGAAATTCGTGTGCAAGATGGGCGGGCTATAAGGAGCGCGGCTGAAATGTTCGCACTGGACGAAGTCAACTACCTCGGCACCGCGATCGCGGCCGCGGCCGCCTGGATGTTCGGCGCGGCCTATTATGGCCTGCTCGGCCGCGCCTGGATTGCAGCCCAAGGCCGGACCAAGGAGTCCCTGGCCATCGAGAATGCCGGCAAGTCGGCGGCGGCCAAGGCCGCGCCTTTCCTGCTGTCGTTCGTGGGCGAACTGCTGATGGCCTTCGTGATGTACGGCATCCTGACGCATTTGGGCATGTTCAACCTCCGCGCCGGCATGATCTCCGGCGCGTTCTGCTGGGTCGGATTCGTGCTGCCAACGGTCGCCATCAACAACGCCTATAGCGGCCGCAGGGTCATGCTGACCGTGATCGACGCCGGCCATTGGCTCGGCGTTCTGGTCATTATCGGCGGCATCGTCGGCGCCTGGGGGCCCTGAAAGCCGCCCTGGCACGCCCGCGCCTCACTCGGCTTGATCTTTGCCAATTGCCACACCCGACCAAAGTCGCAGCCGCGCGGCTTGTGGGCCGCCGATCCGGCATCGCATAATGGGCCAGGGATGATAATGGCCGTCCGGGTCAACCGGGCGGGCTGGGAGGAAGTGCCATGTCCGACAAGATCTATGACGTTCCGGCCGCGTGGGCGTCGCGCGCCTATATCGACGACGCCAAATACAACGAAATGTACGCGCGCTCGATCAAGGACACGAACGGTTTTTGGGGTGACGAGGCCAAGCGGATCGACTGGATCAAGCCACCGACAAAGATCAAGAACACGACCTTCGACCCGCACAACGTCTCGATCAAATGGTTCGAGGACGGCACGCTGAACGCGTCCTACAACTGCGTCGACCGCCACCTCGCCAAGCGCGGAGACCAGACCGCCCTGCTCTGGGAAGGCGACGACCCGAAAGACGACAAGGCGATCACCTACAAGCAGTTGCACGCCGAAGTGTGCAAATTCGCCAATGTGTTGAAGGCGCGCGGCGTCAAGAAGGGCGACCGCGTCACCATCTACATGCCGATGATCCCGGAAGCCGCGGTCTCGATCCTGGCCTGCGCGCGCATCGGCGCGGTGCATTCGGTCATCTTCGGCGGCTTCTCGCCGGACTCGATCGCCGGCCGCCTCGAGGACTGCAAATCCGCCATCGTCGTCACCGCCGACGAAGGCCTGCGTGGCGGCCGCAAGGTGCCGCTCAAGGCAAATGTCGACGCCGCCTGCGACAAGGTCGGCGGCGTGACGTCGATCATCGTCGTCAAGCGCACCGGCGCGGCCGTGAACATGAAAGCCGGCCGCGACGTCTATTACGACGAGATCGCCAAGACCGTGCCAGCCGATTGCCCGTGCGAGGAGATGAGCGCCGAGGACCCGCTGTTCATCCTCTACACCTCCGGTTCGACCGGCAAGCCGAAGGGCGTGCTGCACACCACCGGCGGCTATCTGCTCTACGCCGCGATGACGCACCAATACGTGTTCGATTATCACGACGGCGACGTCTACTGGTGCACCGCCGACGTCGGCTGGGTCACCGGCCACAGCTATATCGTTTATGGTCCGCTGCAGAACGGCGCGA
>JAUSBQ010000117.1 GCA_030651965.1 Pseudolabrys sp. | reverse complement strand
AATCGTGACGGAGTGGGAGCAGTTCCGCGCGCTCGACTTCGCCCGTCTCAAGGATGCGATGGCCAATCCGCTGCTGGTCGATTTGCGCAATATCTATCGCGCCGACGACGTCGCGCGCCACGGCTTCGCCTATGACAGCGTCGGGCGGGGGAAGAAATGAAGTCTCGCGCCGCCGCTTATAGAAGCTGTCATGCCCCGCGAAGGCGGGGCATCCGATAAGCGCCGGCTTTGCAATACAATGAATGTTCGTGATTACTGGATCATCCGCCTTCGCGGATGATGACGGTTGAGCCTGATGCGCACCTTTTCCACACCGCTCCCTATCGACGACGCGCTGCCGCGTCTGATGGACGTATTCGCGCGCACCAATGCCGCCGTGCTGGTGGCGCCGCCGGGCGCCGGCAAGACCACGCGCGTGCCGCTGGTGTTGCTCGACGAGGCCTGGGCCAAAGACAAGAAGATACTGCTGCTGGAGCCACGACGGCTGGCGGCGCGCGCCGCAGCCAGCCGCATGGCGGCGACGCTCGGCGAACAGGTCGGCGACACAGTAGGATTGCGCGTGCGCTTCGGTTCGAAGATTTCAAAGCGCACGCGCATCGAAGTCATCACCGAAGGCGTGTTCACGCGGCTGGTGCTCGACGATCCTTCGCTTGAAGGTGTCGGCGCGGTGCTGTTCGATGAATTCCACGAACGCTCGCTCGATGCCGATCTGGGGCTGGCATTGGCGCGCGAGGTGCAGGAAGGTTTGCGCGAGGATCTTAAAGTCCTGGTGATGTCGGCGACGCTCGACGGCGCCCGCGTCGCAGCGTTGTTGGGCGATGCGTCGGTGGTGGAAAGCGAAGGCCGCGCCTTTCCGGTCGAGACGCGCTATCTCGGTCGCGATCCGCGCGAGCGCATCGAACGGCGGGTGGTCGACGCGGTGCAGCGCGCGCTACGCATCGACCCCGGTTCGCTCTTGGTGTTTCTGCCCGGCGCGGCGGAAATCCGCCGCACCGAAACGTTGCTTAAGGAGCAGGTGCGCGCTTCCGATGTCGACATTGTCACGTTGTTCGGCGCGCTCGATGCGCGCGACCAGGACCGCGCCATTTCGCCGGCACCTCCCGGACGCCGCAAGGTGGTGCTGGCGACCTCGATCGCCGAAACCTCGCTGACCATCGAAGGCGTGCGCGTCGTCATCGATAGCGGCCTGTCGCGCGTGCCGCGCTACGAGCCCGACGTCGGTTTGACGCGGCTGGAAACGGTGCGGGTGTCGCGCGCCGCCGCCGACCAGAGGCGCGGGCGTGCCGGCCGCACCGAACCGGGCGTCTGCTATCGGCTGTGGGACGAGCCGCAGACCGGGTCGTTCGACGCCTTTACGCGGCCGGAAATTCTCTCGGCCGATCTGTCGAGCTTCGTGCTCGATCTGGCGCAATGGGGCGCGGCCGATGCGAGCAAGCTCGCTTTCATCGATCCGCCACCTGCCGCCGCGATGAGCGAGGCCAAGGCGCTGCTTGTTGAACTGGGCGCGATCGATGCGCAGGGCCGCATCACCGACGAGGGCCGCAGATTGCGCCAGTTGCCGTTGCCGCCGCGTCTGGCGCGGATGGTTGTCGATGCCGGTGGAGAGGGCGCGGGAGCGGAAGCCGCCGCGATTGCCGCGATCCTGACCGAGCGCGGCCTCGGCGGCGACGATGTCGACCTGCGTCATCGTCTCGATCAATTCCGCCGCGACCGTTCGCGCCGCGCCGAGGATGCCCGCGCGATGGTGAAGCGATGGGTCGATACGCTCGGTGATCGCGGCAAGGGCGGCGAACTATCGGCTGGCGCGATTCTTTCGCTCGCTTATCCCGACCGCATCGCCAAAAATCGCGGCGGCGGTACCGGCGGCTTTGTGCTGGCCAATGGCCGCGGCGGCACTGTCGATGCGGCGTCGAGCCTGGCACGCGAGCCGTTCCTCGCCGTCGCCGAATTGACCGGCGCGGCGGCCGCGAGCCGCATCGTGCTGGCGGCGGCAATTACGCTGGCCGAGATTGAAGAGCGCTTTGCCAGCAAAATCGAAGACCGCGACGCGGTGACGTTCGACACGGGATCGGCCTCTTTGCGCGCGCGGCGTTCGCTCCGGCTCGGATCGGTGGTGCTGGCCGAGCAGGTCAAGCAGGTGTCGCCCGATGCGGACACTGCGCGCATTCTGGCGCAGGGGATTGTCGGCCTGGGGCTGGACCGTCTCGACTGGAGCAAGGCGGCGCTGCAATTCCGCACACGCGTCCAGTCGCTGCGCAAGGCCGAAGGCGACGAATGGCCGGACCTGTCCGACGAGGGACTGGCCAAAACCGCCGCCGACTGGCTTGAGCCGTTGCTGACGACCAAGACCGCGCGCAGCCAGCTTTCCACCGGCGACCTGTTCGACGCGGTGAGCAATCTGGTGCCGTGGAATTTGCGCCGCCGGCTGGAGGCCGAGGCGCCGACGCATTTCACCGCCCCGACCGGGACATCGGTGCCGATCGACTACGAGGCCGAGCAGGGGCCGACAGTGTCGATCCGCGTGCAGGAATTGTTCGGGCTGACGCAGCATCCGTCGATTGCCGGTGGGCGCGTGCCGCTGGTCATCGAATTGTTGTCACCCGGTCATAAAGCGGTGCAGATCACCCGCGACCTTCCCGGTTTCTGGCGCGGCAGTTATGCCGATGTCCGGTCTGACCTGCGTGGCCGCTATCCGCGCCATCCCTGGCCGGAGGATCCGACCTCGGCGCCGCCGACCCGCCGGGCAAAACCGCGCGGAACGTGACGTTTTAACCTCCCGCTCACCATGCGTGCCGACGGCGGGCCGGCGTTAAGGCCGTTTTCGGCATGGCTGTGGAATTCATGACCGATGATCAGGTTTCTGATGATCCTCGCAGCCATCCTTCTGGTCGGCGGCGGCACACTGACGCGCTTTCTCGACAGCGCGCTGACGGCTCTGCCGAGCAAGGCGGCCACCGTGGCGTCCGAACCGCGGCGCGAGCAGGTCGCCTTCGGCCGGACACTGACGTTGGACAGCGGCCGCGACGCCCATTTCGAAGCGACCGCCCGCATCGGCGGCCGTCCCATCGACTTCATCGTCGATACCGGCGCCACTTTGATCATCCTGCGCGAATCCGACGCGGCGCGCATCGGCATCCGCCCGGCGCGAGGCGACTACACCGCGACCGTCTCGACCGCCAACGGCAAGATCAAGGCCGCACCGGCTACTCTCGACCGCGTCGAACTTGGCGGCATCGCCGTCGAAAACGTGCGGGCGCTGGTGCTGCCGGATGAGGCCTTGTGGCGCAATCTGCTCGGGATGTCGTTTCTGTCGCGGCTCAAGCGCTACGAAGTCGCCAATGGCCGCATGGTGCTGGAGCAATAGTCAAAAAGGCCGCCCTATTTTGGACCGCTTTGCGCCCTTCATGCGTTAGGCTATTGAGATTGCCACCGCCCGATCCGTTTTTGAGGACGTTCATGTTTCCCATCCCGAAGTCCGCGCTGACCCCGAATACCTATGCCTATGAGTCCTCGCCGCTGGTGAAGCCGACCGGCTTTCGCGAATACGACGCGCGCTGGCTCCTGGAAAAAGAAATCAACCTGATGGGCATCCAGGCGCTGGGCATGGGGCTCGGCACCTTGATCAAGGAAATGGGCGTCAAGCCGGAGATCGTCACCGGCCACGACTTCCGCAGCTATTCGGCGTCGGTGAAGATGGCGCTGGTCTCCGGCCTGATGGCGTCCGGCTGCAAGGTCCACGACATCGGCCTGTGCATCACGCCGATGGCCTACTTCGCGCAGTTCGACCTCGACGTGCCCTGCGTCGCCATGGTCACCGCCTCGCATAACGACAATGGCTGGACTGGCGTGAAGATGGGCGCCAACCGGCCGCTGACCTTCGGGCCGACCGAGATGACGCGGCTCAAGGAAATCGTGCTCGGCGCGAAATTCAATCTTGGCCCCGGCTCCTATGTGTTCGTCGAGAATTTCCCCGACCGCTACATCGCCGATGTCACCAATCGGCCGAAGCTCAAGCGCAAGCTCAAAGTCGTGGCGGCCTGCGGCAACGGCACCGCCGGCGCCTTCGCGCCGCGCGTGCTCGAAGCGATCGGCTGCGAAGTGGTGCCGCTCGACTGCGAACTCGACCACACCTTCCCGCGCTACAATCCGAACACCGAAGACATGAAGATGCTGCACGCGATGCGCGACGCGGTGCTGGTGAATAACGCCGACGTGGCGCTCGGATTCGATGGCGACGGCGACCGCTGCGGCGTCGTCGACAATGAAGGCGAGGAAATCTTCGCCGACAAGGTCGGCGTCATGCTGGCGCGCGACATGTCGAGCCTGCACAAGAACGCGACCTTCGTCGTCGACGTGAAGTCGACCGGCCTGTTCCTCACCGATCCGGTGCTGAAGGCCAATGGCGTCAAGGTCGACTACTGGAAGACCGGGCATTCCTACATCAAGCGCCGCGTCAACGAACTCGGCGCGGTCGCCGGTTTTGAGAAGTCCGGGCACTTCTTCTTCAACAAGCCGTTCGGCCGCGGCTATGACGACGGCATGATCTTCGCGCTGGCGGTTTGCGACATGCTCGACCGCAACCCGGACAAGTCGATGGCCGATCTGCGCAAGGCGCTGCCCAAGACCTGGGGCTCGCCGACAATGGCGCCGCATTGCGCCGACGAAAAGAAATACGGCATCGTCGATTCGGTGGTGAAGCACTTCGAGGGCATGCAGAAGAACGGGCTGCGCTTCTGCGGCCAGCCGATCCGCGATCTGGTGACGGTCAACGGCGTGCGCGTCACCGTCGAGGACGGCACCTGGGGCCTGGTGCGCGCTTCGTCGAACAAGCCGGAACTGGTGGTCGTCGTCGAAAGCCCGGTGTCGGAGGCGCGCATGCGCGAGATGTTCAAGTCGGTCGACAGCGTGCTGAAGACCTATCCGGACGTCGGTGAATATAACCAGACGATTTAGTCGGTTACCCGCGCGTCATACTCCGTTCGTTCCCGCGAAAGCGGGAATCCAGTTCTTGGCCAAAGCACTGGGTCCCCGCCTTCGCGGGGACGAGCGGGTTTTCAGCCCCAGAACCGTCCGCCGCTGCCGATCGCCACCACCAGCATCCCGAGCGGCATGTTGATCATGATGATTTGGCGGATGCGGTTGAGCTGGATGCCGGCGGTTGAATAGTCCTTGGCGTCGACGGCGCGCTTGAACTTGAGCCACGGCCCGTGAAACAGGGCGACGTACAGCGCCACCATCACCAGGCCGAGCGTCTGCATCAGGTTGATGTAGAGCGGCGCGCCCTTGAAGCCACCGAAGGTGCCGAACATCATCCAGTAGCCGGTGACGAGCAGCAGCAGCACCGCGACCCAGACCCAGATGAAGAACTTGGCGAAGAAATTCCGCCACAAGGTCAGCCGCGCCGGGCCGTCCAGGCCGGCGGCGGCGGGCCGCAGGCAGACATAGGCGGCGAACATGCCGCCTACCCAGACCACGGCGCCGAGGATGTGCAGCGTCAGTAGGATAGCGGTGAGCTTCATGGCGGGTCTCGCGGGGTTGGATTGATCGTCCGGCATGCTAGCACGGATGGCGGGCGGTGCGGTACAAACCCACCATGCGCATCGCCATTCTCGGCGCCGGTCCAGCCGGCCTTTACCTCAGCTACCTGATCAAGCGCCGCGCGCCGGACGCCGACGTCACCGTGTTCGAGCAGAACCCGGCCGACGCCACTTTCGGCTTCGGTGTGGTGTTCTCGGACCGCGCGCTGGAATTCCTCCGCGACGACGACGAGGAGACCTACGCAGCGATCGTGCCACATATGGAATCCTGGCACGACATCACCCTGGTGCTGCGCGGCGAGCGCGTCGTTATCGACGGCATCGGCTTTGCCGCCATCGGCCGGCTCAAGCTGCTGCAACTGTTGCAGGCGCGCGCGGCGTCGGTGCGGGCCACCGTGATCTATGGCTGCTCGGTCAAATCGCTCGACGAATTGTCCGATTTCGATCTGGTGGTCGGCGCCGATGGCGTCAATTCGCTGGTGCGCAAGACATTGGCGAATGAACTCGGCGCCAGCCTCGGTTATCTCAGCAACCGCTTCGCCTGGTTCGGCACCACGAAGCGTTTCGAGACCTTGACGCAGACTTTTGTCGAGACCGAATTGGGCGCGTTCAACGCGCATCATTACCGCTACGAGGCGGACAAAAGCACATTCATCGTCGAAACCGACGCCGCCACCTTTGAGCGCGCCGGTTTTGCCGGCATGAGCGAGGCCGACTCGCGCGCGCTGTGCGCGCGCGTCTTTGCCAAGGCGCTCGATGGCGAGCCGCTGATCTCCAACAAGTCTAGTTGGCGGCAGTTTCCGATTGTCCATAACGCACGCTGGTCGCACGGCAGTTATGTACTGCTCGGCGACGCGCTGCACACCGCGCATTTTTCCATCGGCTCCGGCACGCGGCTGGCGATGGAGGACGCCATCTCGCTCGACAAGGCTTTGGCCGCGCACATGGACATCAGTCAGGCACTGGCCGCTTACGAGTCGGCGCGCCGGCCGATCCTGAAAAAGCTGGTCGCCGGCGCCAATGGCAGCGCCGAATGGTATCAGCGCTTCGCCGAACATATGAAGCTGTCGGCCGCCG
>JAUSBQ010000116.1 GCA_030651965.1 Pseudolabrys sp. | reverse complement strand
CGTTCCGGCTGCGTTGGCTGCGCGGCCGCGTCAGCCAGGCATAGAAGCCGCCCCGCGAGACACCGAGCGCCCCGCACAACCATCCCGCCGGCCAGATCACCCGGTGCTTCGCGATGAAGGAGAACCTCACGTTGATTCCTTCGCGAAGTAGGCCGCGGCTTTTTTTAGGATGTCGCGCTCGGCCTTCAGCTTGATCACCTCGCGCTTGAGCCGCGCGATCTCTGCTTGCTCGGGCTTCATCTGACCTTGGCCGGGGAACGCCTGCTGCGGATCGTCCGCAAAGGCCTTCACCCAACTGCGCAGTTGCGACACATGCACACTCAGGTCTTGTGACGCCTGCGCAAATGAGACGCCGCGCTGCTTGATCAGCCGCACAGCCTCAAGCTTGAATTCCCGCGTAAATTTCCGACGCTCCATGACGCACCTCCCGTTCCATTAAAACACCTAACTTGGTGTCTTCGGAACCGGGTGCAGGCCAACACGCTCTGCCTTGTTCCAGTCGACATAACTGCTGGAATCATTTTTCTCCCAGAAACGGCGCTCGTCCGTTTCGCTCCGAAATTTAGGAACTGATTTAAGCTTCCTGTTCATAGCGTACCCGCTCCTTTCGGTGCATTGCGCGTGCAGAAATAACCCTTATTAGTCAGCCATCATCGCGCAGTGTAAAGCTAACATGAAATAGTCGCCGATTTCTGTGTATTCCAGCATGCAACCTATTTTTGCGGATACTGTGGCCGGACACGGCTGTTTGAGACGGGCCGCACGGCCTCTTCCAATCACCAGCAGGATAGCCTCACGCCACGTGAAGATGTACACCCGCTCTCTTTTGCAAATAGCCGATCACGCTGAAAAGATTCTTGGCCTGTGGGTTGCCGCGCGGACCGAACATGCGGATTAGACTCTTCGGCGGTGCGCCAGTTGCTGCCCCAAGCTTTTCAAAGCCTACCGTCGCCTTGATGTAGTCGCGCAGGATCGTCTTGCCGGTCTCCACATCGCCGGAAAGCATCGCGTCAACGCCCTCGCGCAGAAGTGCTTCCGCGAATTTCACGTCGCCCTTAACGTGGCGCTGCACGAGTTCCTTGAAGCTCTTAGTTCTTGCCATATTAGCTCCCTTTCAGCGCACACCGCGCTTTCCTTGTTTATAATCTTGCCAAAAGGCGATCGCCGCGTCGATGTCGCGCTGCTGCCGCTTCTTCGTGCCGCCCGTCAGCAGGATCAGCAATTTTCCCGCGCTGCGCGAGAAATAGACCCGGTAGCCCGGCCCGAAATCGACCTTGTATTCGAGCACTCCACTGCCGACGGATTTTACATTGGCAAAATTGCCTTGCTCCATCCGGGCGACGGCGCGGACTATCTTGGCTCGCGCTACCTAGTCCAAATCCGCAAGCCATTCGGCGAACGGTTCGTGGCCATCCGCGGCCACGTAGTAACGGATTTCAAATGGCAACGGGTAACATAAGTGTTACCCGTGTGTCAATCAGTCTTTTGGCGAGGCGCCTCGCACTTCCCAATCTGGCAGGAGTGGAAAGGCGCGGGGCATTCCCCCGAGTCGCTGGCAACGGTCGTGCGGTTCGGTGATGAACGTCTCGGCGCGGGCCGGGCTTCTCGGAATGGTCGCCTAGTCCATCAGGCGCATGGGGCAATAGCGGACTCGGTTCGTTCGAAGTCCGGTTAGATCGGCACCCTGGGTGAGGCACGGCGCTCAGCAGCAGTTGCAACCACTATTTTGTTCGTTCCCGCGGTGTGCGATTCCGCAGCCGCACTCCAGCGCCCCCACCGTTCTCATCAATAAATTCGACACCTGCGCCTTCGAGCGCCGTGCAAATTGCACGGATCGCAGCGCCAGACACGGGTCGTCGGCCTCTTTCAAAGTCGACGATCGTCGAAAGCCCTAGGCCGGCCCGGGAAGCCAAATCTGGCTGAGTTAAGTCGAGCAAAGCTCGCCCAGCACGACACTGTTGCGATGAAATTACTTCAACATTTTCTGTTGACATCTGCAGCCATCAATATAAAATGTTGATCGATAAGCAAGAGTGTTCCCGGCCTCCATCGTCACTGAACGAGTGGCGCGAGCGGGGATATCGCTCCCAGAAATTAGAACGTCAATCTCTTATCCTCAGAGGATCGAATGAACTTAGAATTCGCCGCTATCCACTACCGGGCCATTCGCGACCGTGTACGCGCCACAGACCCCCAAATTGACGAGGAGACGCTTGCCGACACGGTAGAGGGCCTCACCAACCTGCACGAAATCGTCCAAGCCATCATCCGCTCTGCTCTGGTCGACCAAGCCCTGGCTAGCGGGCTTAAATGCCGGATTGCCGACATGCAAGATCGGCTTGAGCGCCTTGAGGACCGCGCCTCAAAACGCCGGCAGATCGCCAAGGACGTGATGGTCGATCTTGACCTCAAAAAGCTCACGGCGCCGGATTTTACCGCCTCTATCCGGCCGGGCATCCCGTCCCTGATGGTGATTGACGAGGATGCCGTGCCCAAAACCTACTGGGAGCCCGGCGAGCCACGCCTGCGCCGCCAGGTCCTGGCGCACGACCTTAAACAGGGGGAAGAAGTCGCCGGCGCGGCGCTGTCACCCCCTCAGCCGTTCCTCACCGTGAGGACACGCTGATGGGCTTTTCCACCAAACAAACGCAGGCGCTGCGAAAGGACCTCGACAACAGTCGCGTCCGAACGCGTGAGGTCAATGGACGAACCCTTTCTTACGTGGAGGGGTGGTTTGTCATCTCTGAAGCCAACCGCATTTTCGGATTCGACGGCTGGAATAGAGAAACTGTCGAATCCAAGTGCGTCTTGGCCCGAGAGAACCGCGGGGCATTTCTAGCGGTGTACATCGCCCGCGTACGGATCACCGTGCAATCTCATGGCGCGTTGGTGGTCCGTGAAGGCCACGGCACCGGTGAAGGGCGTGGATCGTCGCCCGGCGAAGTCCACGATCTCGCGCTCAAAGCCGCGGAAACGGACGCCACCAAAAGAGCGCTTTCGACTTTCGGCAATCCGTTCGGGCTGGCGCTCTATGGAAGCGGAAAGACTGCACCGGCGGCAGATGCGGTACAAGAACCGTCGTCCGTCTTTCAGTCCCCACCTCGGGCGCTTCCGCCGGATGACACAACACCAATTCCCCGCCCGTCCCGCTATTATGGCCGACGGCAGGACGTTGTAACGAGGGACCAAGCGCAAGCACGTCAACAGCTGAAAGATCGCCCCTCCTCCGACACGTCTATTGTTCCTGATTCACCTGAGCTCCTGCCCGGCAAGATCGACAAAAGCGTTTTGACGATCGGCGAGCCGAAACGGCTTCGGGACAAGGACCATCTGCGATTTGTTGCTTCGCAGCCCTGTCTCGTATGCCGGCAGCTACCTTCCGATGCGCATCATTTACGGTTCGCGCAGCCCAGGGCTCTCGGTCTGAAAGTCAGCGACGAATTTACTGTGCCGCTCTGCCGTGACCACCACCAGCAACTTCATAACGCTGGAAATGAGGTGAGCTGGTGGCACGATCTGAGCATCAAGCCCCTCGCAATCGCTAAGGAGCTGTGGTCGGAAAGCAAGACAAAGGTCCGCCCGAGTTAGCTCGAAACTACGGGGCTCTGCAGTATTCGGCGGACGACAAGTGCCTATTTGCCGCCACGCCCAACGCTGTCATAGGCGAAGCCGTGGCGCGCGACGTCGTCGGCGCGATAGATATTGCGCAAATCGACCAGCAGCGGATTGGCCATCGCATCCTTGAGACGGGCGAAGTCGAGCGCGCGGAACTGCTCCCACTCCGTCACGATT
>JAUSBQ010000115.1 GCA_030651965.1 Pseudolabrys sp. | reverse complement strand
CTATGTCGACGTCAACCGCGAGCCCTACGAACTCGATCCCAGGATGTTCGCAGGCCGGCTGCCGAGCTTCGCCAATACCCGCTCGATGCGGGTGGCCGGGGGCCTGGGAACCGTGGCGCGGGTGGTCGGCGACGCCCAGGAGATCTACGACGGCCGCATCCCGGTCGACGACGCCCTCACCCGCATCGAGAGCCTCTACAAGCCCTATCACCGGGCGCTGCGGAAGCTGTTCACCCGCCTGCACCGGGATTTCGGCGCCGCCATCCTAATCGACTGCCATTCCATGCCGTCGACCGCCGGGCACAAGGACGAACGGCCGCGGCCGGAATTCGTCATCGGCGACCGCTACGGCACCAGCTGTATCGGCGTCGTCGCCGAGACCATGGAACAGTGCCTGCGCGGCATGGGCTACACGGTCAGCCGGAACAAGCCATACGCCGGCGGTTTCATCACCGAGCATTACGGCAACCCGGCCGCCGGCCTGCATGCCATCCAGCTCGAGATCAACCGCGCGCTCTACATGGACGAGCGACGCTATATGAAAGTCGGCGGTTTCAGCCGGCTGGCAGCCGATCTGGTCACCTTGGCCCAGCGCCTCGGCGACATCCCGCTCGAGGAACTGCGGCCTTACCGGGCGGCGGCGGCGGAATAAACGCGCCCGTCAGGCCAGGGAATTCTCCCGCCACAAAAAAAAGGGCCGCTCACGAAGAGCGGCCCAAGTCTAGGGAGGAAACGCCCAAGGAGGGCAACGGTATCGCTACCGCATTGCAATAAGTTACACCGCAGCGCACAAAAATCAAGGCCAAGAACGCGTTTTCCCATGCAGTACTGCATAGCTGAATGCTGAAATCGAAGATTGCGAAGTCTGTTATGCAAGAAGTTGCGGTTACCGGAACTGACGCGCAATAAAATTACTGAAATCTTCGTTAGCGGACAAACACCGTGGGATTTGGCCTCCAGCGCGGCGAATGGCCTAGTCGGCCAACGTCAACCCGGCGCCCGTTGCTACCGTGGCGGCTCTCGGATAGCGGAAACCAAACAAGAGGCACCATGACGGCTATCGACTTCACCAGCTTCGTCGACGAACTCGCCACCGCGTCAGGCCAGACCATCCTGCCGTTCTTCCGCACGGCGCTCGCGGTCGAGAACAAGCTCTCCCGCGGCTTCGATCCGGTGACCGCCGCCGACCGCGCCGCCGAGGACGCCATGCGCAGCATGATCCGCAAGACGTTTCCCGAGCACGGCATCCTCGGCGAGGAATACGGCTCCGAGCAAACCGACGCCGAATATGTCTGGGTGCTCGATCCGATCGACGGCACCAAGTCGTTCATCTCCGGCATGGTCGCCTGGGGCACCTTGATCGGGTTGATGCGCTTCGGCGAGCCGGTCTACGGCATGATGCACCAGCCATTCACGCGCGAGCGCTTCGCCGGCGACAGCGGCGCCGCGAATTATCGCGGGCCCGCCGGCGATCGCGATCTGCATGTGCGCCGCTGCGAAACCTTGAGCGACGCCGTGCTGTTCACCACCAGCCCGCTGCTGATGAACGCCGCCGACCGCGCCAGTTTCAGCAAAGTCGAGAACAAGGCGAAGCTGTCGCGCTACGGCGGCGACTGCTACGCCTATTGCATGCTGGCGGCGGGGCAGATCGACCTCGTCATCGAGACCGAGTTGAAGCCGCACGACATCATCCCGCTGATCCCGATCATCCTCGGCGCCGGCGGCATCGTCACGACCTGGGAAAACGGCCCGCCGCAGGCCGGCGGCCGCATCGTCGCAGCCGGCGACGCACGCACGCACGCCGCCGCGCTGGAATTGCTCAAGAGCTGACGCGGCGTTTGCGCCGCGGCCGTTTGACCGGCGCTTTCCTGGTCCGCCGCGTGAGAGCGCGCGTCGACGGCATCCGCAATTCAGTCGCATCGTCGTTACGCGCGAGGTTCTCAATGATCGACAGCAGCACGCGGCGCGTGGTGGCAATCGCGGCGGGCCTGACGCCGCGCGCGGCGATGCGGTTGACGTCCTCGGCCAGCGGCACCAGGACGTCGCGCAAGGCGCGGCCCTTGGGCGTCAGCAGCACATAGACCTTCTTGCGGTCGCCGGCGAATTTGCGGCGGCGGATATAGCCGAGCCGCTCCATCGCCTTGAGCGCGGAAAATGTCGTCGGCTCCATGACGCCGGCGCGTTCGCTCAATTCGCGCTGGGTCAGCCGGTCGCCTTCCCAGAGAATGCGCAGGAACGTCCAGTGGCCGAACGACACCGCATGTTCGGCCAGCCGCATCTGCAGAGCGCGCACCAGCGCCCGTGTCGCGTCCTTCACCAGATGGGCGAGCCGATCGTTTGGCACCGCCTCGCGCCAATGGCGCAAAATCGCATCGGTATCCGGAGGCCCGCTCATGGCGTTTCGCGCGCCGAACGCAACATGGCGAAGACGACCTCCATCGTCGCCATCGCCCAAACGCCGTCATGCAGCGGCGCTTCGCCGTCAACGACCGCGCGGTAAAGCTCGTCGATCACTTCGCTACGCGGCACCAAAGGCGGCGGCAGGGCATCGAGACGTCCCGATCCGTTCTCATAGATCATCACACCGTTCGGCAGCGCGCGGAGATCGGCGCGGTCGCAACTCACCAGCAGCGTGCCGAAATGATTATGCGCCACCGGCGGCGCGGTGATCTCGGGCTTGTAATTGTCGCCGCCATAGCTGCGCGCGCTCTTGAAGGCGGCTTCCTCCTGGATACTGGCAAAGGTCTTGCGCGGCGCGCCGGACGGCTTCGCCTTTTGCTGCCCCATCTCGCCGATCCAGCTTTGCCATTCGTCGGAATCGAAGTGGCCATAACCATTGTAAGTGAGCGACGCGAAAGCGCCGCCGGCGAATGTCAGAAGCGCCGCATAGGCGCCTTCGGTCGGCCGCGCGCGATCCCATGCGCCGGTCAGCGCGCGCACGCTTGTCACCTCGCCGCCGGCGATGAAACGCACGATAT
>JAUSBQ010000110.1 GCA_030651965.1 Pseudolabrys sp. | reverse complement strand
GCGGTCGCAAGCGCGGCCTTTGCCTCAATCGAGGCCCAATGCCCACTCGATGGATTACCGTAATGATCCTCAAGATAAGGGCGCATTGCGGCGGCGACCGCCGGATCGGTCGGCGTGCTGGCGTTGTAATCGAGATAGATGTGTTGCGTGGTCATAGCACCGTAATTCTTGCCTGCTTGAGGCTATTGCTTGATCTTACCCGCACTCTCCTTCAGCGCCGAGAGAAAGCCGCGAATGCGTCTTGCATTCACGCCGCGATCAATACGCCCGATGCGCGAACGGGAGCGTAGATCAACGCGCGCGCCGCCGCCTGACGCGGCAATGCGAATGACGATTTCGTCCCTGAATCCGTAAAGAAGACTGCGGTCGACAGCTTCGATACGACCTTCTTTCGGTTCGTCGGCGACGATTTCCCAGCCCTTGTCCTTGGTGAGCGCCTTGGCGAGCGCATAGGCCCGGTCGGGTGCGACGCCCAAGTTCAAAGGAGCCAAGTCGGGATAAGCGGCCCGCTGCAACGCGGCCGCTGCCGCACCGGGATAAAGCGTCGGATTGGGCATGTCCCAGAAAACGGGAGGGTCTTCGGTATCGGTGCTTATGTCATTGATCGACGGATAAGTCCGCGCCGCGTATTCCCACTGCATTGCCATCACCACGACCGGCAAAGATGCGACAATACCAATAACGCTCAGCAGAAAACCGCGTCGGCGAGTTCCGGGCCGGGACAGAACCGCACCGATCGCCGACACAACAAGGCCGAGCGCCGCCACGTAGGCCGCCCATTCTGAGATGCTCAGGGCGGTGACGACCTGCCACCAGCCCAGTCGGTAACCGATGGCCGATACGGTCAAGGCGGCGATACCGCCAGCCCCGAGGACGAGCCCAGAAAGAGCGTACTTCGACAAACCTTTGCCAGCGGGTGTGCGGGACGTGTCACTCATGGTCTTGTCCTTCGAGCCCTCTCACGGTTTGTAAGCCGCATCCTTTTTCCAGCCGTCGAGCCCCGTTTGCAGCACAAGGACATTGTCGCGTCCAGCGACCCGCAGAGCGAAGGCTGCCTGGGCTGACAGACTGCCGGTGTTGCAGAACAGGATAACTTTCTTGTCTTTCGGAATGTCGTTGATACGACTCAGAACCTCGCGCCATTCGATGTTGCGAGCGCCTGGGATCGAGCCCTTGGCGAATTGACCGGCATCCCGCGTGTCGATGAAAACGACGCTGTCGAAAATGTCCTTCGAGAGCTGCTGCGGCACGATGATGCCAGCCTCGTAGGTCGAAAATTCCATATATTCCTGCATGGCCGTGACGACCGGGCTCTCGGCCGCAGCCGGACTTGCCAGAAGTGCCGCAGCCACCATGGCTGCGGAAAGACGGTTCATTAGGGTCATATCGGTCCACTCCTGATTTCGGATGTTCCTGGACGTGTCGGTCGCTGGATGGGCATCAAGACCTCAGTGCAAATATGCTCGCGATGAGATCGGCATGATCCCATTCGCGGCCGCCAATAGCGCGCAGCGCCTTGCGGCCTTGACCGTCGGCGATATAGGTGGTCGGCAAGCCGATCGTTTGCCAAGCCTTCGACACGCTCGATGACTTGTCGATCAGCACTGGAAAAGTGACATTGAACTCCGACAGGAACGCCCAGATATTGTTAGTGTCCCCGCCAACGTGAATTGCGAGCATCGCGATCCCGCCTTCTTTGAGCTTGCTCCAGGCCCGTTCCATCGATGGAATCTCTGCTCGGCACGGGGGGCACCACGTCGCCCAGAAATTGACGAGTACAACCTTGCCCTTGAGATCCGACATCCGAACGTCTCTTCCGTCGATATCGGGAAGCGTGAAATCGGGTGCGGGAGGCGTGCCAGGTACTCGCTGGAGGAGCATAGCACTCGAGTCTTGCGCGAGCGCTGCTGGGGAACAGCAGTTGAACGCCACAAGAGCGCCGCCACCTAAGAACACAGAGCGGCGCGACGGCGCCGGCACGTGAGTTATTTTCCGCATTCGAGCCCCTCCATGCGGGCAGTGTAGGGCAGACCCGAAGAGCGCCAATTGAGATCGAGATTGAAGCGCGCTCCAGGCGCCAGGCCGAAGCTTAGGAATCCCCAGTTGTAATCCGTGGGCGCAAACGTCTGCTCTGTCGGGAAAAGTGACCAATAGAATGCCGTGGCAGCATCCTCTTCGACGAATCTTGCCTTCCAGTCTACGTCCCACTCCGCACGTGTTCTCGGCGCCATAGTGCCGCCGCCGGCCGATGTGATCCGCCATTGCGTTAACGTGACGGTGACATCGGGATCACCGGGGTTGAGGTGGGCACTTCCAATTGCTGACCGGAACACGCACCCGGTCGTGACAATGTGCTCGACATCCTTGGTCGGAAACCCGCGGCCCAGAAAGAAGGCACGCACTTGGTCGGACGCCAGTGGCCCAAGCTCCAGCTTTAACCCGTCACGATCGAGCTTACGGGTCGAAGACGTCTGAGCGCTGGCGGCTGAAGCCGACATCGAGCACGCGAGAACGAGCATCGTGATATGGAGAACGCGTGTCATTCCGTGGCCTCGCGTCTGCCAAGCGGATGCTCGTCATCCCAAGTGCGAAAAGGCTGCGTCAGCATCCGATCAAGAAGGCGCTTGGCAGGATCACAAAATGTCTCGACACCAATCGTCATGCCCTCATGGCCCCGTTCCGGTTGATTCTGGCAGGTGCCAAACAGGCGATTCCACCAAGGCAAGTTGAACCCAATATTGCTGTTGTCTCACGCGCGAGAACCGAGTAGTGGGCGCGATGAAGTTGCTGAGTTGGATCGGACGCAGGTTCAGAACACAATCACTTTGTCGGCCTCGATCGTGGTTGCCGCGAGTTCATCCATCGTGCTGCGTTGTGCGCCAGCCATGAGGCTCGCGTCATCGAGGCCGCGTGCGTCCATGCAGGTGCCGCACAAAAGCACCTTGCCGGTGCCGGCGAGCACCCGCTTGAGCATTCGCTCAATGTTGTAATAGCCGTCAGGCGTCTTCTGCCCGGCCTTGGCGGCGACGACTGAGTCGGCCATGAGGAAGACGGTTACCGCCGTTTGCGGCTCTTTTTTCAGCAACGCGTGTGCGAGTCGGAGCGCGTTGTAAACGCGCTCGGTACCATAGGGCGGATCGTTGACGATGAAGAGGACTTTCATCATTCAGGTCCTTTCATGCTGCTGTACTGAGGGCTCGTCCTTCCACCGGAAGGCCAGCGTCGTTCCATTGTTCCATCCCCCGGCGCAGGACACTGACCTGCAAGAAGCCGGCAGAACGCAAAGTCTGCGCAGCGGCAGCCGAGCGTTTATCGGTTCGGCAGACGAGAACGATTGGCGTCCGCTCCAGCCCGCCAAGTTCGGCCAACCGTCCATTGAGCTCGGAGACAGGAATGTTGCGCGCGGTCGCGATATGTCCGAGCGTTCCGGTGAACTCACCGGGTCCCCTTACGTCGACGATCGTAACGGTGTCGCCGCTGTCGAGCCGTCGTTTGAGATCGCCAACTTCGATCCACGAAAGCGACCCGCGCAGGCGCCCGATCAGGCGCGGCAGTACCGCGATCGCCGCGAGTAGACCGAGAGCGAGCAGGCCATAGCGCACCGCACTCGTCTCGCCGGCGAGCGCACCGCGTCCGGCGTAGCCTAACCACGTGAAGGCGACCGCGCCGGGCGCCATACAAACGAGCGTGGCCAGGACGTAGTGGTGGAGTGGAATGCAGGTGAGCCCGAGCAAGTAGTTCGACAGATTGAAAGGGAATAGCGGGACCAACCGCACGAAGGCGACAAAACGCCAGCCTTCGGCATCAACGCCATCGATCAAACGCTTGAGCAGGCCCCCCGAATTGCGAGCGATCCATTCTCCCGCGATGGTGCGCGTGACCTGAAAGGCGAGAGTGGCACCAAGCGTAGCGCCCGCTAGGCTCCACACACTGCCCCAGAACGGCCCAAACAGTGCGCCTCCGGCGAGCGTGAGAATGGCACCTGGAACGAAGGCGACTGTCGCAAGAGCATAGAGAGCCACGTAGCCGGCTGGCGCCCACAGGCCGAGCGAGCCGAGCCAAGCATCAAGCGTCGCCAGATTGAACTGGTCGCGGTGCAATGCGGCCCACGTTGCCGCTGCGGCAAGCACCAGGAGAAGCGCAAGTCGTGGCAACAGGCGCCGCATGTTCATTTTTCCACCTCGCGGCGTCCGAGCGGATAGCGGCCGGCCTCGCCACGGAAGGGTTGAAGCAGCATACGGTCGAGTCCGAGTTCGCGCGGGTCCCGGAACTGCTCGATGCCGATGGTCATGGCCTCGTGGCCGGCCGTGGGCTGGGCGCGGTAGGTACCGAACAGGCGGTCCCACCAAGGCAGGCTGAAGCCAAAATTGCTGTTGGTCTCGCGCGGTACAATTGAGTGATGGACGCGGTGCATGTCCGGTGTCACCACGAGCCAGCGCAGGATGCGGTCAAATCCCAGTGGAATTCGAACGTTGCTGTGATTGAACATCGAGGTGGCATTAAGCAGCACCTCGAAGATCAGCACGGCCGCTGCGGGCGCGCCGAGCGCGGCTACGACGGTGAACTTGATGACCATCGACAGCAAGATTTCGATCGGATGGAAGCGCAGCCCGGTGGTCACATCGAATTCGAGGTCGGCGTGATGCATCCGGTGCAGCCGCCACAGAGCCGGCACGGCATGAAACAGCACGTGCTGGAGATAGATCGCGAGGTCAAGGATGACGACGGAGGCCAGCACCCCGATCGAGGCCGGGAGCGGGATGACGTTGAACAGCCCAAAGCCATGGGCCTCGGCAAGAAGGGCGAGACCGACAGCGGTGGTGGGAAAGAGAATGCGGACTAGTAGCGTATCCACTACCACCACACCGAGATTGTTGGGCCAGCGCCAGCCGCGGCCAATGGCCGGCTTGAGCCGCGGCACGACAAATTCCCAGAGCGCCATCACGGCGAACACGCCGCTGAACGCGGCTAGGCGGATATAGGGCTCATAGGCGAACAGAATGTCATGCATAGCGGGCGAGGGGTCCGGTGCCTTGACTAGCTAATTGAATTTGTTATTGTTCAATCGTTCACTTGAATGAATAGGATACGAAAACCTCGATGTCAACTCGCAGTCCAAAGTTGGCTCTGTTCGTCGAATTCGCCGCCGTGGCTAAATCGCTCGGGCACGCCCATCGACTTGAACTTCTGGAGCAACTGGCGCAGGGCGAGCGCAGCGTTGACGTGCTGGCAGACCGGACTGGTTTGTCGATCGCGAACGCCTCGCAACATCTTCAGCATCTGCGGCGCGCGGGCTTGGTGGCGAACAGGCGTGACGGAAAATTCGTCCATTACCGGCTGACCGACGACGCCATTCTCGAAGTGCTGGCTGGGCTTCGCAAGGTCGCCGAGCGGAACGTGGCTGAGGTCGAACGCGTCGTGCGCAGCTACTTCAATGAGCGCGACAGTCTGAAGGCGGTGTCGCGCGAAGAGCTTCTGCAGCGGTCGCGCGCCGGGACGGTCACGATTCTCGACGTGCGACCGGAAGACGAATTTGCGTTAGGACATCTGCCCGGCGCATTGAACATCCCGTTACGTGAACTAAAAGCCCGCCTCGGGGAGATGGACCCTGGCCAGGAGATCGTCGCCTACTGTCGCGGTCCTTACTGCGTATTGTCTTACGAAGCGGTGGCGCAGCTCCGCGCAAGTGGTTTTAAAGTGCGCCGGCTGGAAGATGGCCTTCCGGAGTGGCGCGCCGCCGGCCTGCCGGTCATAGTCGAAATGA
>JAUSBQ010000099.1 GCA_030651965.1 Pseudolabrys sp. | reverse complement strand
TCGGTCTCGATCTCGCACATGACCTGGCCGGATTTGACGGTATCGCCCACCTTCACATGCCACTTGGCGAGCTTGCCCTCCGTCATTGTCGGCGACAGTGCGGGCATCAGGATATCGATGGCCATGGCCCTACCCTCCCCGCGTCAGCGATTGCAGACCGCGCGAGCGGCCTCGACGATATGGCTCGACTGCGGCAGGGCCAGCTTCTCGAGATTGGCGGCATAGGGCAGCGGCACATCGAGGCCCGCGACGCGCTTTACCGGCGCATCGAGCCAGTCGAAGGCGTGCTCCATGACTATGGCAGCGAGCTCAGAGCCGATGCCGGCGAACGGCCAGCCTTCCTCGACCGACACGAGCCGATTGGTCTTCTTCACCGAGGCGACGATGGTCTCGGTGTCGAACGGCCGCAGGCTGCGCAGATTGATGACCTCGGCGTCGATCCCTTGCTTGGCCAGTTCCTCGGCCGCCTGCAGCGCCTTCCCGACCATGATCGAGAAAGCCACGATGGTGACGTCCTTCCCGACCCGCTCGACCTTGGCCTTGCCGATCGGCAGAACGAATTCCGGGTCTTCCGGCACGTCGAAGGACTGGCCGTAGAGGATTTCGTTCTCGAGGAAGATCACCGGATTGGGATCGCGGATTGCGGCCTTGAGCAGGCCCTTGGCGTCGGCTGCGCTCCACGGCGCCACGACACGCAGGCCCGGCACATGGGCATACCAGCTCGCGTAGCATTGCGAATGCTGGGCGGCGACGCGCGAGGCGGCGCCATTGGGACCGCGGAACACGATCGGGCAGGTCATCTGGCCGCCAGACATGTAATGCGTCTTGGCGGCCGAGTTGATGATCTGGTCGATCGCCTGCATGGCGAAGTTGAAGGTCATGAATTCAACGATCGGCTTTAGCCCGGCGAGCGCCGCGCCCGTGCCCAGACCGGCAAAACCATGCTCGGTGATCGGCGTGTCGATGACGCGCTTGTCGCCGAACTCCTGCAACAGCCCTTGCGTGACCTTGTAGGCGCCCTGATACTCAGCAACCTCTTCGCCCATGACGAAGACGTCGCCGTCACGGCGCATTTCCTCGGCCATGGCGTCGCGCAAGGCTTCGCGCATGGTCATGGTGACCATCTCGGTGCCTTCGGGAATGTCGGGATCGGCGGCGACGTCGATGGCGGGCGCCTGAGGGGCTGCGGTCTTTTCTTCCTTCGGCGCCGGTGCTTCGGACTTCGCCGCCGCGGGAGGCGCGGATTCGGCCGCCTTCTGCTGCTGCGCCGGCTTCGCGGCGCTCATCGCCGATGCATCCTCGCCGTCATTGAGGATCACCGCGATCGGCGTATTGACCGCCACGTCCTGGGTGCCTTCAGCGACCAGAATCTTGCCGAGCGTGCCCTCGTCGGAGGCTTCCACTTCCATGGTCGCCTTGTCGGTCTCGATCTCGGCGATGATGTCGCCGGACTTGATCGTGTCGCCCTCTTTCTTGAGCCACTTGGCGAGGTTGCCCTTCTCCATCGTCGGCGACAGCGCGGGCATGAGAATGTTGGTGGGCATGGGCGCTACTGTTTCCTGCTCGATATTTTCTTGCCGCGTGTCGTTGCAATTTCTAGCGGTAGATTTCGGTGAACAATTCGGAAGGATCGGGTTCCGGATCGTGCGTGGCGAATTCGGCCGCCTCGTTGATCAGATCGCGCACGCCGGCGTCGATCTTTTTCAAGTCTTCTTCCGTGGCGAATTTCTTTTCCAGGATGCGGGCGCGCGCCATGTCGATCGGATCGTGCGTCGTGCGCACCTTGTCGACTTCCTCGCGGGTGCGATATTTCGCCGGGTCCGACATCGAGTGGCCGCGATAGCGGTAGGTCAGCATTTCGAGAATGAAAGGGCCCTTGCCGGCACGGCACCAGGCAACCGCCTTGTCGCCGGCGGCTTTCACCGCGCGCACGTCCATGCCGTCGACCTGCTCGCCCGGAATCTTGAACGAGATGCCGCGCCGCGACAGATTGGTTTCCGCCGACGAGCGCGTTGACGACGTGCCCATGGCGTAGCGGGTGTTCTCGATCACATAGACCACCGGCAGCTTCCACAGCTCGGCCATGTTGAAGCTCTCATAGACCTGGCCCTGATTGGCGGCGCCGTCGCCGAAATAGGCCAGGGTCACATTGTCGTTGCCGCGATAGCGGTTGGCGAAGGCCAGGCCGGTGCCGAGCGGCACCTGCGCGCCGACAATGCCGTGGCCGCCGTAGAAGCCTTTCTCGACACTGAACATGTGCATCGAGCCGCCCTTGCCTTTGGAATAGCCATGGGCCCGGCCGGTCAGTTCCGCCATCACGCCCTTCGGGTCCATCTCGCAGGCGATCATGTGACCGTGGTCGCGGTAGCCGGTGATGACCTGGTCGCCTTTTTTCAGCGCCATCTGCATGCCGACGACGACCGCTTCCTGGCCGATATACAAATGGCAGAAGCCGCCGATCAGCCCCATGCCGTACATCTGGCCCGCCTTCTCCTCGAAGCGGCGGATGGTCAGCATGGTTTGGTAGGCGGAAAGGTCCTGTTCCTTGGAAAATTCGACAAGCGGCGTCGATGGCGCCTGGTCGTCGGAGGTCTGGGTATTGGAATTGGCTTTAGCGGCCGGCATGGGCGCTCCCTAGACACTTTTTGTCTTGGCTCATGAAAAGTCCAAGCAGAACGGTACCTAACATTTCGCGCGCGCACGATCTTTTCAAATACTGGCTTCCCGAAGCCGGATTCGTGCGCGCCGCCCTTCAAGCGTCCAAAATCCACTCCTGACCCTTAGCTTAAATCGCCGGGTCGCGGAAGCGGCAACGGGCTGGCGTGCCCTGCGTGAAACATCGGGGAATGTTGGTTTTTCGGCCCTGCGGCAATGGCGCGGCTTTGGCCTGCCGCCGGGCTTCTAGCGCGGATTGAGCAGCAGCGTCAGGTCGCGCGGGTCGGAAAAGCCGATCAGCGAGCGGGCGCGCTCATCCAGCAGATCAGGATCGATGCGGTCGGAGCGCAGAAGCGCCACCCGCCGCTCCCAGACCGCCCGTTCGGCCTTGATGGTGCGGAGCTCGGCCTGCATCGCCGCCAATTGCTGATCGAGATCGGCCTGCGCCCGCAAGCCATGATTGCCGGTGAAAGCATTCACCGCGAAATAGCCGATGAACAGCGCGGCAAAGACATAAAGTCCGAGCGCGGTCAGAATGGCGTGGCGGCGGCGATGAGAGACCATGGTGCGTGGCACCATGCCGCAACAGCGTTAAGGGGACGTTTAAGGCAGGGTTACGTCCCTTTGCAACCGCGCGCCAGGTTTGCTCTACCGCAGCGCTTTCAGCGCCGCCCGGCCGGCATATTGCGCCTGCGGGCCCAGTTGTTCCTCGATCCGCAGCAACTGATTGTATTTCGCCGTGCGGTCTGAGCGCGCCAGCGAGCCGGTTTTGATCTGGCCGCAATTGGTCGCGACCGCGAGGTCGGCGATGGTCGAATCCTCGGTCTCGCCGGAGCGGTGCGACATCACCGCGGTGTAGCCGGCCTTGTGCGCCATCTCGACGGCCGCGAGCGTCTCGGTCAGCGTGCCGATCTGGTTGACCTTGATCAGAATGGAATTGCCGAGGCCACGCTTGATGCCGTCCGACAAGCGTTTCACGTTGGTGACGAACAGATCGTCGCCGACCAACTGGCACTTTTCGCCGAACAGGTCGGTCGCCTGCTTCCAGCCGTCGAAATCGTCTTCGGCCATGCCGTCTTCGATCGACACGATCGGATAGCGCGAAGCCAGTTCGGCGAGATACTTCGCCTGCTCCGAGATCGAACGGGTCTTGCCCTCGCCCTCATAGACGTAAGCGCCGTTCTTGAAGAATTCGGTCGAGGCCGGATCGAGCGCCAGCGCGATATCGACGCCGGGCTTGTAACCGGCCTTCTCGATGGCCTTCATGACATAGTCGAGCGCCTCTTCGGCCGACTTCAGGTTCGGCGCAAAGCCGCCCTCGTTGCCGACATTGGTATTGTGGCCCTCGTCGTGCAGCGCCTTCTTCAAGGTCTGGAAAACCTCCACGCCCATGCGCAAGCCTTCGGCGAAGTTCGGCGCGCCGACCGGCATGATCATGAACTCCTGGAAGTCGATCGGATTGTCGGCGTGTGCCCCGCCGTTGATGATGTTCATCATCGGCACCGGCAGCAGCCGCGCCGCGGTGCCGCCGACATAGCGGTATAGCGGCAAGTCGCTGGCGATCGCCGCGGCCTTGGCGGCGGCCAGCGACACGCCGAGGATGGCGTTAGCGCCGAGCCGCGCCTTGTTCGGCGTGCCGTCGAGCGCGATCATGGTCTCGTCGATCTGCGCCTGTGCTTCCGCATCCATGCCGCCGAGCGCGTCGAAAATTTCGCCGTTGACGGCATCGATCGCCTTGAGCACGCCCTTGCCGGCATATCTGGATTTGTCGCCGTCGCGCAGTTCGACCGCCTCATGCGCGCCGGTCGAGGCGCCCGAGGGCACCGCCGCGCGGCCGAGCGAGCCGTCTTCCAGCAGAACGTCGACCTCGACGGTCGGGTTGCCGCGGCTGTCGAGAATCTGGCGGCCGATAATGTCGATAATGGCGGTCATTGGGGGCCCCGGCAGGTTGAGGGTGAGTGATTTGCCGCGCTTCTACAGGAGGACTGGGCGGCGGCAAAGGGCGTTTCTGCAGGGCGGACTTGACCCCAGCACGGTGTCCCGGCAATGACACGCCGATGGCCAAGAAAACTCTGCAACTCGGACGTACCGTGCCGCCCCCGGAATCGCCGGGCAAGGCGCAACTCGACGTCGTGCCGAACCCGCATCCGGACACGAACTATCTGGCGCGCTTCACCGCGCCGGAGTTCACGACGCTGTGCAAGATCACCGGCCAGCCGGATTTCGCCCATCTGGTGATCGACTACGTGCCGGCGAAAGTTCTGCTCGAGTCGAAGTCGCTCAAGCTCTACCTCACCAGCTTCCGCAACGAGGATGCCTTCCACGAAGACTGCACCGTCAGCATCGGCAAGAGGCTGTTCAAGCTGCTCAAGCCGAAATGGCTGCGCATCGGCGGCTAC
>JAUSBQ010000082.1 GCA_030651965.1 Pseudolabrys sp. | reverse complement strand
CGGCAGGTCCTGGCGGCAGGTCCTGGCGGCAGGTCCTGGCGGCAGGTCCTGGCGGCAGGTCCTGGCGGCAGGTCCTGGCGGCAGGTCCTGGCGGCAGGTCCTAGTGCCTGCGAGCGGAGCCCCGTCGCCGCCCGAGCGCGTGAGGTGCGTTTACCCACGCCCGCGGGCGCCGCATCCCGCTCCACAATCATGACGCCTCATGAGAGCGCCCTCGTTAAGCGGGAATGGAGGGACTATAGTCCACTATGTGGAGAGGGTCAATAGTCCCAGGAATATTATTTTCTTGCACCCGTGGCGGCCGCGGCCGGCTCACGAACTCCCCGGATGGGCGGTTCTCGCCTCAACAGGGTCACTTGCCCGCTCAACATGCGCGCGTGGAACCTTTATGGGGCTGCGCGTATTGAGTTCATGTATTCAGCCAAACGGGCAGGGTCTGAAGCAGCGTCAGGCATCGCGGACGCTGCGGTATACATTTGCGCGACACCTCGCACCAAAGGAGGCTGCAATGGATGTACTCTTGATTATCCTTGTGCTTTTTCTTCTGTTCGGCGGCGGCGGATACTTCGGCCGTCGACGTGGCTACTGGTAAAGCGACTTTCCAGCCAGCGATGAGCTGACTGGATCGATGCGGCGATCATACTCGGACCTCTTTTCTCGTAGATTGCCGTAGCTTGAGGCCGCCCCATTGGGCGGCCTCTTGCGCTCCCGGGGCATGGCTGTTGAGCACGCGCTCAACGATTGATAAACACAGCGCATGCCAACCATCCTCATCAGCGGCTTCGGGCCCTTCCCCGGCGCGCCGTATAATCCGACGATCAGGCTGGTCGAACGGCTGGCACGGCTGCGGCGGCCGGCATTGGCGGATGTGCGGATCGTCGGTCATGTGTTCGAGACCGGCTACGCCGGCGTTGACCGCGACCTGCCGGCGTTGATCGCAAAATACAGACCCGACGCGCTGCTGATGTTCGGGCTGGCCGCGCGCACGAAATACATCCGCATCGAGACGCGCGCGCGCAACGCGCTGGCGCTGCTGCCGGACGCTTCAGGCGCGGTGTTGCGGCGTAGCGTGATCGCACCGGGCGCTCCGCTCGACCGCATGATGCCGGCGCCGCAGCGGCGGTTGCTGGCGGCGGCGCGCAATGCGGGCGTGCCGGTGAGACTGTCGCGCGATGCCGGGCGATATCTGTGCAACTATCTGTGCTGGCGCGCGAGCGAGGTGGGTGGACCGAAACTGGCGGCCTTCGTGCATGTGCCTTTGGTGAAAAGGCATCCAAGGCCAACCACACACTCCGTTCATTCCCGCGAAAGCGGGAATCCAGTGCTTGGAGCCCTGGGTCCCCGCTTTCGCGGGGACGAACGGAGAATGATCGTTACCGTCGAAGACTTGTTCAATGTCGGTAGCCGTTTGCTGGTAACAATGGCCGCGGCCGTTAACCGGACTTAATCTCTCTCCGCTCAGAATGCGGCCATGTCCAAAACCCGACACCTGAACCGCCGCCATCTGCTGCTCGGCTCGCTCGCCACTGTGTTCGCGACGCCGGCGCGCGGGCAATCCGACCGGTTGCAAGGCAGGCCCGAAGGATTGGATGCGCGGCAATTCGGCGTGCGCGCCCATGCCCCCGGCGAGCAGACGCAACAGTTGCAGCGCGCCATCGACCGCGCGGCGCAGGCCAACCAGCCGCTGTGGCTGGCGGCGGGCACATACCGCAGCGGGCCTTTGACCTTGCGCGCCGGCTCGCAGCTCAACGGCGCACGCGGCGCCAAGATTGCACTGACGCGCGGGCCGTCGCTGCTCACGGCGCAGGATTCCGACGCGATTGCATTGAACGGCGTCAGCCTCGACGGCAGCAACATCGCGCTGCCGCGCGACGGCGGGCTTGTCGCCATCAGCGGCGCGCGGGATTTGCACATCGTCGGCTGCGCCATCGCCAATGCCAACGGCAACGCCATCGGCGTCTTCCGCTCCAGCGGCGCGATCACCGGCAACACCATCACCGGCTCCGCCGACAATGCGCTCTATTGCCTCGACAACAATGGCCTCGACATCGGCGGCAACACGATTGCGAAATCCGGCAATGGCGGCATCCGCGTCTGGCAGAGCGTCAAGCGCCATGACGGCAGTGTCGTTTCCGGCAACACCATCGACGACACGGAGTCGCGCGGCGGCGGCAACGGGCAGAACGGCAATGGCGTCAATGTGTATCGCGCCTCAGGCGTCATCGTGCGCAACAACACCATCCGCCGCGCCGCGTTTTCCGCCGTGCGCGGCAATGCGGCGTCGAACTTTCAGGTCATCGGCAACGACTGCGCCGGCTTCGGCGAGACCGCGATGTATGCCGAGTTCGAATACGAGAATGCGAGTTTCATCGACAACATCATCGACGACGCGGCGAACGGCATTGCCGTCACCAATTTCGACGTCGGCGGCCATGGCGGCATCGTGCGCGGCAACATTGTGCGCAATATCGGCCAGCGCGTGCGCTCGACATTGACGGAAGGGTCGGGCAACGGCTTCGGCATCAGCATCGAGGCCGACGTTATCGCGACCGGCAACACCATCGAGGATTGCGCCTATGCGGCCTTGCGGCTCGGCTTCGGACCCTACATGCGCAACGTCACGGCGAGCGGCAACACGATCCGCCGTTCGCCCTACGGCATCGTCGTCACCGTGGTGAAAGGCGCCGGGCGCGCCACCATCACCGGCAACCGCATCGAAGGCGCCAGCCGCGGCGCCATTGTCGGCGTCGAATGGCACAAGGCCGTGAGCGGCGACCTGACGCAGGGCGGCGCGGAGAAGTTTCCGCAGTTGCGGCTGAGCGGCAATCGGGCGAGTTAGAGAGCGGTCGATTGTAGGACGAGGCGGCCATGACCAAAACGTAATGTCCCCACAGCGTGACCTTTAAAGGTACGAGTTAGCGAAAATTCACCGA
>JAUSBQ010000073.1 GCA_030651965.1 Pseudolabrys sp. | reverse complement strand
ATGTCAGTTCTGGCGACGCGAAAGTAATCTTCGCAACTTCCCACGACCGCCTGGCTTTGGCACCTGACGTTCCAGCGATGAAGGATCTGGGCTACGATATCGGCACGACAAACTACATCACCGTCTCAGCGCCGACCGGGACGCCCGACGCAATCGTGCAGAAGATCTCGGATGCCATCGGTGCCGCGATCGAGGACGAAAAACTCCAGAAGCTCGGGAAAAATCGCTTCATGGAAGTCAAGCATTGGAATGCCAAGGAAAGCCGAAACATCATCGACCTTGAGCTGAAAGCGTTCAAGACTATGTTTGATATCAGTAAATGACGCATGACGAATGGCGCGATGACAATCGCGGAACTGGAGCCGGGCCCCTCTGAGGCCCGGCTTTTTGCATCCTCGCCCGCCGAAAATATTCTCCTCAGTCGTCAAACCAACTTCACGGGCTCCTCGCGATCAGCGTCTTGCCCGAACCGCGCCACTGGCGATCAAACCCTGGATCTCGCTCTCTTCAAGGCCGAGCACGTCTTTGAGAACCGTGACGGTGTGTTCGCCGGATGCCGGCGGATATTGTAGTGTTGGCCGCTTGGCCTCCTGGAAAAATATGGGGTCGCCGATCACCCGTGCGTGCTGGTCGTCTTTGCCGGCAAGTTCGACGATCATTCCTCGATGCGTAATTTGCGGGTCGGCCATTACGCGATCGAGCTTGTTTACAATGCCGGCCGGAACACCTTTCCGATCGCATCGCTTCATCCACTCTTCCGCGGACTCGAGCAGAAAGCGCTGCTGAAGAATTGGAATGAGCGCGGCTCGATTTATTTTACGATCTTCCGCGGTAACGAAGCGCGCGTCCTTGATCAGCTCGGGACAGCCGAGGATTTCGCACAAGGTCGCCCACATGCGCTCGGTTACCGCGGCGATGACGACCTCGATACCGTCTGCCGCGGCGAAGGTACCGTAGGTCGCGATGCCATCGTGCTCTCGGCCTTGATGCCCGGGAACCACGCCTGAATTCAAATAAAAGGCTGCCTGATAACAAAGCATCGCGGCTTGGCAGTCGAGCATGGAGATGTCGATCACGTCGCCTTGTCCGGTCCTCTCGCGGCGGTGAAGCGCGGACACGATGGCAAATGCCGCATACATGCCAGCCGTCAGGTCTGCGATCGGGATGCCAGCGCGAACGGAAACGCCATCGCGGGCGCCGGTCAGGCTCATACCGCCAGAGAGCGCCTGCACGATGATGTCGTAGGCCGGCTTGTCCCGGTAGGGCCCGGTCTGCCCGAAGCCGCTGATCGAGCACCAGATCAAAGACGGCTTCTGCGCGCGCAACGCTGTGGCGGAAAGGCCGAGCCGCTCGCAAACGCCAGGGCGGAAGTTCTCAACGACGACGTCTGAGGTGAGCGCGAGTTTGCGGACAAGGTCCAGACCCTGCTCGGTCTTCATGTCGACGACGATGCTCTGCTTATTACGATTGATCGAGAGGTAGTACACGCTGTCTTCACCAGGACGAAACGGCGGCATTTCTCGCGAAACGTCTCCCTGTGGCCCCTCCAGCTTGATCACCTCCGCGCCCATGTCGGAAAGCATCTGGGTGCAAAAAGGCCCCGAGAGAACCTGCGTCAGGTCGAGAACGCGCAGATTCGACAGCGCGGCTTGACTCTTGTCGGTCATTTAGAAAGCTCCTTGCGGGGCTGCGCCTTCAGTTCGTTCAAGATCTCTTCGGTATGCTGCCCGAGACCCGGCGAGGGCAACCGGGTGGGGTCGGCAAGGCCAGCCATGGCCAGAGGGTCGACGAAATGCGGAATGCGCCCGTCTGTCGGATGCTCGGTAAACTCGACGATCTCCTCTTGCCGCACCTGCTCCGACGTGACCGATTCGTCGGCGCTATAGATCGGGCAGATCGCGATTTCGGCGGCGATCATTTCAGATGCCAGAGCGTCGCGGTCGCGGGAGAGGCAGAAGTCTGCAATCGCGGATTTGATCGCGTGGGTGCGCTCGCCATGGTCGGTATGGCGGTCCGCCCAGCTTTCCTCGGGTGCTAATTCGCTGCGCCCGATGTAATCGCAAAAGCGCTGCCACGCGCGATATTCAAGCAAACAGGCCGTTACGTATTTTCCATCACGAGTTTTATAGATGTTGTAGCGCGGGTTTTTTCCCCAAGGCTCCATTTCCGGCGTGCCCGAATAGCCGGCGGCGCGCGCCAAGGCGCCTGACATGCTGACGTTCGACGCGGCGAGAAGGCTGTGGAGCATCGGTACTTCCAAATAGCACCCGGCTTTTGTCTTCAATCGGCGGATATAGGCCGATAGCACTCCCATCGTGGCAAATGCCGCGGCGGTGAAGTCGCCGCCTTGAAAGGTCGGCATCGGGGGCGACTGGCCCTGCTGCGATGTTTTCAAGAGAATTCCGGCCACACCTTGAATCGACAGGTCATGGCCTGGTACCCGGCCGAGCTTCGATCCATTTCCAAACCCGGTCACTGAACAATAGATGATCGACGGGTTTCGCGCGGCCAAAGTGTCATAGTCAACGCCCAGCTTGCGCGCGACGCCATCGCGAAAAGACTCGACAATGATGTCGGCACGATCGATCAGCTCATAGACCGTGTTGCGATCGTTTGCGACGGTGAGGTCGAGTACGATGCTGCGCTTGTTTCGATTGATGCTGTTGAAATAGGCTCCGACACTCCTGAAATTTGGCGGATTGTGGCGCGCGTAGTCGCCCACCTCGGGCTGCTCGACCTTGATCACATCCGCTCCGAGGTCGCCGAGCGCCTGGGTACACCATGGCCCTGGCAGCAGCCTGCTGAAGTCGACAACCCTTGCGCCCGCAAGGGGTAGTTCCAGCCGGTCGCCAGGGGCTTTCTTCGCTGTCATTTCCATCCCTACTTCAAATATTGTCGATATCGTTGTGGTTCCGCGCGGCACTCCGGCTTCGCAATAGCCCAGCCCGCACGGATCCATAAATTCTTCGCCAGATATCTTAGGTCGTCGTGGCATACTGCACGCAACTTCGCCGCAGTGACGATTCCGGCCTAAAACGATGCGGCCTCACAAGTGACGATGAGTTTCATAGTCGACCGAAGCAGGGAGTGTGCCAATCCGTATCGATTGGTCTTACGACGTGCATCCTGCGCAAGGTGAACGTTCTACCTACACACTGTCCGCCGCGCAGACAAAGGCGCGAATGTCTTTGGCCTTGAAGTGGAGTCAGAGCGACAAGCGCCTACCAATCATCTGTATTAGGCGGAGTCGGCGGGGGCCCGCAGCGATACGCCACAAGAGTGCGCCAACTACCTCAGAAAATCCCGATATGCGCCAGCCTGATTGCGAAACGCTCCAGGCGAGATCCCGCTGCAAAGCGGCATGCGATGCCGATCGCTGCATGCAGGATCAGGTTGACGGGTTGTCGGCCAAACCAAGCTTTTTGTAGAGATAGGATCGGGATATTCCCAGCTCCTCAGCCACCCGCTTTTTATTGCCTCTGCAGCGAACGAGGGCTTCGCGAATAAGATCGTCTTCGACTTTTGCAATTGCATTTTGCAGGTTTTTGACTTTCCCCGAATCCGCTACGGAACATTCAAGCGGCGCCGCCGCGTTGATCGCAGCAAATTCGGATCGCCGGAAGTTCGATACCCGCAGCCGCCCGCCGTCGCAGAAGATGACGGCGCGCTCCATTTCGTGCCGTAGCTGGCGGATATTTCCCGGCCATTTCTGATCGGCAAGATAAGAATAGACTTCGGGATCAATTTCCGGAATCGGCAACTGATGGCGGATGCCGAACTCAGATAGAAATTGATTGAGCAGTACAGGGATGTCATCCAACCGGTCGCGCAGCGGCGGAACATTGAGGATGATCGGGCTTATGCGATAATAGAAATCGAGCCGGAAACGTTCATTCGAGACAAGGTTCTGAAGATCCCTGTTTGTCGCTGCGATCAATCGAAAATCGACGTTGTGCGAGGTATCACCCCCGACCCGCTGCACGACGCCATCCTGCAGAACGCGAAGAAGTTTGGCCTGAATTTCGAGCGGCATGTCGCCGATTTCATCGAGAAACATAGACGTGCCGCTCGCCTGCTCGAACTTTCCACGGCGTCCCTTTCGGTCGGCCCCGGTGAACGAACCTGGCTCGTAACCGAAAAGCTCGCTTTCAACGAGCGTGCTCGGCAAGGCAGCCGAATTAACGATCACCATTTTCTGGGCGTGCCGCGCGCTCAAGCGGTGGATGGCATGGGCGACAAGCTCTTTGCCCGTCCCGCTTTCCCCGAGAATGAGAACGGGGATGTTCAAGGGCGCGATGCGAGCGATATCTTCTTTCAGGCGGCGGATTGCATCGCTCTTGCCGACGATCGTATCCAAATCGAAAGCTTCGCGCCGGAGCACGTCCGTTTCCCGCCGATAAAATTCGAGCTCTTTTTCAAGCGCGTTTACACGACTGTTGAGCCTCTGAACCTGTTCGGGACTCTTGAACATTACACGGCCGACCGCGCCGACGACGGCGCCGTCGCGGAAGATCGGTACCCGGTTGACGACGCGATCCTGTCCCCGCATCCGTTGCACATCGCCAATTTCCGCCTTGCCTGTCTTTGTCACGCGATCAAGACGGGTATTCTCGATCACGGATCCGACCGGGCGGCCGATAGCTGCGCCATGATCGACACCAAAGAAACTCTCATGCACAGGCGAAACAAAGGCGATGCGCGCTTGCGCATCGACGACAGTCATTGCGTCGAATGGATCTGTGAGCATGTGGTGAATGATGTCCCACGCGAAATCGACCGCCGCAGTGAACTCAAAAACTGTATCGGTCACATCGTCGACAATGACGCCGACATGGACATCTCGAACATGCACCCAGAGAGTGATCGCCTTCCAAGTGCTCGTCGCCACCGGCATGATGCGGCGGCGGATTGCCTCCATGCGCCAAGCTTTGTCCTCGACCAAGGCTGTGATTCGAGCATCCGTGCCTAAGCCCACGGCAAATGTGATATGCCCCTCCGCATCAGTAACAATCACGCCGCCGACGTTTTTTGTGTCTTTCACTCCGCTCCCCAACAGTCGCCTATTGTTATTTTTTATCGCCCGGCCCTGGGCCGATTGCTGCACTGCAGCATCAAATGTTTGCTGGGCAGACACTCCCTGATGCTTTGTCTAGGCAAAAAACACCAATCGTATCGTGGCTTCATCTAAATCCATATTTTGTGCCGTTTCAATGGTTACGGTTGTTTGGCACGCCCATTGCTCAGGAATCTGTTGTCTCGTCGAGCAAGCTGGGAATTTGAATGCACTCGTTGAATGATGATCGTGGTCCCTCTCAAGCGGGGAAACCCGTCGAACTGCCGGTCGTTTGTGCGGGGCAGGGATTCAGCCTTCTTTCGGGCGTGCGCGTCCTGGATCTCAGCACCTCGGTCGCCGGACCCTATGCCGCCATGCTGCTTGGCGATATGGGGGCCGACATTGTCAAGATCGAGAGGCCAGGAACCGGCGACGATGCGCGGGCCTGGGGGCCTCCTTTTCTCGAGGGTGAATCGCTTTGGTATGTTTCGGTCAACCGTAACAAGCGCAGCGTTACGCTCGACTACACAAAGAAACGAGGACGCGAGGTCCTCGAGGCCCTTATTAAAGCGAGTGACGTGATCATTGTGAACCAGTCGGCAAAAACGCAGGCCAAGTTCCATGTTGATCTAGCCTCATGTCGCAGCTTGCGGCCGGACATAATCCATGTCTCAATCACAGGTTTCGGTCTGAATGGTAAGCGCAGTAACCAAGCCTGCTACGATTTGATAGCTGAGGGTTACTCAGGCGTAATGGATCTCACCGGCGATGCCGAGGGCGCACCACAAAAAATCGGCGCGCCGGCCGCCGATATGTTGGCGGGTTCCGACGCCGCTTTCGCGGTCGCGGCTGCGCTAGTGGACAGGGCCAAGTCCGGCAAGGGTCATTCGGTAGACATCTCTCTCGTCGAAAGCATGACACGCTTTCTTTCGTGCCGCATCGTTCCGTATCTGGGCACACTTGATTTACCGCGGCGCTCAGGCGGCACCGATAGCGTTATCGCAGTTTACCAGGTTTTTGACACTGCCGACAGTCCGATTACGCTCGGGCTCGGCAGCGACGCTATCTGGCAACGGTTCTGGAACGCCGTTGAGGCTCCGGATATCGGCCATCAGCACAACTATAGTTCGAACGCAAAACGGCGAGAACGTCGGCCCGAGATCATTAAATTAATTCAGGAGCTACTTCTCGCCAAGCCACGGGATCACTGGCTTGCTTTGTTCAGCAAGGCGCGAGTACCGGCCGGTCCGATCTATCGCATTGATGAGATGGCCGCCGATGCCGAATTTCAAGAGCGCGGTTTGCTTTACACGCTCGATGCGGATGGACGGCAGGTTCCGCAAGTCGGAACGGGATTTCAAATTAACGGACAAGCAAATACTCCGCGTATGCCGCCCCCGAAACTCGGGGTGTCTACCACCGAAATATTGCGCGATATCGCGAAACTGAACGACGATGAGATTGCCGCGCTCCGAAGCAGCGGCATTATTTAAGGAGAGAAGAATGACCTATCAAACAATCCTTTATGAAGAGGATGGCCCGATCGGAACGATTACATTAAATCGCCCAGACGACGGCAATATGTTCAATGTTGCTATGTGCCATGAAGTCCGCGACTGCATCGAAAGCATCCGCCGCGAAACGCGCACGCGCGTCGTTGTTCTCACGGGTGCGGGCGAAAAATTCTTCTGCATCGGCGGACGAAAAGACGGTATGGAGGATACGATCCTTTATGCTGGAACGTTACCGACGCTCGAAATGTACGAAGCGATCGATAAGCTGCAGAAGCCGGTGATCGCCTCGGTAAATGGTTTCGCGGTGGGCGGCGGCAACGTGCTGCAGATGGTCTGTGACATGACGATTGCCAAGGAAAGCGCAGTATTCCGTCAGGTTGGTCCGATGATGGGCTCCTTCGATGCCGGTTACGGCACCTGGTATCTCGAAGACGCGGTCGGCAAGAAGAAAGCAAAGGAGATCTGGTTCAATAATCCCAAGATTGGCGCGCCTGAAGCGCTTGCGCTCGGGATGATTAACCGGGTCGTTCCTGATGACAAGCTCAAGCAGGAAACACGGGCCTTTGCGCTTGAGACCGCGGACCGCGGTCCGTTCGCTCTCGCTGCTGTAAAGGCGGCCTTCAATGCGCGTCACGGTGGAGTTTCCGGGCTCGCGCGGATGGCGCATGATCTGCTGCTTCGCTCCTATCTCGAGAGCGACGAGAGTCATGAGATGTCGGCATCCTTTGCACAAAAGCGGAAGCCGGATCCATCCAAGTTCGGGCGCTAAACATGCATCCGTATTTGACGCTGCACCATCCATCTTTGGCGCGCCGATATTATGAGGACGGTGTCTGGCGGAAAGATACTTTTTACTCGTTGTTGCGCCTGCATGCGGAGCGATCGCCGGATGCGATCGCATTGCGCGACGGGCGGCATCAACTGAACTGGCGGCAGCTTATCGATTGGGTGGACGGCGTTTCCGCCGACCTTGAGGCGCAGGGCATCTCAGCGGGGAGTCGCGTGTCGATGTGGCTCGGCAATCGCGCCGAGGCGGTTGTTCTGTTTCTTGCCTGCGGGCGTAACGGCATTGCCTGCAATCCTTC
>JAUSBQ010000066.1 GCA_030651965.1 Pseudolabrys sp. | reverse complement strand
GACAAATTGCGGGTGCTGCTGGTCTCGGGCGAGCCGCATTCCGGCGAAAGAACCTGGCGCAACCTGCTCAAATCCGACGCCAGCGTCGATCTCGTGCATTTCACCATACTGCGTCCGCCGGAGAAGCAGGACGGCACGCCGATCAACGAATTGTCGCTGATCGCCTTTCCGACCCGCGAACTGTTCCAGCAGAAGATCTCCGAATTCCAGTTGATCATCTTCGACCGCTACGCCCGACAGGGCGTGCTGCCGATGGTCTATTTCGACAACATCGCCAAATATGTGCAGGATGGCGGCGCGGTGATGATCGCCGCAGGTCCGGATTACGCCTCGCCGACCAGCATCTGGCGCACGCCGCTCGACGTCATCCTGCCGGCCGAGCCGTCCGGCGACATGACCGACCAGCGCTTCCAGGCGCGGCTGACCGACGCCGGCAAACGCCACCCGGTCACGCGCGCGCTTGAAGGCTCGGAGACCGAGCCGCCGCACTGGAGCCACTGGTTCCGCCTCGTCAACACCAAGCGCACCACCGGCACCAGCGTGATGCAGGGTCCCGACAACAAGCCGCTGCTCCTGCTCCGCCGCGAGGGCGAAGGCCGCGTCGCGCTGCTTTTGTCCGATCACATCTGGCTATGGGCGCGCGGCTATGAAGGCGGCGGGCCGCATCTCAATCTGCTGCGCAACCTGTCGCACTGGCTGATGAAGCAGCCCGAGCTCGAAGAGGAAGCGTTGCGCCTGATCGTGCGCGGCCGCGACATCACCGTGCAGCGCCAGACCATGGCCGACAGCGTCAATGAGATCACGCTGACCGCGCCGAGCGGACAGGCGCGCAAGCTCACCCTCAGGCAGGACGAGCCCGGCCTGTGGCGTTCCGAACTGACCGCCAACGAACTCGGCCTGTGGCGCGCGACCGACGGCAAGCTGACCGCGCTGGCCAATGTCGGCCCGGCCAATCCGCGCGAATTCCAGGAAGTGACGTCGAACACGCAGCCGCTGCTGCAGCTTGCCAGCGCCACCGGCGGCGACTCCCGGCGTCTCGCCGACGCTTCGACGCTCAACGTGCCGCGCGTCGTGCCGGTGCGTAGCGCCTCGAGCTTCAAGGGCGACGACTGGATCGGGCTGAAGATGCGCGACGTCAGCGTGGTGCGCGGCATCGGCGTGCTGCCTATCTTTGCCGGTCTGATCGGCTTGCTGCTGCTGATCGGCTCGCTGGCTGCCACTTGGGCAAGAGAAGGTCGGTAACTTCCGATGACGCTCTCGCTGTTTCTGGCCACGATGATGGCGGGCTTCGTCTATTCGGTGATCCCCGGCCCCGCCGTTCTGCTGGTCTTCTCGCTCGCCGCGCAGCACGGCCGCGCCATGGGCGCGAAGTTTCTCGCCGGGCATATGGCCGGCGACATCGTCTGGAGCGCGCTCGCTTTCGCGTCGATCCTCGGCGTCAGCCAGATGGGGCCCATGCTGTTCGAGATTCTCGGCGCCGGCTGCGGGCTTTATCTGATCTATCTCGGCATCAAGGCGATGCTCGCCAGGAACATCGGCGAAGCGCCGGTGCTGCGGGGTCACCGGCCCTACCGCGCCGGCTTCCTGTTCGGCCTGACCAACCCGAAGGCCTATCCGGTGGCGGTGGCGGTATTCACGGCCCTGATCGCGCGCTACACGATGGACCTGTCGTGGTCGTCGCTGCCGCTGATGGGGCTGTCGGCGTGGATCGGCATCGTGCTCGGCTATGTCGCGACATTGTTCTGGGCCGGATTACCGCTGGTGCGCCGATTCTTTCTCACCCACGGCGTGATCGTCACGCGGGTGATCGGTGTCACCTTCGTGCTGTTCGGCGCCAAGTCGATCGTCGACGCCGGAAGGTCGTTCCAGGCGCGGTGAAGACTACTTCACCACTTCGTCGGCGGCGGTGATCAGGCTGTGGCTGGGATTCTTGCCGCAATATTCGCCGAGCTTGCCGCCATTCGCCTTCATCTTGTCGAAGTCGACGATCGGCTTGGCGTCCTGGTCGCTGTAATAGCCTTCCAGCCACATCAGGATCAGCCCGATGGTTTCCTTGTCGCTGGTGACGAAATCCTTGCAGGTGACGGTGGCGAGATCGAGCTGCTGCGCCTGCGCCGGCAATGGCGCGGACAGCGCCGCGGCAACCAGCAGTATCGAGAGTTTCTTCATTGCAAACCCCAAGAGACATGCGCATCGGAACGCGCGACGGCACAACCTAAGCCCGCGCTCATTGCATGGGCAAGTATCGCAAACGCATTTTCATTGACGGTTTTCTGAAATTATTCTGAACAAGTATTTCCCGAACGGTTTTCGGGATCAGGCTTCCACCCAGTCCGGCCGGATCATGCCGCCGACGCCGTCGAACGCGCCCGGCGCCAGTTCGTTGACCAGCAGGCGGGCGGGGTCGACCGGTCCCGGCATTTTGACCTGCCCCTTGGCAATGCGCTTGAAGCCGGCCTTGGCGTAGAACGGCTCGTCGCCGACCAGCACCACGAGCTTGTAGCCCTGCGCCTTGGCGTCCTTGAGCGAGCGCTCGATCAGACTGGAGCCGACGCCGCGCGAGCGGAACGGCGGCTCCACCGTCAGCGGCCCGAGCAGCAGCGCCGGCGTTTCGCCGATGCAGATCGGCGTCAGCCGGATCGAGCCGACCAGCAAGGTGCCGATGCGTGCGGTGAAGGACAGCTCCAGCATATGGCCCCTGCCCTCGCGGATGCGGAAGGCCGAGCGCGCATAGCGGCCAGGGCCGAAGGTGCGCTCGTGCAGCCGTTCGATCGCCAGGGCGTCGCCCAGGGTCTCGGGCAGGATGGTCAGTTGCAGTTCGGACATAGGGAAGGCGATTAGCACCTTGAACGATTCCGGTCCATCGCGGTGGCGCGCCCCGCCGGAAGCCCTTAAATGGACGGCAGCACAGCGGAGAACGGACATGGGACTTCTGGTCGACGGCGTTTGGCAGCAGGACGGCCTGCGCACCAAGGACGGCGCCTTCGTGCGGCCGACGACGAGCTTCCGCAACTGGGTGACGCCGGACGGCAGCGCCGGGCCTTCGGGCAAGACTGGCTTCAAGGCCGAAGCCGGCCGCTATCACCTCTACGTCTCGCTCGCCTGCCCGTGGGCGCACCGCACCATCATCTTCCGCAAGTTGAAGCAGCTCGAGAACGTCATCTCGCTGTCGGTTGTTTCGCCCGACATGCTGGAGAACGGCTGGACCTTTCACAGGCAAGAAGGCTCGACCGGCGACGATGTGAACGGCAAGGACAGACTGTCCGACATCTATGTAATGGCCGATCCCAAATATACCGGGCGCGTCAGCGTGCCGGTGCTGTGGGACAAGGCGCAGAAGACGATCGTCAACAACGAGTCGTCCGAGATCATCCGCATGCTCAATTCGGCGTTCGACGGCTTCACCAACAGCCGCGCCGATTTCTACCCGCAAGCGCTGCGCGCCGAGATCGACCGCATCAACGACCTCGTCTATCCGAACATCAACAACGGCGTCTATCGCGCCGGATTTGCCACCGGACAGGCGGCTTACGAGCAGGCGTTCCGCGGCATCTTCAACACGCTCGACGAGATCGAGCAGATATTGTCGCGGCAGCGCTATGTCGCGGGGCCGGTGATGACCGAGGCCGACTGGCGACTGTTCTGCACCTTGATCCGTTTCGACGCGGTCTATTACGGCCACTTCAAGTGCAACTGGCGGCGCATCACCGAGTATCCCAATTTGTCGAACTATGTGCGCGATCTCTATCAGGTGCCGGGCGTGGCCGAGACGGTGAGCCTGGAGCAGATCAAGCGGCATTATTATCAT
>JAUSBQ010000064.1 GCA_030651965.1 Pseudolabrys sp. | reverse complement strand
ATATTCTGCACGATGTCGCGGGTGTCGGGATCGATCGATATCGGTCCACGCGGGCTTTCCCACTTCATGCCCTTCATTGCCGCGATCAGCGAATCGCCGTCGGCCGTGCCGCCGGTCTTCTTCAGAGCTTCATAGATCAGGTGCATGCCGTCATAGCCGCCAACCGACATGAAATTCGGGCGGAAGTTGTTGGCTTTCGTGAAGGCCTCGACATATTTCTTGTTCATCGCGCTCGGGTGATCGGCCGAATACATGTGTGCTGTGACAACGCCCAGAACCGCGTCCCCCATGTTCGGCAGCAGGTCGTCGTCGGTCACGTCGCCGGGGCCGATGATCTTGATGCCAGCCTTGTCGAGGCCGCGCTCGGCAAATTGCTTCATGAATGTGCCGCCCTGGCCGGATGGCACGAAGATGAAGATCGAATCGGGTTTGGCGTCTGCCGCGCGCTGCAGAAAGGGCGCGAAGTCGGGGTTGGCGAGCGGAACTTTAATGGCCTCCACGATGGCACCACCGCCAGCCTTGAAGCGCTCGCTGAACGATTTCTCCGCGTCCGCGCCCGGCGCATAGTCGGACACCATGGTCACTACCTTCTTGATATTCTGCTTCAGTGCGTAGTCGGCAATGATCACCGACGACTGCGGCAGTGTGAAACTCGTGCGGGCGATATAGGGGGAGCGCTCGGTGATGATCGAAGTTCCCGCTGCCATGACAAGCTGCACCACCTTGGCTTCGGTGGCCAACGGCGCGACCACGAGCGCGGCTGGCGTGATCTCGAAACCGGCGATCACGCTGACCTTGTCGTTGACGATCAATTCCTGCGCCAACCGTTTGGTATTGTCAGGTACGCTGCCGGAATCGCGCAGAATGACTTGGATCTTCTTGCCGGCGACCGTATCGCCGCGCTCCTTCATATAGAGATCGACGGCGGCCTTTATTTGCTTCCCGGTAGACGCTTGCTGTCCCGTCATTGAGATGATCAGGCCGATCTTGACGGTATCCTGCGCGAATGCATTGCCTGCGACGAACGCGCCAATGGCGAGTGAGAAAATTGGGCCGGCTATAAATCTGAGCAACATTGGATTTCCCTCCGCTTAGCTGGTTTCGATTTTAAGCTGCGCCGCCGATTTGTCGGCTGCGATCGAATGTCGACAGTGGTCGGTCGTATCAAAGAAAGAAACGTTCCACAGCCACCTGCGCGTTCGGTGGCGAAACTGGTTGGACCGGACTCGTCGGTGAGGCCAACACGTTTATTAGACCGCTTCTGGCGCGATACATTCCTTGATTGAAGTCAAGCAATGCTGTCGTGATGCAATTGTCGGCCGGTTGCCTAGACGCAAATAAACGATCGCTCGGCGCGAAATCGGAATAGCCGCGGGCAAGCGCTATTTGTTACCGTTATGCGTATTCTGCGACGCATCCGGCGCGGCCGAGGCTAGTGAGAGGCTAGTGACATGAATATTCAGCAGGGAAGTGTGAAGTCCAACGATCTGGACGCAGCCGTTCTCAAGAGCGTTTGCCGCAGTTGTCACGGAGGCTGCGGCGTGCTGCTGCATGTGCGCGACGGTGTCTTGCTGAAAGTTGAGGGCGATCGTGATTCACCGCTCAATCATGGCCGTCTGTGCCCAATCGGAACGGTGACGACCGACCTTGTTTACCATCCGGATCGGCTGAAATATCCGATGCGGCGCAAAGGCAAACGTCAGTCCGGCGAATGGCAGCGCATTTCCTGGGACGACGCTCTCGACGAAATCGCCCAACGTCTGCTCGACATCCGCGAACGGCACGGGCCTGAAGCGATCGCCCTTGGCACAGGCACCGGCCGGCATCATATCCGCTGGGTGTCGCGTTTCGGCCATGCGCTTGGCACGCCCAACTGGGCGGAGCCTGGCTTCGCCCAATGCTTCCATCCGCGGGTCAACGCCTCGATTCTTACCTTCGGCGATTTCCCGGTTAGCGATTACACTGGCGAGACGCCGCCGGCCTGCATTCTGTTTTGGGGTCATAACCCGGTGCTGTCGGGGCCGGACGGCGAGACGCGCTTCAATGTGATCGAGGCGCTCGCGCACAACCCGCGGACCATCGTGGTGGACCCGCGCCGCACGGCGCTTGCCGAAAAGGCCGACGTCTGGCTGCAGATTAGGCCAGGCGCCGACGATGCGCTGGCGCTTGCGATGCTCAACGTCATCATCGGCGAGAAGCTGTATGACGAACCGTTTGTGACGCAGTGGACCCACGGCTTCGACGCGCTCGCCGAACGGGTGAAGCATCGCACGCCCGAATGGGCAGAGCCGATCACTTGGGTTTCCGCCGACAAGATACGCGCAGCCGCGCGCCTGTTCGCCCGCGCCAAGCCGGCCTTGCTCGACTGGGGCTGCGCCATCGAGCACACCCCGAAATGCATACAGACCGTCCGCGCGGTCTCGATGTTGCCCGCGCTGACCGGCAATATCGACGTGCCGGGCGGCTGGGTGTTCGGCATGCATGCGCTTGGCCGCTTCCCGAGTCTGATCGAGAATCTCACACCGGAGATGAATGCGAAGCGGCTTGGAGCCGACCGCTTCAAGCTGCTCGGCGGCGAAGGCGCTGACTTGCCGGCTGCCCATATTCCGACGCTGTTGCAGGCGATGCGCGAGGGTATGCCCTATCCGGTGAAAGCCTTCCTTGTGTTCGGCAACAACACGCTCACGAGCTACGCCAATTCGTCGGATGTCTACGATGCCCTGATGAAGCTCGACTTCATGGTCTGCGCCGATTTGTTCATGACGCCGACCGCGGAGCTAGCCGACATTGTGCTACCGGCGGCGTCATGGCCCGAGCTCGATCAACTGGTCGGTTTGCCCACGGTCGCCGCCAACGTCGTGCTTGCCCAGCAGAAGGCGGTACAGATCGGGGAGTGCAAGTCGGACGAAGAGATGTTCGTTGCGTTGGCGCGGCGGATGAAGCTTCCGCTCTGCACGGAGCCGGTCAAGGATGTGCTCGATGCGCAGCTTGCCGCCGGCGGCCTCGACATCACTTTCGACGAGCTCAAGCAGAAGGGGTTCATCAAGGTCCCGTTCAAGTACCGGAAATACCTGGACCGCGGGTTCAAGACGCCGACCGGCAAGATCGAACTCTATTCTACGCGCTTCGAGCAGATGGGCTACTCGCCATTGCCTTGTTACGAAGAGCCGCCGGAAAGCCCGATCAGTGCGCCCGGGACCGCCGTGCAATTTCCGCTGGTGCTCACGACCGGCGGGCGGATCTCATTCTTCTTCAACTCGGAGCACCGCCAAATCGCCAAGCTGCGCAAGGCGCAACCCGATCCAATTGCGGAGATTCATCCTGAAACGGCATCGCGCTTAGGCATCGTCAATGGAGCATGGATGTGGATCGAAACCAAGCGTGGCCGCATGCGGCAAAAGGCGAAGCTCACCGATGGAATTGATCCGCGCGTCATTCATGTCCAGCATGGTTGGTGGTTTCCTGAACAGCCGGGCCCGGAGTACGGCGTCTGGACCTCGAATGCCAATCTCTTGACCGACAACCAGCCGCCCTATGACCCGGCAATGGGGACCTACCAGTTGCGAGCGCTGCTATGTCGCGTCGCGCCCGCCGACGAGCCAGCGGCCGATGTGAATCCCGTTTGCGATAATAATCGTCAGCGACAATATGGCACGCTGCCGGCCGCGAAGTAGTTCTTATGTCTACCACTTTGCGGGACTACGGACGCGATGAGCCTGGAGATTCCGCGACGGCTTCCGATCGGAAATCGCCATCCAGGCCATCGCCGCTCATCAAGCTTGGATAGGCCTCCCGGAAGTCGGACTGTATGGCGTCGAACGGCACGTCGGCGAATGGCCCGCGATCCTTCAGGTATTCCATGTGGCGGCGGCCCGCCGGATCGAAGGGCTGGAACAGCGAGTCGGTTTCACCGTCGAATTCGAGCGGTTTGAGACCGACGCGTTCGCATAGAGCGCGATCGAACGCGGGCGTCGCCTTGACCCAGCGTCCTGATAAATAGAGCTCCGTGTATGAATGCCAAATAAAGACGTCGGTTTTGGTCATTTCGTAGAGCCGGCGCGAAGTGAGATGGTTGCGAACGTCGGCGAAACCGACGCGCGCCGGCACGCCGATCACGCGCGCGGTCGCCGCCAGTAACGCGGACTTGCCGATGCAGAATCCGCGCGAGATTGCAAGGACGCTGCCCGCTCGATAGTTCGTAGGATCGGCGAGACTGACGTACGGGTCATAAATGACTCCGTCGCGGACGGCGGAATAGAGGCGCAAGACCGCGGCGCGCGAGTCGGTTGTCCCTTCAATCGCCAGCTTCGCGAACTTGATGACGTGCGGGGAATCGCTATCGATGAAAGCGCCTGGGGCCAGAAATTGAGCAATATCCATCGTGTCTCCTTTTTCTTTTCATCACGTCATCTTTTCATTCCGTCTCTAGCAAGAAGACAACCGGCCTCCCTTGATGAACATCAAGGTTGCCGGCGCGGATAGAATGGCCTTGTGTGCTCACCGGGCCGAGCGATGTTCGTAGGGCGTTATTGTGGCGGACGGAACGCTTTGCAGAGGCTTGGGTCTGTTTCAATTCGAGCTGCGCCAATCAGACCCAGGCAATATGGGATAGCTGGGAACACTCCTTGCATGCTGACCCGGATCGATGCGGGCCGTCCGGGCAGATTGACGATCAACGTGGACCCGCGAATGCCGGCGGTCTGCCGCGACAGGATCGCCGTCAGCACCTGTTTCAGGCTTTCGGTGCGCATCAGTTCGCCAAATCCCGGCATCAGCCGCGGGCACGCGGCGATGGTGGCTTCCCGGCGGATCGCATGGCGCCGGCCCGGTGCCGCCGGTCGTGAATATCAGCGCGCATTTTTCGCGGTCGGCCAGACCGATCAGCGCGTCGCGCACGCTGTCGATGCCATCGGGAACCAGCCGCCGCACCGCACGCCAAGGCGTCGTCAGCACGTCGCGCAGAAATTCCTCTATGCTGGGCCGCTTATATCGCTGTAGGTCCCGGCGCTGGCGCGATCGGACACAGTCACGATGCTGATCGCGGCAGTTTCGCTGACTTTCATAGGTCGAGGTCCTCGGTTATCCGGTGTGGGTCAATTCGTCGCGCCGCGCCGTTCGCAACGCCCGCACCGACTCGCGGCACCAAGCGAGTACAACGTCAAGATCCGGGGGGAGGTCGACGGCCAGCCGCCCGTGGAATTTCAGCCAAGCCTCGGTGTAAGGCGCCCTGACCGCGGTCAAGACCGGAATGCCGGTTTCGATGGCTTTGGCAAAAGCCGGACGCAGGCCGCCGCCTTCGGCTTCGGCCTTACCGAACTTGTTCAGAATAAAAAGCTCAAGCTCATCGATAGGTGTCCGATCGAGCACCGAGCCGATTTCGGCGAGGCCCCGCGCATCGAGACGGCATCCGCGCGCCTGCGAGCCGAGATCTTGCGAAATCGGAAAGCTAATCTGCGAGGCAAGGTCTACGACGGTCATCGCCGCGCAAAGGCCCGCGGCGCCAGGTGCGTTTTCCTGCAAGACGCCGCCCAAGCCGACGCGATCCGCGCGCAGCCGATAGGCGATGCCGGTCAAGAAGTCGTCGATTTGAAAGCCTGACGGATACACAATCGCCGCGATCCGGACGGATCCCAATGTCGCCATCGCAAAATTCCACCGAAAGGCTTCCCGCAGTGGGACCCTGCTACTAGGCCGTCGAAACCGCGGCTCCCGCCTTGAATTCGGTCAAGTCCCGGTTCTCCCCGTTCTGTTATGCCTTCGTCGCTGTCAAAACAACTATCGTAACGGGAGGTCCTATGAAGGTACTGCAACGCTTTACCGTAGCCGCTGCTGCTAGCCTCCTTGCTATCCTCAGCGCAAGTCAACAAGCATCCGCCCAGATCAAGATCGGCGCCGTGCTTTCGGCGACCGGGCCCGCGTCGTTCCTTGGCGATCCGGAAAAGAAGACGTTGGAAATCTACGTCGAGGAGATCAATGCGAAAGGCGGGGTGAACGGACAAAAGCTGCAACTGGTTGTCTACGATGACGGTGGCAGTGCGGACAACGCGCGCACCTTCGCCACGCGTCTGGTCGAGGAGGACAAAATCGTCGCTATGGTCGGCGGCAGCACGACCGGCTCCACGCTCGCGATGATCCCGGTGTTCGAAGACGCCCAAATCCCTTTCATTTCGCTGGCCGGTGCGATTCAGATTGTTGAGCCGGTACGCAAATGGGTTTTCAAGACGCCGCACACCGACAAGATGGCGTGCGAGAAAATATTCGCCGATCTCAAGAGCCGCAAGCTGACGACGATCGCGTTGATCTCGGGAACCGATGCATTCGGAAAGTCAATGCGCGACCAGTGCGTCGCGGTCGCGCCCAAGGCCGGCATTACGATCGCGATAGAGGAGAGTTACGGGCCGCGCGATAGCGATATGACGCCGCAACTCACCAATATCCGCAATAAAGTGGGCGCGCAGGCCGTCGTCAATCCGGGTTTCGGTCAAGGCCCGGCGATCGTCACGCGCAATTACCGCCAACTCGGAATCACGCTGCCGCTCTACCAGAGCCACGGCGTGGCCTCTAAGCAGTTTATCGACCTCGCCGGTCCCGCGGCGGAAGGCGTGCGCCTGCCGGCCGCGGCGTTGCTCATTGCGAACATACTTCCGGCCAACGACCCGCAAAAGTCCGTCGTCGTCAACTACTCGCAAAAGTATCAACAGAAGACCGGACAGGCCGTCTCGACTTTCGGGGGCCACGCCTATGACGGCCTGATGATTCTGGTTGAGGCGATGCAACGTGCGAAAAGTGCCGACAAATCCAAGGTCCGCGACGAGATTGAGAAGACCAAGGGTTATATCGGAACCGGCGGGATCGTGAACATGTCGCCGACCGATCATATGGGGCTCGACCTGTCGGCATTCCATATTCTGGAGATCAAAGACGGCAACTGGGCCTTGGTTCCCGGCACATGAGATGAAGCGCGGGCGGGCTCGCCAGGGCCCGCCCGCTCGTCCCCGTCGTTATCGAACCCAAACTTTTAAGGCCTCCAACCCGATGGCCGAGTTGCTGCAATTCGTGTCTTCGGGCCTGACGGTGGGCGCCATCTACGCGCTGGTCGCTCTCGGCTTCACGCTGATCTACAAGGCGTCGGATATCATCAATTTCGCGCAGGGCGAGTTCGTCATGCTGGGCGGGATGACGACCGTCTTCATGACGCTTGCCGGCGTTCCGTTGCCGTTGGCCGCGTCTATCGCCATTGTCGCGACGACCGCCATCGGCGTGGCGCTGCATCGCTTTGCGATCGAGCCCGCGCGCGGCGCCAGCGCGGTGTCGTTGATCATGATCACGATCGGAGCCTCGATCTTTCTGCGCGGCACGGCGCAGATCGTTTTCGACAGACGTTTCCACAGTCTGCCGCCGCTGTTGGGCGCCGATCCGATTCATTTCGGCGGCGCGGCCATACTGCCGCAAAGCCTCGTCGTGCTGGCAAGCGCCACCGTCATCGTGACGTTGCTGTGGTTGTTTATCGACCGCACCTTGCTCGGCAAAGCCGTGCTCGCGACCGCGGCCAATCGTTTGGCGGCGCGATTGATCGGCATCGACACGCGGCGCATTGTCGAATTCTCATTCGCGATATCGGCGGCGATCGGCGCGATCGCCGGTATTCTCATTACACCCATCGCGCTGACCAGCTACGACGTTGGGACTTTGCTGGCGCTTAAAGGGTTCGCGGCGGCCATGCTCGGCGGCATCGGCAGCGCGCTCGGCGCCGTCGTCGGCGGCCTTCTGATCGGCATGATCGAGGCCTTTGCCGCCGGCTATCTTTCTTCGAACTACAAGGACGCGGTCGCCTTCCTGATCATCCTGGTTGTCTTGATTTTCATTCCGCAAGGCTTGTTCGGCCGGGCGAAGATTGAGCGGGTGTAGGGTTGCGCAAAATCATCGACATGCGGTTGCTGCCGGTGTTAGCGATAACAGCCATTGTCGTCGTCTTGCCGTATTTTTTCCCGTCGGCTTACTATTATCGCATCGGCGCGCTTGTTCTTATCTTCGCGCTGGCCGTCGTCGGGCTCAATTTGCTCATGGGCTTTGCCGGACAGGTCAGCCTGGGCCATGCCGGCTTTCTCGGCATCGGCGCGTATTCCGTCGCCATCGGTCCCGGTTATTTCGGCGCGCCTTCGTGGTTGTGTCTGTTCGTCGGCGCCATGCTCTCGGGCGTGGTCGCGTTCCTGGTGGGCCGGCCTATTCTCAGGCTCAAAGGCCACTATCTGGCGGTCGCGACGCTCGGCTTTGGGTTGCTCGTCGCCATCGTGTTGACCAACGAAGCCGGCTTTACCGGCGGTCCGGATGGCATGAGCGTTCCCAAGCTGGTGCTTTTCGGCTGGAGCGCGCGCGGAGCGGATGCCTGGTACTGGATCGCCGGTGCGACCTTTATCGGCGGGTTTTTACTCGCACTCAATCTCATGCAAAGCCCAACCGGACGCGCGCTGCAAGCCATTCACGACAGCGAGATTGCCGCGCTTGTCCTCGGCGTCGACGTCGCGCGCAAGAAGCTGACGATTTTCACAATATCTGCCATGTACGCGTCGGTGGCCGGGTCCTATCTGGCGCTGTTCAATGGCCACATCACGCCGGACGTGGCGGGTTTCCTGCGGTCGATCGAGTTGGTGGCGATGGTGGTGCTCGGCGGCATGGGATCGATCGTCGGCTCCCTGGTCGGCGCGGTGGTATTGGTCGTGCTGCCGCAGGCGCTCACCGTATTCCATGAATACGAGCAGGCGCTGCTTGGATTGATCGTGATGGTGTTCATGATCTTCCTGCGCCGCGGCATCGTGCCGTCGCTCGCGACGAAATTCGCGGGGTGGCGTAAATGACGATTCTGGAAGCCGATCGTTTGTCTATCAGTTTCGGCGGCGTCCGCGCCATCGACGGGGTGAGCATCGCGATCGAATCGGGCCAGGTGTTCTCGATCATCGGCCCGAACGGCTCCGGCAAGACCACGCTGTTCAATCTGGTATCGGGGATTTACACGCCGAATGACGGCAACGTCCGCCTCGGTGGCGAAACGGTGACGGGCCTTACGCCGGACCGGCTCGCGCGCCGCGGGCTATCGCGAACGTTCCAGAACCTGCAAATATTCTCGCGAATGTCGGTGCTGGAAAATGTCATGGTCGGCCGCCATCGCCATGAACACACCGGAATTCTGGCCGAACTGCTGCATTGGCCGTCGGTGACGCGCCAGAACGAGGCGACTCGCGAAGCGGCGCGGATGGTGCTTGGCCGCGTCGGCCTCGCCGAAGCAGCGGATCGTCCGGCCGCGTCGCTCGCCTACGGCGCGCTCAAGCGCCTGGAAATTGCGCGCGCCCTCGCCAGTGAACCGAAGCTGCTGCTGCTCGACGAGCCGGCCGCCGGCTGCAATGCGGTGGAAACCCAGGAGATCGATCGTGTGATCCGTTCCATCGTCAAGGACGGAACCACGGTCGTGCTGGTCGAGCACGATATGCGTTTGGTGATGAATATCTCCGACCGGGTTCATGTGCTCGCAAGCGGCCGAACGCTGGCCGAGGGCACACCCGACGAAGTTCGATCGAACCCGGCGGTGATCGAGGCCTATCTGGGCGTGCACGGCTCGCAGGAGGCCGCTCATGCTCTCGATTGAGAACGTCACAAGCGCCTATGGCCGCATCGAGGTGCTGCACGGCGTTACGCTCCATGTCGACGCGGGTGAGATCGTCTCGTTGATCGGCGCCAATGGCGCCGGCAAGACCACGCTGATGCACGCCATTTCGGGCGTTCAACCGATCACGGGCGGAACGATACGGTTCGAAGGTGAGCCGATCGAACAACGGCCGGCGCATGTGCGGGTGACGTTCGCCATCTCGCAAGTGCCTGAAGGCCGGCAGGTGTTCGAGCCCTTGTCGGTGAAGGATAATCTGCGGCTCGGTGCGTGGACGCGGCGCGATGCCGATCTGGAGCCGGATATCGCGCGGGTCTGCGCGCTGTTCCCGATGCTCAAAACGATGTGGAAAACGCCGGCTGGCGCGCTGTCCGGAGGACAGCAGCAGATGCTCGCTATCGGACGCGCCTTGATGGCAAAGCCCCGGCTGTTGCTGCTCGATGAGCCGTCGATGGGCTTGGCCCCCAATCTGGTCGACCATGTGCTGTCGGTCATCCGGGCGCTCAAAGACGACGGCCTGACAATCCTTCTGGTCGAGCAGAATGCGAGCGCGGCACTTGCCATCGCCGACCGCGCCTACGTGCTGGAGACGGGGCGGGTCACGTTGAGCGGTACCGCGGCGGAGATTCAGACCGATAGCCGCGTCAAGGAAGCCTATTTAGGTATCTAAAACGCTCGGGAATTGACGTTGGTCAAGCCGAGCGGGCCAGAGATGACTGAAATTGTGCCTAGCGTGTTGTCGTATCGCAGGGAGGATAGCGGTGAAAGATAGCCTTCGTCCGGGGGTATCGCGAACGAGTCGCATCGAAGTCGATCGCGATCGCACCATCGGCTTCATGGGAGAGGAAGGCCGCGTTTACGGCACCCCTTATCTCGTGCGCGATATCGAAATGACCTGCCGTCAGTTGATCCTCGACCACGGCGATGCCGGCGAGGATTCGGTCGGAACCGACGTCGCAATCAAGCATCTTGCGCCGACACTGCTTGGGATGTCGGTCGAGATCACGGCCACGGTGGCCGCGGTGGACGGGCGCAAAATCACGTTTGAGATCAGCGCAAAGGATAACCTCGAACAAATTTGCAGCGGGACGCACGGCCGTTTCGTCGTGGACGTCAACAAGACCGTGGAGCGTTTGAAGGCGAAGGCCGCCAAGCTAGCCAGCGTCACATCGGGATGATCGCCATGCCGGGCAAGCCGGTGCACAACGAGCGAACCGTGGCGACTTACTGTTACCAGTGCGTCGCCGGGCCCGATCTATTGAAAGTGCGTGTCGAAGACGGTGTCGCGACCGAAGTGACGCCGAATTTCGACGCCGCCGTCGTCCATCCGGCCGGCGGCAAGGTCTGCGTGAAGGCGTTTGGGCTTGTGCAGAAAGCCTACAATCCCAATCGCGTTCTCTATCCGATGAAGCGGACGAACCCGAAGAAGGGCCGCAACGAAGATCCGGGCTTCGTTCGCATTTCCTGGGACGAGGCCCTGTCGCTGGTCGCCGACAAATTAAATGCCGTGCGCGCGGCGGGCCTCACCGACGAGACCGGCTATCCGCGTGTCGCTGCAAGCTTCGGTGGCGGCGGCACGCCGACTGCCTATATGGGCACGCTTCCCGCGTTCTTGTCTGCGTGGGGTCCCGTCGACATGAGTTTCGGCTCCGGTCAGGGCGTGAAGTGCTATCACTCCGAGCATCTCTATGGCGAACTGTGGCACCGCGGCTTTACAGTTTCGCCCGACACACCGCTCTGTGAATATCTCATTTCATTCGGCGCCAATGTCGAGGCCTCCGGCGGGGTGTGCGGCGTAAAGCGGCACGCCGATGCGCGCAAACGCGGTATGAAGCGTGTGCAGGTCGAGCCCCATCTGTCGGTGACCGGCGCGTGTTCGGCGGAATGGATCCCGATCAAGCCGAAGACCGACTCGGCTTTCATGTTCGCGATGATCCATGTTTTCCTGCACGAGCATCCGCGCGACCGGCTGGATACTCCCTTCCTCAAGCATCGTACATCCTCACCCTATCTGATTGGGCCGAATGGGCTGTTCATGCGCGAAGCGGCGACGCGCAAGCCGCTCATCATCGACGCCGCGACGGGCTGTGCGGTGCCGTTCGACGCCGCCGGTATCGAGCCAGCTCTGGAAGGATCCTTTGTCGTCGACGGCATCGAAGTGGATGCCGACGACGAGATCATTTCGCACAAGGACGTGACTGTCAGCACCGCATTCGTGCAGCTTGTCGCACATGTGAAGGACTATTCGCCGGAATGGGCGGCGGCAATCTGCGACGTGCCGGCGGCCACCATTCGCCGCATTGCCAACGAATTGCTTGAGCACGCGCGCGTGGGCGAGACGATCGACATCGAAGGCATGACGCTGCCATTGCGGCCGGTCTCGATTTCGCTCGGCAAGACCGTCAATAATGGCTGGGGCGGGTACGAATGTTGTTGGGCGCGGACCCTGATCGGTTGCCTGTTTGGGGCGCTGGAAGTGCCCGGCAGCACGCTTGGCACGACGGTCAGGCTCAATCGGCCGGCCGACAATCGCTGGTCGAGCGTCAAGCCGGGGCCTGACGGTTTCATGCTGTATCCGATGAATCCTACCGGCAAAACCGACTGGATCTCGCGTCCGACGGCGCGCAGTGCGCACCGGACGCTGGTGCCGCTGGTCGCCGACTCGGCCTGGAGCCAGGCGCTCGGCCCGACGCATCTGGCGTGGATGATGCAGGACGAGAACTTCGACAAGCTGCCGGTCGCGTCGCCGCCGGACGTCTGGTTCGTCTATCGCACCAACCCGGCGGTCTCATTCTGGGATACCAAAGCTATCGGCAAGACGATGGCGAAGTTTCCGTTCGTGGTCTGCTTCGCCTACACGCGCGACGAGACGAACCACGTCGCCGACGTCCTGCTGCCCGACTGCACTGACCTTGAGGGGTTGCAGCTGTTGCGCATCGGCGGCACAAAATATGTCGAGCAATTCTGGGACCACCAGGGGTTTGCGCTGCGCGCGCCGGCGGTCCCGCCGCAAGGGGAGGCCAAGGATTTCACTTGGATCTCAACCGAACTCGCCCACCGCACCGGTTTGATTAAGGAGTATAACGCGGCCATAAACCGCGGGGCCGCTGGCGTGCGGCTCTCGGGAAAAGGCTACGACTTCTCCCTTGCTCCGGAACAAATGCACGACGTCGAGACGATCTGGGACGCGAGTTGTCGCGCCGCCAGCGCCGAGATCACCTATGGCGCCGAATCGCAAGGGCTGGCCTGGTTCCGCGACCACGGATTCCGCGTCAAGCCGTTTCCGCGGCTGCAGTGGTACCTGTATCCGAAGCTCGTCGCGGAGGGATTGCGTTTCGAGCAGCCCTACCAGGAGCAGTTATTCCGCGTTGGCAAGCAGCTTGGCCGTCGTCTGCACGAGCAAGGCATCCATTGGTGGGACAAGCAGCTTCGCGAGTACGAGCCGCTGCCACCCTGGCACGATCTCAACACGTTATGGGAAACCGCGCTGGCCAAGCACTTTTCGGTGCGCATTGCCGATTATCCATTCTGGCTGATCACCGCCCGCAGCATGCAGTACTCCTGGGGCGGCAATGTCGGCATCCAGCTCATCAAGGAAGTGGCGGACAACGTCGCCGGCCACGGCAATGTCGTCATGAATCATGCCGCGGCCGAGCGCCTCGGTATTGCCGACGGCGACCTCGTTGAGGTGCGCTCCCCACTCAACGAGACTAAAGGTCGGGTCATGTTGTGCGAGGGCATCCGCCCAGATACGTTGTTGATGATCGGCCAGTTCGATCACTGGGTGACGCCCTTTGCCAAGGATTTCGGCGCGCCTAGCATGAACGCGCTGATGCCGATGCTGCTCGACCTGACCGACGCAACTGGATCGAGTGCCGACCTCGTCAAGGTCAAGATCACGCGGCTGGAGGCTGCGACATGACGCGTTGGGCCATGGTGGCCGATCTCGAGCGTTGCGTCGGCTGTCAGACATGCACAGCCGCTTGCCGGCATAGCAACGCCACGTCGCCGGCGGTGCAATGGCGAAAGGTGCTCGATATCGAAGCGGGCAGCTATCCGAACGTCAGCCGCGTTTTCGTTCCAGTCGGTTGCCAGCATTGCGCCGACCCGCCCTGCATGCATGTCTGCCCGACCACGGCGACGCGCCAGCGCGCGGACGGCATCGTGACGATCGACTACGACCTGTGCATCGGCTGTGCCTATTGCGAGGTCGCCTGTCCCTATCAGGCAAGATTCCTCGTGCATGAGCCGCGCTATGCCTATGACGCGGCGACGCAAAATGAAGTCGAGCGCGCCGATCCGGCACGTTTCGGCGTGGCGCAGAAATGCACGTTCTGCTCCGACCGGATCGATTTCGGCATCGAGAACGATCTCACGCCGGGGATCGACCCGCGCGCCACGCCGGCATGTGTCAATGCCTGCATCGCGGACGCCCTGCATTTCGGCGACGTCGACGATCCGAACAGCAATGTCTCGCGGCTGCTGCGCGAGCAGCACAGCTTCCGCATGCATGCGGAGCTCGGAACCGACCCGGGCTTTCACTATCTTTATGGCGGGCAGTACGGCTCAGCACCGGAGCCCGTCGCCACCGCAGCCATCGCCGTCGCCGACGCCGGGCAAATCCGCGCGCGCGGCGTCGAGCCGTCGCAGCAGCGGCATTGGGACTGGAAAGCTGCCGGCAATTTCGTCTGCGGTGGCATCGGCAGCGGACTATTCGTGTTCGCGGCGCCCGCCGGCCTTGGCTATGACGAACTTGCGGCGCTCGGCTGGGCCGCGCTCGGCGTCGTCGCCCTCGGCCTGTTCTTGGTGTGGCTGAAGATAGGGCGGCCGATGCGGTTCATCAATGTCTTGCGTCAGCCGCGACGCTCGTGGATGGCGCGTGAAGCCTGGATAGCGGCGGTCTTCTTTCCGTTGGCGGGGCTGGCGCTGTGGTCGAAAATCCCCGCGCTCCTCGGCGTCGCCGCCGTTGTCGCTGTGTTGTTCCTTTGTAGCCAGGCGATGATCCTGAAGGAAGCCAAAGGCATTCCGGCCTGGCGCACGGTCTGGATTGTGCCGTTAATCCTGGTGACCGGCCTAGCCGAAGGGAGCGGACTGTTCCTTGCCGCGGTCACACAATTTGGTGCGCTCCAACCGCTGTTTGGGCCGGTCGCAGCAATCGCGCTTGCCTTGGCCGGCCTGCGCGGCTGGGTTTGGCGATCTTATCAAGTGGCGCTTGAAGCCGAAGGCGCGCCGACACGCGCGCTTGCGGCATTGCGCGACTATAGGCCATGGTTTTTTATCGTCGGCCTCGCATTGCCATCGGCGCTGATTGCCGCGGGCGTTGCGACGACGACGGCCGCCGCCGTTCTGTTCGCCATCGCGGGGCTCTGCATCGCCAGCGCCGGCGCCACCTTGAAGTTCATTCTGATCACCCGCGCTGGCTTCAATCAAGGGTTTGCGCTTGCGCACATGCCGGTGCGCGGCTCCGGCATTGCCGGACCTGCGGTGAAGCCGGGCTGGTCAATACAATAGGCGATCGAGCGAAGGGAGGCGTGCGATGAGCGCATCGACGGCGGCCAAGGCGTCAAAGACCTTTATGTACGATCCCAATGCCGAGACGATGCCGCGCGAGGCGCTGATCGCGTTGCAAACCGCGCGGCTGAAACAGACGCTCGATCGCGTCTATGCGAAAATCCCGCATTACCGAAGAAAATTCGACGCGGCCGGAGTAGGTCCGGCTGACTTCAATGGCCTTTCCGACATCGTCCGCTTTCCGTTCACGCTGAAGACCGATCTGCGCGACAATTACCCGTTCGGTATGTTCGCGGTACCGCGCGAGCAGTTGTTGCGTGTCCACGCCTCGTCGGGAACAACCGGGAAGCCGACCGTCGTCGGCTATACGAAACGCGACCTCGATACATGGGCCGACCTGATGGCGCGCTGTTTTGCCAGCGCCGGCGCGCTGCCTGGCGATATCGTCCATAACGCCTATGGATACGGGCTGTTCACCGGCGGGCTCGGCGCGCACTATGGCGCGGAGCGGCTCGGATGCACGGTCGTGCCGGTATCGGGCGGCGGTACGGAACGCCAGGTTATGCTGATCGACGACTTCAAGCCGAGCATATTGTGCGCCACGCCGTCCTACGCGCTCAATATCGCAGAGGTCGCGCAAAAAATGGGCTCCGACCTGAAGCGTTCGTCCTTGAAGGTTGGTCTGTTCGGGGCGGAACCGTGGAGCGACGCCATGCGCCACGATCTCCAGGATCGGCTCGGACTCCAGGCGGTCGACATCTACGGCTTGTCCGAAATCATGGGGCCGGGTGTCGCCTGCGAGTGTCACGCCGTCCAATCCGGGTTGCACGGTTGGGAAGATCATTTCCTGTTCGAGACCATCGATCCGGAAACGCAGCAGCCGTTGCCGATGGGAGCAACCGGCGAACTAGTAATCACGACGCTGACCAAAGAGGCGCAGCCGATGATCCGCTATCGGACGCGCGATATTACCCGTCTCAGCAATGAGCCTTGCGCTTGCGGGCGCACCCATATCCGGATCATGCGTGTTACCGGACGCGACGACGACATGCTGATTATCCGCGGCGTCAACGTCTATCCTTCACAGGTCGAAGCGGTGCTGATCGGGTTTCCCGGCCTTGCGCCGCACTACCAGATCATCCTGACACGGGAAGGGGCCCTCGACATGATGACGGTGGAGATCGAGGTTGCGCCAGGCAACGCCCTTAGCGATGTCGAGCGCGCGCGCAAGGCCAAAGAGGTCACCCATCACATCAAGTCGCTGATCGGCGTGACCTGCAAGGTCTTGGTCAAAGCGGAAGGCGAGGTGCCGCGTTCTCAGGGCAAGGCCGTGCGGGTGAAGGACGAACGCAACAAGGCCAACTGATCGTCGGTCCTCCGGTTGCGGCGTGGCCGGCGCAAGCGAGCCGGGTGCTATTCCGGCGATACCGGCGGATCCAAATCGTCGGCCCACGAATCTGTCGGCCGTGGATACCGGCGCAGCAATCGATTCACTAAGTTGACGTGCTCGGCTTCCTCTTCGACGAGCTCCGCCGCCATCGCCTTGACCTTGGGGTCTTTCGCGGTCTCGACGATGGAGGTGAAATAGGCGAGCGCGCGCTTTTCGCCGGCGAGCGAGAGCTGCAAGGCGTGCCAAGGCGTCATCAGGTAGTGCGCGGAATCGAGCTCAGCCTCTTCTGGACTTTCGCTGCGGCGAAATCTTGCAATCTTGAGTGCGTGGTTGACGACGTCAAAATCGCCCGCGAGACGGCGGATTTCTTCGCCATGAATACCTTCGGCGCGGGCAAGGTCGCGGAAAACCGTGACCAGTTCTGGGTTGTTGTGCGTTTCCATCTGATCGGCCAGTACATTGTAGCGTTCGACCGCGTCGATCTCGATCTGGTAGGCGACGGCCAACAGATCGTTGAAGCCGGAAACCTTCGGCTCGTCCGGTGCTTTGCTCATAGCTCAAAGTCACTTTCCAGCACCGACAAGTCGGTGCCGTTCGGCCCGACGGCGGGTTGATACGGCGCGCGATTGCCGCGATACAGGATACCGATATTGAAGCCGTCGTCGGTCATGAGGCGGCGCGCCGCCTTGCCCTTGTCGTCGGTCGCGGCGACAGGGGCCGGACGCACCTGGTCCTTCCACGCCTTTTCATCGGGACGAAAGGTGACGCAAGGGCTGAGGATTTCGATGAACGAAAACCCCGGGTGCCCGATCGCCGCCGCTAGCACGTCGGCGGTTTCGTTCGGCTCGCCGGAGAAGCAGCGGGCGATGAAGTTCGCTCCCGAGGCAAGGGCGACGACCAGCGGATGAAACGGGGCCATTCCGGTTCCCCCCGGCGTCAGCGCGGTGTCGAATTCCGGCTCCGTTGTCGGCGATGGCTGGCCTTTGGTCATGCCGTAGATGCGATTGTCCATCACCACATAGGTCATGTCGATGTTGCGGCGGCAGGCGTGCAGGAAGTGATTGCCGCCGATCGAGTAGCCGTCTCCGTCGCCGCTGGCGACCACGACGGTGAGATCGGGGCGCGTCACTTTCAGCCCGGCGGCGAGGGCGAGCGAACGGCCGTGCACGCCGTGGAAGCCGTAACAATTGGTGTAGGCCGGAATTCGCGACGAGCAGCCGATCCCAGACACGACGGCGATCTTTTCCGGCGGCAAGCCCAATTGCGCGAACGCGCGCGTGAACGACATGAGCACATGATAGTCGCCGCAGCCGGGGCACCAGATCGGCTTTATATCCGATTTATAATCCGCCGGCCTGCAAGTGGCGCTCATAACGAGGCTCGACATCATCATCTCCAATCCATGATCGCGTGATGGATTTCACCGGCGGTGATAGGCAGCGGCCCAGGGCGGTGGAACACGCGCACCGGCGCCGGTAGATCGTAGTGGGCGCGCAAGTACCGGTGGAATTGAGCGCTGTGTGTCTGCTCGACGACCAAGATGCGTTTGACGCCCGCAAGGGCCCCCGCCAGCCGTTCCGGCTGGACCGGCGCCAGCAAGCGCGGCGCGATAACGCGAACCTCGAGCCCATCCGCGGCCGCGCGTCCGGCGGCTTCGCGTGTGGCGCCGGTGAGCGATCCCCAAGTTACGATCGCGAGATCGCCGGTGCCTTCGACGCTTGCCCAATGGTCTCCGTAGTTGAAGCGTTCGAGCTTGTCGCGGCGCTTGTCGAGTTGCGCCAGATGGTCGCCGGCGCCGCTGGTTGGCGTGCCACGTTCGGAATGCGTCAGGCCATCGGCGGTATACTGGCCGCCGAGTGTCCCCGGAATTGCCATCGGCGAAACGCCATTGGACGCCATCGCGTAGCGTTTATAGTTGCTGGATATTTCGGTCGCCAGCGACCGCGCGCCAACGAAGGCGACGTCGGCGGGGCGTTCGATGGCCGCGCGTGACTGTCCCATGAACTGATCGGACAGGACGATGGCAGGGGCTTGCAGCGCTTCCGCGAGATAGGTTGCCCATTGCGTCGTGAATAGGCAGTCGCCGACCGATTGCGGCGCCAGCACAAGATGCGGCGCATCGCCATGCATGCCGTAAATGGCGATGTTCAAGTCGGTCTGCTCGGATTTGGTGGGAATGCCGGTCGACGGACCGCCGCGCATCACGTCGACGACGACGACGGGGATTTCGGCGGAGGTGGCGAGGCCGAGCGCTTCGATCATCAGCGAGAGGCCGGGCCCGGAAGTCGCCGTCATTGCCGGCGTGCCGCCATACGATGAGCCGATGATCATATTGATAGCGGCGAGCTCGTCCTCGGCCTGCAGTAGGACGCCGCCGATTTTGGCAAGGCTTGGCGCGAGCCATTCGAGGATTTCAGTCGCGGGTGTGATCGGATAGGCCGCGGCAAAACGAACGCCGCCGCGGATAGCGCCGAGCGCGGTTGCCTCGTTTCCCGACAGCAGCCACCTGCGGGCGGCGCTCGGTGTTGGCACGGCAAGCCGCGGGCCGAAGTCGATGCCCGCCGCTGCGTCGAATCCAACGGTGATTCCAGCAAGGCTGGCGGCGATGGCGGCTGGCCCCTTGTCGACAAGGCGCTTCTCCATCGGACCGAATACTTGTTCGACAGTGAAGCCAAGGAGCCGGCTGGCAATACCGAGCGCGATCATGTTGGACCGGCCGTCAGGGATGGATTTGGCCATGTCTTTCATCGAGATTTCCACGACGCGAGCCCCCGATTGAATCACCATCGGCGGCGGCTCGCCCCCGCGGGGGTCGCTAACCACCAAAGTTTGCGGCCCTGTCTTGATTTCAGCGCCGAAACGGTGGGCGTTCAGCCAGTCGATGCCGATGAGCAGGTCGAATTGGTCAGCGAGACAATCAACGGGATGAACGGCCAAGCGAAGTAGCCCTGCCGCTTCACCGCCGCGGATTTGCGGGCCCAAAGTTCGGGTAAATAATCCATGCCACCCGGCGGTGCTTGCTGCTTCGAGCAGGGAATTTCCGGTGGTCAGGGCACCGGCGCCGCCGCTGCCAACGATCGCAATCGAGATACTTGGCGAAATCCTTGGCGTTGCTCCCATGGTCATTTCTCCCTATCAGGGGCCGGCTCCACCGGCGCGAGCGCCCAATATGTATTTAAGTACTAGAATGCGTTTTTTTGCTCTTCCTTGACGTTGGTCAAGGCGCTTCAACGGTTGTCGATCAAGATCAAAATTAAGCCACTGTATGTCCGGCGACGGGCTCAGCGGTCGTAAGGAAGGGCAAGCTCATGAGCGCCAAGCCGGTTCGTTGGATGATGACGGAGGTAGGCAAGCCTCTCGTCCCGATGGAATTCGATATCGGTACTCCGGCCCCCGATGAAGTCGTGGTCGAAATCTCCGGATGCGGGGTCTGCCATACCGATCTTGGCTACTATTATGACGGCGTGCGCACCAAGCATGAACTGCCGCTGACGCTCGGTCATGAGATCAGCGGGCACGTCATCGATACCGGTGCGGATTGTCTTTGGTATGCCGACCGTGCGGTGATTATTCCGGCGGTTATCCCGTGCGGCCGATGCGATGCCTGCCTCCGCGGCAAGGCGACGATCTGCCCAAACCAGAAGATGCCGGGCAATGATATTCATGGCGGCTTCGCGACCCATATCACCGTGCCGGCGCGCGGCCTGTGTGTCGTCGACGAACATCGCCTGGCAGCGGCCGGAATCGAATTGGCCGATCTTTCGGTGATCGCCGATGCGGTGACGACCCCCTACCAGGCAGTCGTGCAGGCCGGCGTCACCAAAGGAGACCTCGTTATAGTCAACGGCATCGGCGGCGTTGGCGGCTATGCCGTTCAGATAGCGGCCACCTTTGGAGGCATCGTTGTCGCCGTCGATGTTAACGAGGATAAGCTCGCCGCCATTGCCAAGCAGGGCGCTACGCTCACGCTGAATGCCAAGCAGATGACGCCGCGCGACATCAAAGCGGCGATCAACGTATTCGCCAAACAAAACGGTTTGCGCCAGACCGAATGGATTATTTTCGAGTGCTCCGGCACGCGTGCCGGCCAGGAAACGGCATTCAGTCTGATCAATCATGGGGCGACCCTGGCCGTCGTCGGATTCACGATGGATAAGATCGAGGTTCGGCTCTCGAACCTGATGGCGTTCCACGCGCGCGCGATCGGCAACTGGGGATGCCCTCCCGAGCTATATCCCGACGCCCTGGAGCTCGTCATGAACGGCCGCGTCAAGGTCGCGCAATTCGTCGAGAAGCACCCGCTCAGCGAGATCAATCAGGTCTTCGAGGCAGCCCATGCCGGCGCTCTAAAGCGTCGTGCCGTACTCGTTCCTACACCGTGAGGAGTTCTCCATGACTGCCGAAGCAGCCCGCGTCGTCGCCGTACAAAAATACGAAGCCAAGGATCACAATCTTGTCGTCGAGGCGGTCCGCGAAACCGTTTCCAGAGGCGTGCATTACGAGAAACGCCCGGTGAAGGGATTGGACGGAAAGCCGGTGGCCGGGCTCTTCAACGCCTGGATCACGCTCGACAATCCAGGTCAATTCAATTCCTACACGACCGACATGGTGAAGGCGACGATTCTGGCGTTTCGCGCGGCAAGCGCGGCGCGTGACGTGGTCGCCGTCGTATTCACCGGCGCCGGCGACAAGGCTTTTTGCACCGGCGGCAATACCAAGGAGTATGCCGAATATTACGCCGGCAATCCACAGGAATACCGGGGATACATGCGGCTGTTCAACGACATGGTTTCGGCGATCATCGGTTGCGACAAGCCGGTGGTCTGCCGCGTCAACGGTATGCGTATCGGCGGCGGCCAGGAAATCGGTATGGCTTGCGATTTCTCGATAGCGCAGGACCTTGCCCGCTTCGGCCAGGCCGGCCCCAAGCACGGCTCTGCTCCGATCGGCGGGGCGACCGACTTCCTCCCGTACATGATCGGCTGCGAGCAGGCGATGGTATCGGGCTTGCTCTGCGAACCATTCTCGGCGCACAAGGCCTACCGTCTCGGCATTATCAGCGAGATCGTGCCGGCGCTGAAAGTCGACGGAAAATTCATCGCCAATCCGACGGTTCAGACCGATCGTTTTCTCGACGAATATGGCCGCATCGTCCACGGCGAAGCCAAAACCGGTGCGGCGGCCGCCGAAGGCCAGGCACTGCTCAAGCGCGGCACCATCGACCTCGGTTTGCTCGATGAGCGGGTCGAAGCGCTTTGCACCAAGCTGCTTTACACCTTCCCCGAATGCACGACCAAAACCGTCGAGGAGTTGCGCAAGCCGAAGCTCGTCGCGTGGAACGCCAACAAGGAAAACGCTCGTGACTGGCTCGCCCTCAACATGATGACGGAAGGCCGCGCGGGCTTCCGCGCCTTCAACGAAGGCACCCGCGAAACCGGCCGCGAAATTGATTTTGTCGCGCTGCGCCGCGCGCTTGCCGCCAATACGCCCTGGTCGAACGAACTTACTGAAAGCATTCAGCCGCAGGCGAGGGGATAGCTGTGACGCAGCCGCTCAAGATCTGGTTCGAGGCGGATGACCGGTTGCTACGGCTGCGGCTTAACAGACCGAAGGCCAATATCGTCGATGCCGCCATGATCGCGGCGCTCGACGCGGCGCTGGTGGAGAATAGCCGCGATGCCCGTCTCGGCGCGGTGGTTCTCGATGCCGAGGGGCCGCATTTCAGCTTCGGCGCCAGCGTCGAGGAACATCTGCCGGGGCAATGCGCCGCCATGCTGGCCGCGCTGCATCGGGTGGTGCTGCGCATGGTCGAATTTCCGGTGCCCCTGCTGGTGGCGGTGCGCGGCCAATGCCTCGGCGGCGGGCTGGAGGTCGCGCTGGCGGGTCATCTTATGTTCGTCGCCCCGGACGCCACGCTCGGCCAGCCGGAAATGAAGCTTGGCGTGTTCGCGCCCGCCGCCTCCTGCTTGTTGCCGGAACTCATCGGTCCTTCGCGTTCGTTCGATCTCTTGATGTCCGGCCGCGGAATCACCGGCACCGAAGCGGTCGGGATGGGCATCGCTCTTGAAGCCGCGGTCGACCCGGAACATGCCGCGCTCGCCTATTTCGAGGAACATCTGAAGCCGAAAAGCTCCTGCTCGCTGCGTTACGCGGTCAAGGCGGCGCGGCTCGACTACATCGCGCGCATCAAAGACAAGATCCGCGCCGTCGAACGTCTCTATCTCGACGAGCTCATGGCCACCCACGACGCGGTGGCCGGTCTCGAAGCTTTTATCGCCAAGAGGTCGCCGCAATGGCAACATCGTTAGCTCCATCGACCACAGCCGACATCGTCAACCGCGCCACCGCGCTGTTCGAGGATCTTTCTTTTGCAGCCGCCCGCAAATGGAAAGCGGCGGAGCCTGGCCGCAAGGTCGTTGGCTACATGCCGATCTATGTCCCGCGCGAGATCATTCACGCTGCCGGAATGCTGCCGCTCGGCATCGTCGGTGGCGGCGACCAACTCGAGGTCATCCACGGCGACGCCTACTACCAGAGTTACATCTGCCGCATCCCGCGCTCGACCATCGAGCTTGGCGTGTCGGGCCGTCTCGATTTTGTCGATGGCATGCTGTTCCCATCGATCTGCGACGTGATCCGCAATCTTTCCGGCATGTGGAAGTTGATGTTTCCACATGTCTATTCGCGTTATTTCGACGTGCCGCAGAATTATCGCGATGACATCGGCGGAAATTTCTACGTCAACGAAATGGCCGAGCTCAGGCACGATCTCGGCGAGCTTCGTGGCAAGCCTATCACCGACGACGAATTGCGAAACTCCATCGCGGTTTACAATGAAAACCGCCGATCGATACGGGAGCTCTACGCTTTTCGGGCGGAGCGGCCGTGGCAAGCGCCCGCCGCCGAAGTCTATCTGATGGTGCGCGCCGGCCTGGTGCTGCCGGTGGAGGAGCATACATTCCTT
>JAUSBQ010000061.1 GCA_030651965.1 Pseudolabrys sp. | reverse complement strand
GCCCCGGCCTGAAAATTCGACGGCAGGAAGTCGATCAGCCGGCGCATCTGCAGCAGGCATTCGACATCGTTGTCGAACGACCCGTCGGCGACGCCCGACTTGGTGGGGTGGATCGAGGCGCCGCCGAGTTCCTCGGCGGTGACCACTTCGTTGGTCACGGTCTTCACCACGTCGGGCCCGGTGACGAACATGTAACTCGTGTCGCGCACCATGAAGATGAAGTCGGTCATCGCCGGCGAATAGACGTCGCCGCCCGCGCACGGCCCCATGATGACGCTGATCTGCGGAATGACGCCGGAGGCCATGACGTTGCGCTTAAACACTTCGCCGTAACCGCCCAGAGCGGCGACGCCCTCCTGGATGCGCGCGCCGCCGGCGTCGAACAGGCCGACGATCGGCGCGCGCGCCTTCATCGCCATGTCCTGCACCTTGATGATCTTCTGCGCGTGCGTCTCCGACAGAGAACCGCCGAACACGGTGAAGTCCTTGGAGAACAGATAGACGATGCGGCCGTTGACGGTGCCCCAGCCGGTGACGACGCCGTCGCCGGGGAATTTCGTCTTCTCCATGCCGAAGTCGGACGAGCGGTGCTCGACGAACATGTCGAACTCCTCGAACGAGCCCTTGTCCAGCAGCAGTTCGATGCGCTCTCGCGCGGTCAGTTTGCCGCGTTTGTGCTGGGCGTCGATACGCTTTTCGCCGCCGCCCAGGCGGGCCTCGTCGCGCCGGTCTTCCAGCCTGTCGAGAATGTCCTTCATGGCCGCTTTTTAGCCCCCTCAAAATGCGTCGGGGGAGTTTGAACCACTTTGGTGCGCTGCAAAAGGCTTCTTTCTTCCTTCTCCCCGCGCTGGCGGGGAGAGCGAAAGCGAGACTTGGCATCCCGCCAAACCCTGCTTACAAGCCCCGCATGACCGATGCCCCGACCGACCACCAGACCATGGCCCAGCTCCTGCAACAGGGGCTTTTTCACCACCGCCGCGGCGAGGTTCGGCTCGCCATGGAGCGCTATTCCGATGTCCTGACCAAGGACCCGAAGAACGCCGAGGCGCTGTATTATGTGGCGGTGATCTCCTGCCAGGAGGGCCAGTTCACGCAGGGCGTCGATCTGGTCCGCCGGGCGCTGACCCTGGTGCCGCCCGAGGCGCGCATGCTCAACCTGCTCGGCCAGGCGCTGGACCGCCTCGGCCAGCCGCTGGAGGCGGTCAAGGCGCTCGACCAGGCGATCGCGCTCGACCCCAAGCTTGCCGCCGCCCACGCCAACCGCGCCAACATCCTGATCGACGCCGGCATGCCGGCGGAGGCGCTCGAGGGCTTCGACCGCGCGCTGGCGCTCAACCCGGACTCACCCGCGGAGCTGATCAACCGCGGCGGCCTGCTGGAATCGTTCGGCCGCGCCGAGGATGCGCTCAAGGACTATGACCGCGCCCTCGCGCTCGCCCCCGAGGTCGCCGAGGTACATGCCAACCGCGCCAGCGTGCTGAAGGACATGGCCCTGCTCGGCCTGGCGGGCGGCGGCGACGATACCGCCGGCCTCGACGAAGCTGTCGCGTCCTATACGAGCGCGATCAAGCTCAAGCGCAGCCTGCACGAGGCCTATGTGGCGCGTGGCCAGATCAAGCTGATGCGCGGCGACTGGCCGCCAGGCTTCGCCGATGTCGAGCACCGCGCTGAGCTGACCAACCCGGATTACAAGCCCCTGCCCGACACGCGCTGGGACGGATCCGCGCCGCGCGCCGGCGAAAGGCTGGTACTGGTCGCCGACCAGGGGCCGGACGACATCCTGCAATTCTGCCGCTTCGCGCCGGCCCTCGCAGCGCAAGGCCACGACGTCGTCGTGCTGGCGCATAAGGGGATGGCGCCGCTGCTGTCGACGCTTCAGGGCGTCACGGTGGTCAGCGACGTCACGGCGCTTGAGGCCAAGCGGCCGCTGCGCTGGCTGCCGCTAATGAGCGTGCCGGCCGTGCTCGGCACCACGCCGGAGACCTTGCCGCGCGACGTGCCGTATCTCGCGGCCGATCCGGCGCGCGTCGAAGCCTGGGCCGGCAAGCTCGGCGATGCGCCGTTCAAGATCGGCATTGCCTGGGCGACCGGCACTGCCGACCGCAGCGCCGCCACGCAGCGCAGCCTGCCGCTGACCGCGTTCAAGGACCTCGCCGCTTTGCCCGGCGTCGAGCTGATCGCCTTGCAGAAGGGCCCGGCCTTGGCCGAGATCAAAGGCGTCGCCTTCCGCGACAAAATCAGGACCATCGACGCCGACATGAACGCGGACGGCGACTTCTTGCTCGATGCCGCCGCGGTGGTCAGCCAGCTCGATCTGGTGATCGGCTGCGACGCCGCGATCGTGCATCTGGCCGGCGCCCTCGGCCGGCCGGTATTCGTCGCGGTGCCGGCGATCCCGGACTGGCGCTGGATGCTCACGCGCGACGACAGCCCGTGGTACCCGACCCTGCGGATTTTCCGGCAGGATGTGCCGCAGCAATGGGGCCCGGTTTTCGAGCGCATCGCGCTGGCCGTGCGGGAGCGGCTTAAGTAAGGCTTGGCTCTGCAGCGGCCTCGGCCGGTTTGCGATTGAAACGGCGCAAGGCAAACGCCGCCAGCAGCAGCGCGACGCCGCCGACCAGAATGGACAGCGGCGTGGCGCCGAGTTTCTCGAACCACTGCGTGTAGAAGTGGATGGCGCCGAACACGGCCACGACATTGACCAGCCAGGCGCGGCCCGAGCGCATCGCCCACACCAGAGCGGCGACGAGAACCAGCGCCCAGGCGATGCTGAAGGCGTAAGCCGGAATGATGATCTCGACATTCGCGGTCGAGCGCGGCGGCACGCGCTGGCCGTGAAACATGAAGAATGGGTCGCCCCACAGCGAGCCGATCCAGAAGGCGACATTGACCAGCAGGATCGAGGTGCGCGCGGCGGCGATCGCGATCCGCTCATAGGCGGCGCTGACTTGCTTGGACGCCTGGAAGGCGGCAAAGGCCAGCGCGGAGAACAAGACAATGGTCAATGTCGGTTCGAAGATCGCCAGCGAATAGGTGGCATGCGAATAGCCGGTGCGCGCGCCGAGGCAGGCCGAGGCCGCCAGCACGGCAAAGCAGATCAGCAGACTTGAGCGCGCGGCGATCGCCGCCAGCGTCAAGGCCAGCGTGACGATCATGGTCGAGGCGAGCGAGCCCTCGCCCAGGGCCAGCACGCCGCCGCAGAACAACAGCGCGCCGACGATCAGGCAGATTTCACCGAGCACGAACCATTGCGTCCGCGGATTGCGCAGGACGACGAGCCCGCCGGCAAAGAGCGCAACGCCCATGGCCACCGCGGTCTCCGGCGCCGGCACCAGCGCGATGGCGCCGAGCGCAATCGCGACCACGCCGAAGCCGATCAGGATGTTGAAGGCGAGCGTGCCGACATCGGACGACGCCAAAGCCTTGAGCCGTTCGGCCTCCTCCGCCGTCAGCTTGCCCTCCTCAACGAGCCTGGAAATATCGAGTGTGATCTTCATGCGGCCTGCCCCAGCCGACGCTACCGGCGCCGCAGTCCTATCACGATTCCAGGTGTTTCAGCACCGTCGCCGCCGCCATGTATTCGGCGAAGCGGCCCTCGCGGCGTTCCAGAGTCATGTCGTCCAGGCCCCATTGCGACATCTGGTAATCTTCATCGACATGAGCGGCCTTCCAGGCGGCGGCCGGACCGAGAGCGCCGGCATTGACGGCGAGCGCGATCAAGGCCGAGCCGGTCAGGGTCATGATCGAGGCCACCGCGCCGAGGCGCCACACGTCGCTGGGGATGCCGGCTGACGCGGCGGCAATCGCCGCTTCCGGCTGCGCCGCATAGACGATGCCTTCGATCAGGATAAAGCGCGCGCCGAGCGTGTCCCGCGCCCACGCCAGCACCGGGTCCCATTCCGCCTTCTGGCGTTCGACCAGTCCCGGCGGCGTGTCGGCGCGATAGCAAACTAGGTCCGAGCCGAGATATTGCACGATTTCCTCAATCACCGGCATCGGTGCCTTGGCGACGCCGTCAATGATGACGTTGGCGATGCGGGTCAGCGGCATGGCGAACGGATCGATGACCTCGACCTGCGACTCCCATTCCTGCGCCATCGCCTCAGCGAGTTCACGCACCGGCGCGACCAAAGGCTTGCGCGCCGGCGTCATCACCTGCTTGCCGTCGAGCAGCAACGGAAAGCCCGCACCGGTGTTCTCGCCAACAGGTTCACCAATTTGCGCCTGCTTGTAGAAACGCTTGCGCAAGGATGCGCGCGCGCCCTGCCGCGCCGACACCATCGGATCGAGCGGCTGGTTGATGAAGATTTCCTCGATAAACTCACGCATGGCTGGCGTCGCCCTTTGCGTGGATCGCGCGCCCGGGCGCTGCCGGCCATAGCGCGGCCAGCGCGGGATCGAGCGCGGCGAAATCGTCGAGCACCGCCAAAGCGCCGGCGCCGTGCAGGTCGGCTACCGGATGGTAGCCCCACGACACGCCGAGTGCCGACGCACCGGCGCTCTTGGCCATCTGCATGTCGAACACGGTATCGCCGACAACGACAGTATCTTCCGGCGCAATGCCGGTCTCGCGCATGGCGTCCAGCACCATGCCGGGATGCGGCTTGGACGGCGCGGTGTCGGCGGTCTGGATCGTCGCGAACACGCCGTCGAACGCGTGGGTTTCGATCATCGCCGCGACGCCGCGCCGCGACTTGCCGGTAGCGACGCCGAGCACGACATCGGGCCGCCCGCGCAGGCTGTCGATCGCCTGGCGCGCGCCGGGATAAAGCGGCGCCTTCCAGTCGCCGGCCTGGCGCATGGTCGAGAAGGCCTCTTTGTAGCTCGCCACCAGCCCGTCGATCGGATGGTCGCGGCCGGCCGCGAGTTGCTCCATTGCGTTCCGCAGCGACAGACCGATGATCGCCCGCACCGCGGCGGGTGGCGGACAGGCCAGCCCCTGCCCGCGATAGGCAAGTTCCATCGCCGCGCAGATCATGTGCTGGCTGTCCATCAAGGTGCCGTCGACGTCAAAAAGGATCAGTTTCATGATGCGCAAGCCTTAGCAACCGCCTTTGTGCGCCGCAACAGACGCGACATAAAAAGGCCTTTTAAACGGAAGGATAAGTAGCCTAAAGCCTTTCTAATCAATAATATCACCTTCGGAATCGAGCCGGAGAACAAGGCCGAACCGGGGGAAGCAGCGCGAACCGTAGGTACAGAGATCACTGACGGCCGCGTTTTGAGGAAGCAATGAAGCAGACCGATATTTCCGACCCAAACTACTTTCACAAAGTCGTCGACTGTCAGTACGCCTGTCCGGCGCACACGCCCGT
>JAUSBQ010000054.1 GCA_030651965.1 Pseudolabrys sp. | reverse complement strand
ATGTCGAGCTTGGCATCGATGATATCGACCGCGACGATCGGATAGGCGCCGGCCAGCGCCGCGAATTGCAGGACGTTGAGTCCAACGCCGCCGGCGCCGAGCACGACGACGGATTCGCCGATCTTCACCTTGGCGTCGTTGTTGATGACGCCGACTGCGGTGGTGACGGCGCAGCCGAGCAGCGGCGCGACCTTGAGGTCGTAGTCGGCGCCGATGACGGTGAGCCGGTTTTCCGACACGACGCAATATTGATTGAAGGTCGTCACCCAGCCGGCGTTGAGCTTCTTGCCGTCCCAAGTGTAGTTCGGCGGCTTGCTCTGAATGCCGGCGCTCGGCCGCCAGTGCATGACGACGGTGTCGCCCGGTTTGACGGTCGATACGCCGGGACCGGTTTCGAGAACGGTCGCCGACGCTTCGTGGCCGAGCAGATGCGGCAGGAACTTATCGGGGCCCTTGACCGCGCCGATCTCGTTGATCTGCGCGCCGCAGATCGTCGAATGCAGCACCTTGACCAGCACCTGCCCGACATCGAGCTGGTCGGGCAAAGTGATGTCATCGATCACCAGCGGCTTGCGGGATTCGGTGAGAATGGCGGCCTTGGTTGTCTTGATCTGCATGCGCCTGGGGCTCACTCGAAATAAATGAATTCGTAATCGCCGGTATAACCGAAATGGTTGTACAGCCAAATCCATTCGGCGGTGTCGAAGAAGGATTCGGCGGTCAATGCCCAGCATTGCAGATTGAACTGCTCGAGCTCGTTCCGGTAGCTCTCGAGCATGACATATTTGTTCTTGCCGACGCGCTCGACTTCGCCGAGCGCCGTTTGCAGTTCAAAGAGCCGAAGGTTGTGGAAGGTGCCGAGCGAGATGACGAGGTCGAACGACTTGTCGCCGAACGGATACCGGTCCTGGGCGCGATAGTGGAACAGATAGGGCTTGATGTTGTCGCGGGCTTCGGCGAGGCCGTGATGTGAAATGTCGAAGCCGGTGACGTTGAGTCCTGGCAGGATCTTCTTCATTTCATAAAGCAGGAAGGCCTTGCCGCAACCGACGTCGAGCACCTTGTCGCCGTCCTTGAGGCCGTAAATGTCGATCAAGGCCTGCGCTACCGGCGCCCAGCGGCCCTCGATGAATTTGTAGCCGCCATAGCCGTAGCGCCGGTCGCCGTCCCAGTAGTCCTTCTCATATTCCTTGGCCTTGAGCATGCAGTGGACCTTGTCGTCCACCATGCGCGCGAGATAGTCGCGCTTGGTGGCCCTGTGCAGCGGCGTCACGATATCGAGCAGTCGACCCACGTTAAGTCCTCATTCGGTTCAGAATTTAAAGTCAGGTTCAAAGTCAGGTTCTGGCGCGGCCGCGCCGGCGGACATCAAGCGACACGCAGTTTGAACAGCTCCTGTTCGACATGCGCCGCGATCTGGTGCGGCTGCAACCCGGCGATTTCAAGCAGGTCGTCCTGCGAGCCGTAATTACGCTGGAAGCGATCCGGCAGGCCGAGCTTGCGCATTGGCGGCGGGGCGACCGGCTGCTCGACCAGTAGATCGACAACGGCGCTGCCGAGGCCGCCAATGACGGTGTGCTCTTCAATCGTGAACACGCAGCGGGCGCCGCGCGCGTGCTCCAGGATGAGCTTGTCGTCGAGCGGCTTGACGGTGTGGATATGGATGACCTCGCTGACGATGCCTTTCTCGGCCAGCAGGTCGGCGGCCTTGAGCGCGCGACTGGTCATGACGCCGCAGGAAATCAGCAGCACCGGCTCGCGGCCGTTGCGCTCACGCATGACGATGCCCTTGCCGATGGCAAAGCCGTTCTCGGCGCGGCTGACGATCGGGTCGCCGCCTTTGCCGAGCCGGATGTAGATCGGATGCGGCCATGCGGTCGAGGCTTCCATCAAGCGGATCATTTCATCGGCATCGGCGACCGCGGTGACCGTCATGTTGGGCAGTGCGCGCATGATGGCCATGTCTTCGACCGCCAGATGCGTCGGCCCGAGCGGCGCATAGACGACGCCGCCGCCATTGGCGATCAGGCGCACCGGCAGGTCGTGCAGGCAAAGATCGAGCGCCACCTGTTCGTAGCAGCGCCGCGTGATGAAGGTGGCGATGGTGTTGACGAAGGGCGTGTAGCCATCCATTGCCATGCCGGCGGCCATGCCGATGACGTTCTGCTCGGTGACGCCTTCCATGTAATGGCGGTCCGGCATCGCGGTTTTCATCTCGCGCAGCAGGCCAGGGCTCAGGTCGGAACCGATGAAGACGACCCGCTCGTCCTTTTGCGCGAGCGTATAGACCATATCGACGCAGGTTTTTCTCACGCCCGGCCTCCGACGCTGGCGTAGAGGTCGTCCAGGACTTGCGGCTTGAAATTGGATTGGTGATGCCACTTGGGGTCACCTTCGGCGAAGGCGATGCCCTTGCCTTTGATGGTGTGGCAGATGATGGCGGTCGGCTTGTCGCCGTTGAGCGGCAAGCGGTCGAACAATTCGGTCAGCGCCGCGACGTCGTGGCCGTTCACGTCGACGCTCTGGAAGCCGAAGCTCGTCCACTTGTCGAGCAGTGGTTCGAGATTCTGAATCTCGGACGTGAGTCCGGCCGACTGGATCTTGTTATAGTCGACGACGGCCGTGAGGTTCGACAGCTTGTGCTTGCCGGCGCAAAGCGCGGCTTCCCATACCGAACCTTCATTGATCTCGCCGTCTCCCATCACGACGAAGACGCGGCTGTCGCGTTTCTGCATGCGCGCCGCCAGCGCCATGCCGACGCCGATCGACAGGCCGTGGCCGAGCGCGCCGGTCGAGGCCTCGACTCCGGGAACCTTGCCGCGTTCGGGGTGGCCGCCGAGTATGCCGTCGACATGGCAGAACTTGTCGAGTTCCTCGGCCTTGATGAATCCCTTGTCGGCGAGAAGCGCATAAAGCGCCAGGCAGCCGTGGCCCTTGCTGAGAATGCAGCGGTCGCGCGCGGGCCAATCCGGCGATGCGGCGTCGTATTGCAGTACGTGGTCGTAAAGGACGCGCAGGATTTCGATGAGCGACATGGACGAGCCGACATGGCCCCGGTTGCCGCCGACGAGGCCGCGAACCACCAGCGATCTTAGATAACGCGAGCGCTCGTCAAGTACCGTCGTCGCCCCGACCATACCCAAGATTTTCGACATCCCGTCTCCGTCGCCGGCAGCGCAATTTCCGAGGTTCGTCGCGCTTATCCCATGGGTTGCTATGGACGTCCAGATATACCGCGATTGCTATGTAAAAGCGGCTCAACGGCGGCGGCAATTTGCGTCCAGCTGGCGTGTGGAACAAGATTGCCCGCGCCCGCGCCCGCGCCCGCGCCCGCGCCCGCGCCGGTGCCTGAGCCGCCGAACCAGATTCGCTGAACATTCGCCGGGAAGGCTTCGTGCCGCAAGACTTCGGGCAGATCGTCGATAAAAACGGCACAGCCGATCTGGCCGATGGTTGCGATTTTGGCCTCGCGGGTTTCCCGGAAATGCACATCGGCGCGCGCCAGGCCGAATCCACCGGCCTCAAAGAACCCGTGGCTTTCGAGCCAGGCCATCGCAGCTTCCCACAGATCGACGCGGCCGGCATCGAAATGGCCATAGCGGGTTTTGTGGCTGACCAAGCTGATGCGGGCGCCGCCGCGCCGGGCCATGCGCAGGAACTCGGCTACGCCTTCGTAAAGCGCAGCGCGCCCAATATAGCGGCCGTAAATCTGGCCTTGCAGGCGCATCCAGTCGGCTTCGTCCTTTGACCGTTCCAGCAGAAACGACTTCACATCCCTCTTGCCGCGCAGGCCGTGTCCGGCCGGCAGCAGGCCGATTTCCTCGCCGACCGCTGCGAAGGCGCGGTCGTAGTCGATGATGGTGTTGTCGATGTCGATGCCGATATGCAATTCGCTCATCGTGACGGCTCCGCATGAGGCGCCGGCGCGGCACGCAACAATGCGGCACGATAATCGCGCCGGGCGTGGCGGGCGAGCATCAGCCGGTTGATTGAGCGATGCGGTGTGACGGCGAAAGCGCAAGCCGCCGCGCTGGCCTCGCCGGCCTTTCCGCTAAGCGCGCCGCGCAACGCGGTCACGGCCTGTTCGTGCGCCAGCCAGGCTTGCAGGAGCTCCCGGCTCGCCGTGCCGGGCGTTGCATGGCGCAGCAATGCGAGGGCGATGCGCCGGTGCTCCAACGATATCTCGACGCGCCGCGCCGGATTGGGCTGCAAGGTCTTTGACCCACCGTGGATGCGATAGCGATAAAGCAACGCATCGAGATGCCGGCACACTGCCGGCGGTTGCCGTTGCAGCAGGCGCAGCAGGAATTCGCGGTCGGCCGCGAATGCGTAGCTGGTGTCGAAACTGCCGAGGGTCGCGAACAGGTCGCGGTGGAATAGTTTGGCGTTGATCAGCGGCGCGCCGAATAGCAGGCTTGCCAGCGTCAGGCCGGCAAGCGGTATGCCGGCGTAATGCCAGCGGATGACTTCGCCGGCATCTTCGGTGGCGACAAAGGCATTGGCGTTGCCGGCGATCACATCCGCGCCTTTGTTCTGCTCGATTGCCGTGAGCGCTCGCGCCAGCGCCCCGGGTCCGAGCCGGTCGTCGGCGTTAACGAACCAGACGAAGCGGCCGCTCGCCATTGCGACGCCCTCGTTCCAGGCATCATAGAGCGGAAGTCCAGGCCGGCTGGCCACGTGCAACCGCGGATTTGCCCCGGCCAGCTCGAGACTGCCGTCAGTCGAGCCGGCATCGATGACCAGATGTTCGACGCGGGCATCGGCCGGAATGGAGGCCAGCATTTCGCCGAGAAAAGGCATGCCATTGAGCACGGACGTGATCAATGTGAGCTGGAGCACGGTCTTAAATCCTTGCGGCCCGTTCAAACGTCGGCGCGGCCGTGGCGCGGACGGGTGAAGGAAATATAGACGGTTTCGCGCCCGAACAGCGCCGCGAATTTCGTCATGTCGCGCACCTGTTCCGGGCGCAACTGTGGCTCTGCCCACACCGCGATTGCTTCCTCGACCGCGGCGGCGATATCGCTGTCGACCAGCTTCATGGCGGCGGCGATGTCGCTTAAGGTCGCGGTGATCGCCGCGGCGCCGGCCGTCGTGTCCGCGCCGTCAAGAAAGGCTTTTTTCCAGACGAGCGCGGCCGCGTGAAAGCGCAAGAAGGCGGTATTGAGCGCCGTATCCTCGTCTTGAGCCGCCGCAAAAATGCGGCGATAGTCGACGAAATTATGGACATTGCGCCGATAGGCTGCGAGCATATGGCCGTTGAAATCGCGGCCCTCGCCGGTCAGCGCCTTGAACCAGCGCCAGTCGAGCGTGAAGCGTGGCAGGCTCGCCAGCGCTTCGAGTTCATGGCCGACCGTGTCGAGAATGGTCTCGAGCGGCAGCGCGACATCGAGATAGTGTGGATTGAGCATGCAATCGTGCACCCAGTCGCGATGGCTCCGCGTCATGTTGGCGATGGTCGACAGGTGCGGGCCGAAGACGTCGACCAACCGGTCGGTGCGGTCCTCAAACGACAGTTTTGAATCGTCGAGGCGTAAGGCAAAAAGTTTGCGCATGATGTTGGCGAAGAACCCGCTCGGCGGAACCATGGTCAGGACCAGCGTCCCGCCGGGCGCGACAAGTGACGCCAGCTTGCCGATCAGCCGGACTTCATTCGGCAGCGAGCCGAGCCAGTTTTCGCACAGCATGATATCGAAGCGCTCGCTCGTTTCGAAATCCTGAAACGTCACGGGATGAATGCGCGGCGCGGTGTGCGGCCGGTCGAAGGCGCGATAGGCCGCTTCGATATCGCGCAAGCCGGTCGGGTTCGGTTCTACCAGGTCGTAGCTGGCGGGCTGGCACGCGGCGACGTAGAGGCTGTTCTGCCCGGAACCCGGCGCGATTTCGATGACCCTGGCATTGCGGAAAGTGACGGGCGGCAAGCCTAGCGACCGGTACAGCGAATCGCGGCGGTCGAAGTGGCTGTCGATATGCTCGACGCGATAATGGACCGGAGAGATTGCGTGCTGCCGATAATATTGAAGGTGGCCGCCGGCGGAATGGATGGAATCATCTGCCAAGGTCGAAACCAATCTCTGCCTGCCGGTGGTCGGGTATGTAGCTTACATGTATGGGCTGTATTATGGTATGCTACTTGCTATCCGATCAAGGATATCTTGCCGCTGGAACTCGATCAATCGATCGATCCAAGGGCAGTTGGAAATGGACCGGACGAATGATCAAGTCGCCGCCGCCTGCGATGCCAAGGTATAGCCAATGACGACGCGAAAAATGCGCGATCCGGTCAACCAGCCGAATATCGCTTTCGCGGAACAGCGCGGCGCGGTTTCGCTCGGGCTGCTCAAGAGCCGCGAATGGATCGAAGACCCGCGCCGGTTTCTGTTCTCCCAGGCGCGCTATAAATTCGTCGCCAAGATGCTGAGCGGGCGCCGTGACGTGCTCGAAGTCGGCTGCGGCGACGCCTTCAATGCGCCGATCGTCATGCAAGAAGTCAAGCGTCTGACCGTCACCGATTTCGATCCGGAATTCATCGCCGATGCGCAGGCGCACATGCCGCCGGAATATCCGTACCGGGCGCTCACGCATAACTTTCTTGAAGGGCGAATGGATGGCGCATTCGACGCCGTCTTTCTGATGGATGTGCTTGAGCACATTGACGCGTCGGACGAGCGCAGGTTCATCTCGAACATCCTGGCGGGTTCCAGCGCCGACACGGTGATGATCGTCGGCATGCCGTCGCTGGAATCGCAAACTTTTGCCTCGGCCGGCAGCAAGGCGGGCCACATTAACTGCAAGACGGCGCCCGATCTCAAAGCCCTGATGCAGGAATTCTTTAGTTCGGTCTTCATGTTCAGCATGAACGACGAGGTGGTGCACACCGGCTACCACAAGATGTCCCACTACATCATCGCCCTGTGCGCCCAAAAACGTGACTGACCGGTTCCCGGCGGCGAGCGGCCGGCCGCGGCGGCGATGCAACCGCCGCGTGGACAAACCCGGGCGGGTCAATTATGTGCACGAGTTAGCCGAGCTGCTGCCGGCGCGAATCGCGTGGCAGCAGCAGCTTCGGCAATGGCCGTTTGTCAGATAGCTCTTTTCCAACCCCTTCTCGGACCCAATGAGCACAACTCAACAGCAAAAGCCGGAGAGCGTCGTCTACGACTATGACGCCAACGCCAGTTATGGCGCCGCCTTTCGCGCCGGCCTCGATGACCTGGTAGCGGGGGCCGCGATGTATTCGATCTGGACGCGGCTCGGCTGGCGCGACATGCGCCAGCAGACCCACCGGATGATGCTCGGCCCGCTCTGGTCGATCATCGGCACCGGCATACAAGTTGCTGCCCTTGGCTATGTTTATGGCGCCCTCCTCAAGACCGCGCCAACCAACACCTTCGCGTTCATCGCCGCCGGATTGATAATCTGGTTCTTCCTCGCCGCCTGCATCCTCGGCGGCCTGTCGGTCTTCCTGAATTTCGCCGGCGTGATGAAGGAAGCGGATTTGCCGGTATCTCTCGGGGTCTATCGCTACGTGTTCCGGCTTCTTATCGAGTTCGCTTACAAGTTCGTCGTGTTCATAGTTGTCGCGATATGGTCCGGCCTGACGCCGAACTGGAATACGCTTTTGTTCATTCCGGGCATGGCGCTTTATGTCCTCAATGGCGTGTGGGTCGTCACGCTGCTCGGCGTTGCTGGTGCGCGCTACTGGGACTTACGAGAATTGGTAGCGCCCCTGATGCTCATCGCGTTTCTGGCGACGCCGGTGCTTTGGCATCCCGAAATTCTCTCGGAAAATTCGCTATTTGCCACGCTCAATCCGCTGACTCACTATCTCGATATCTTGCGTGAGCCGCTGCTCGGCCATGCCCCCGCCGCTTCGTCTTATAAGGTTGTTCTCATCATGACTGTGGCCGGCTGGGCGAGCGCGCTTGCAGCCTTCGGTCTGGCCCGCAACCGAATCGTTTACTGGCTGTAGATACAAGATGGCATCATTCGAACTCCACGACGTCAGTCTGCGCTATCCGATCTTTCAGGCATCGGACCAGTCGATGCGATCGGCGCTCAAGTCGGCAGTGACCGGAGGGCTGATCAGCCGCAAAGGCCGGCACGGTCTCGAGATCGTGGCGCTCGAAAACATCAACCTGACAGCCAAGAGCGGCGATAAGATCGGATTGTTGGGGCACAACGGAGCAGGCAAGACGACGCTACTCAAGGTGCTGGCCGGAATTTACCGGCCGCAAGCGGGACATATCCACCGGGTCGGGAAAACCGTCAGCGTTATCAATCCCAGTATGGGGTTGAACGCATCTTTGTCTGGTTCCGAGAATATCGAAAATCTGCTGCTGTTGTTCGGGCTTGGTTGGGATGAAATTCGCTCCCGGGTTCCCGAGATTGAAGCGTTTACCGAGCTCGGCGATTTCATCCGCCTGCCCGTCAGTAGCTACTCGGCCGGCATGCGAACCCGGCTAGCCTTTGCGGTCGCGACGTCTTTTCATCCTGAAATTCTTGTCATCGATGAACATCTCTCTGCGGGCGACGCCGGCTTTATGCGGCGCGCCAAGGAACGAATGCGTCTCATGATGGAGCGCTCAAGCATTTTAGTGTTGGCCTCGCACAGTCTTCCGGTCGTCAAGGAAATCTGCAATCGTGCCGTATTGTTGGAGCACGGTCATATTGTCGCGGACGGCGCCCCCGACGAGGTAATCTCAATTTACCAATCGCGCGCGGCGCCGGCCAGTTCGGGCGATACGGTGGATTGATCCCGACGGTGCCACCAAGCGCACGAATGTTAACAATCGGGTGGTAGCCACTCACAATTCTTGATATTGCTTGAATAGAACTTCGCCTACAGCAGTGGGCGAATGGGGTGAAACTTCATCCAAGGGAGCGGAGGAATTGCAACGGGTCATAAACTTTTTGAAAAAGAATCTCAGGATTCGTAAGTGTTGCACTGCCTCGCTGGCAGCGGAGCGCGAACGACTGGTGGCCGAAGTCGCAACTTACAGGCATGCCTTTGAATCGACGGCCGTGGATAGAGACCGTTTGGCGGCGGAACTCAAAGCCACAAAAGAAATTGTTGAAGTAGGTCCGACGAAGCCGGTTCGAAGCGCGGACGGCGTTGAAGCGCATAAGCATTCATTCGAGACGGCCGCCGGCGACCACGATCGTTTGGCAGCGCAATTGGAGACTTACAAATCCGCGCTCGAATCTACCGCGGCCGATCGAAATCGAATAGCTCGCATATTGTCGGAAGTCGCGAATCCTCTGGATGCAGGGAATTTCCGTTTCGATTTTTCCCGATTTCATCCCGAGAAGGTTGCTCCCGAGGATGCCGAATTAATCGAGGCGCTCGTTAAGAGGTTCGAAAGCGGCGCCTACGATGAAATGATCGGGCTGCTGCTGTCGAACACAAAAATCGGCATCGCCCATGTGAACGACATCAATTATTTCAAACCCTTTGCCGCCTATTATCTCGGCTGTCTGTTCGCGACCCAGAACCGCTTTGATAAAGCGGCAAAATTCGCCGAACTGCTTGAGTTCGACGCGCCACCGGACGGAACCGACTTCTTGCCCTACGACTTGCGTCAAGGATCGCGTTTGAATCTCTACAGCCAACAGATCGGACTTGAGCGCGGCAAGCCGGGTGCGGTCATCGTCAGCCTGACGAAATCCGCAAGCTCTCTGTTGTCCACATCAATCTCAGCCGCCCTTCAAATTCCGATTTTGAAATTGACGATCGGGCAAGGTGCTCGCTCAGTTGTGGTGAAGCGATGGGCCGATCAGGTGGCGCGCGGCGGAGCGACCACACACGAGCATTTTCGGGCGGAAAAAATAAATGTCGAGACTGTTCGGCAGAGCAACATCGGCACCATATGGCTTCAGTTACGCGACCCGCGCGATGCCGCGTTTTCAATACTGCGTATGCGAAACGAGGCGATAGCCAGCGGCGTTATTGCGCCAGAGGCGCCTTTCGCCGAAGAGGCCGAACAATTCGCTATGGTGTGCCAAAGCATGGCTGGCTGGATTGATAACTGGCTCGCCGTTTCCAGGGCTAAGTTGCCCGATCTAAAAATAAACGTGATTACCTATGCCGAGGTGATCGGCGACACCCCCGGCGTCATTCGACGCATATTTGGCGATCGCCTCCCTGACGACGCCGCGAAATGGATTCAGGAGTTTAGCGACCGCCAGGGGGCACTCCCCGCTGGCCCGAATTTTCGCAAGGGCGTTGGCGGCGAGTGGCGGTCAATATTTGATGCCAAGACGAGGGACCGCGTCTGGTCCCAAACGCCCAAGAGTGTTAAATCCGCACTGAGCCTCGATCGATAATCTGGGCTTTCTGCAATTGGTTGATGGCAGGAAAAGGCTCACCGAGCCGGCCGAACTGGGGGATCGACATGGGCTACGGCTCGACGTATAAATTTATCGATTATATGCAGATCTTTCAAAAGCACGGTATTTCAGCCGGCTCCAAGATCATGACGCTTGGCGACCAGACGGTCGCGCTTCGCGACAAGGAAGCTGTCAAATACATCCAGCAATTCATCGATACTTACGCGAAATGCGATCCGGCGAAGTATGAAAAGCTGATCGGTCAGCGCATTCATGTCAGCAGGGTCTACGCGGATGCTGGCTTTACGTTTACGTCGATCGATTTGAATGAAGTCGATCACTCAATTCCCGTCGACCTAAATTTCTGGCCGAACGATCGGGTGCCGGCCTTTCAATATGATGTCGTGACCAATGAAGGCACGACGGAGCACGTTACGAACCAGATGAACGCCTTCGCTATTATTCACTATCTTGCCCGGAAGGGTGCGGTAATGATTCACGAGATTCCGATCGTTCAGTATGGCGCGCACGCGATGGTGGCCGTGACGCCTTTGTTTCTGAAGAAGCTGATCGACGGAAACAACTACGAGATCGTCCAAGCCAAACTCAAATCGCATGATCTGGCCGAGGCCAAGGCTTTTCATCACGATGAGAGCCTGGAGTTTATCGAGGGCTTTACGGATCTCATGGAGAGGTCTTCCATAGCGGCAATGGTCTATTTGGTGCTCAAGAAGACCAGCGACAATGCGTTCGTGCCTCCTCTCGATATTGCTTTGGACTCGAAAGAGTCGCTTGCCGCGGCCGACGATTATATCGACAGGTATCGCGGGCCCGCGAGCGCTAGCCAGGTCGAGGCAGCCAAGCGGCAGCTTCGTTCGTCCGGGCCGACCGTGACCAATGCAATCGTTGCAAAGATCGACGGAAAGATCAAAACCTTCGACCGAGTCCGCCGCGCCGCTCTGATGTCGACCAAAGTGTCGCCGTCGCAACCGGGGCCTGGCGGCACACAACCGGCGCAGGTCGTTGTAACAAACGTGCTGCCGAGCAGTCTTTCCGGTGAGATTTCGGTGAATCACCGCTTTCCGTTTTCCTTGCGCAAGGCGTTTTTGGCGCTTGGCCTGTTGATCGGTGGCAGCGCGTTAGGCGTCGCCGTGTTGGTGATCATCGCCCTCGTCATCATGCGCTGAGGGTGACGGCGGAGATTCGCGGACAACGGAGCGCAGTTAGCGTTTAATCCAAGCTAAAATTCTTGACGTCGAAGTGTTGCCCCTTGGCGAGCAAGGTCTGGGCGGTCTGGATTCGCGCGTCGCGCAGCGCGGTACGGGCCGCGCCCGCCGGCGGCAATTCTTGCAAGCGATCGCCGCGGAAGACGTTGAGGACGATCAGCGCCCAGCGCACGGCATAGAGCGGCAGGTGGCGATTGAGCCTTGCCGGAAAATCGTCGTCGTCCGGCAGGGCGCGACGCATCGCTCTGAAAAACGTTGCGACATCGGCTGGCGTCAGATTCATCGCCGGATGCAGATAAATGTCGGCGGCCAGCTTCACCGGATCGTCCCAGCCGAAATAATCGAAATCGATATAGCGCAGCCGGCCGTCCGGCTGACGGATGGCATTGTGAAAGCCGAAATCGGCCGGGATGAGCCGGCGCTGGCCCGGCGCCAGTAGCGTCGGCCCGGCGAGTTCCGCGGCCACGCTCTGACGCGTTCGCGCCAGCAATGGCAGAAAGGCGCTGTCCATCCAGCCGGACACTTCCGACTCCGGAGAGAACTGAGCCAATCGCGATTCGATCTGCTCGACGATAGTCGCCGCAGACAGGCAGGCTTCCGACGCCAGCGGCAGCGCGGCGGCGTCCGGATGCGCGGATAATGCAAAAACCTGTGCGATGAATTCGGCGGCATCAGTGGTGTCGCCTTCGGTGTGCGCGCCCGCCGTTTTGCCGTCGATCCATTCCATCAACAGGAACTGCCCCTGCGGATCGTGGCGCAGCGGCTGCGGCGCCGCCGTCAGACCACGCGCGCGCAGAAACGTCAGAGCCTGCATCTCGATGTCGGCGCGGCGGCGCCGGTCGCCGGGACGGGTCGGGTAGGATTTGAGAGCGCGCGGGCCGGCGGCCGTATCGACCCGGAACAGCCGGCTATTGGCGCCGGCATTGGCCGGGGTCACCGAAATCACCGATTCGGCCGTCAGCCGCCGCGCGGCATCCAGGATTGTTGGGGCGACGTCGGGACTGGTCATGAACTCAGGACTCAGATTAAACCGGCGAGCCGCGCCCGCAGAAAAATCGACAGCGAGAAGCCGTCGATGATTTGCGAATTGCCGATCATCGTCTCAACCTCATCGACCGATGCCTGCACGATGGCGCCGATGCCATCGGCCAAATCCGGTGCGCCGACGGCCTCGATGCGGGCGACGAAGAACTTCGCCATAATCGACAGCGAAGAACCGCCGGGCGTGAACTCTCCGATTGGAACAAGATCGATCGCCTCGCTGCCGATTTCCTCCATCAGTTCGCGGCGCGCCGCGGCTTCCGCGGTTTCGCCCGGATCGCATCCGCCGCGCGGAAACTCCAAAGACCAATCGCGAAGTCCGTGACGAAACAACCGCACGAGAACCAGACGGTCGCCGAGGACCGGCAGAACGGCAACGCTGCGTCCTTCGATGATGCGGTTATAGAGACCGCGCGATCCATCGGGGAACCTGACGGCGTCGCGCAAAATAGTCATGTACCGGTCGCGCGCCAGCACGCCGACGCGCAGATCGTCGGCGGGCTGACCGCGGCGCTCGCGTGCTGTGCGGGCCTCGTCCTGGGCGCCGCCAATCGCGCGCCGCTCGGTAAGGACGTCGATGCCGCCAGATGCGGCGTTGCGAAATAGATCGGCGCGCTCGCGCTGCAGAGCTTCGTATTCGTTGAGCAGGTCATTGTCCTGATTGTATGCCATGCTCGACCTTGCCTGATGCGGGCCCGTGCCCGCGATCTACCGACTTCGCCTCGCGCATGGCGGCGACCGTGGGTGAAATGCGATAGCCGGGCAATGAAATGCCGATGAAATCGGCGATCGGATTGTCGAGCTCGCGGCCTTTGCGCGCGAGTTCCTGCGCGGTGTGCTCCACCGCCGCCTTGAATCGAAGCTGGTGTTCGGTTTCGGGAAGATCGGGATTTTCGAGCCACGCGATCATGTCCTTGACCGCCGCCTTGATCTCCTCGGGGCGCGCAGGTTCCAGCCTGACGCGCGCGCGTTCGAACTGAATTGTGGTGTCGAAATGATGCACGCCCGCCGCCAATGCACCTTCCAGGTCGAGCGGCCGCAGCTTGCTACTCTCGATCAGTTTGTAGCGCTTGAAACAGGCCATCTCCATTTTGGCCGGTAACAACGTGTAATGCAGAACGGCGTTCACCGAAAGCAGCGGCGTGCCGAGTGCCCGCGCATAGGCGCAAGGGCCGGACTGGCAGCCGATCATGAACGCCGCCTTTGATATGAAGTACGGATCGAGCTCATGCCGGTAACCCGGCAAGCGCGGCAATTCTCGGTAGTTCTTGTGCCTGATTGGCAAGCGGGGCATTCCGCGATCGCCGATGCGAAGCACCTGATATCCTCGGTCGAGAAGTTCGAGAACCCCGGGTTCATAAGTTTCGATATCCGCATTCCGGAAGGCTTGTTTTTCAAGGCCGTGATAATTGTCGGCGCGGGCATGCAATACGACCAGCGGCTTGTCGATATCGATCTTGTGCCGGAAGCAGAATGCCTCGCCGATAAGGCCGTAACTTTCAGGAAGCTTCATATGCCAGGCGTTGTGCTCAAAGGCGTCGTTGACGTCGCAAGCACGGTGAACGGCGTCGCGCAATAAACTCCAATAGTTCTCGATGACCAGATCGAGCGAGCCAAGCTCTATTTTCTCGCTTTTGTACCATCGTCCGACGGCACTGACGCCTTCGCCGAACTGTTCAAGTGTAAATTCGAGCGGAGGCTGCGATACCCCTCCGAGATTCATCCAGGATAAATTGAGCATCACATCATTGGTAGTTTCGATGTAACGGCCGTACCGCTCGACGATGTCGAGGCAAACGCGCGAGGCCGGCCGATATGCTGCGCGGGGGGGACCGATAAACATAATAACGTCGAATCTCTTCGCGTGAAGAACGAGAAAATAGTACGGATCGAGAATCGCGTGCCCCAACGCCTCGGTCGACGAAAGAAAAAATACGCCGATGCGGGTACTCTTTCCGCGACACGAATGTCCTTGGAGTTCGGCAGAAGCGGTGGCCAGCGTACCTTGTATCAGCTTCTCTTCGAAGTCGCGTCGCGCGACGGCGTCGAAGGTGAAACCCGAGAAAAAAAACTGTCGGGCAAAGAACTCAGCTGCCAGGGCGCGGTCGCGAACCTGACCGGCGGCATAGGCGGCTTTGAGATATTGGAATCTTTGCACCAGTTCTTGCCGAGCTAGATCGCGAATGGCACAGAACGCCGCGACTGCGTCCCGGAAGCGCGAGGTTTCATATGCGGCTATGGCGCGCGCGAAGAGGAAATTCGTGTTGGCATGAACTTCCGCAACGAGTTGCCCTGGTGCCGAGGCGGACAGATTGGACGCCTCCGTCGTGGCGGCGGCCGCATGGGCGATCGCCAGCCAGCATGTTTCAAGCACGCCGATGGAGCGAGGCTTTTGCATCAGCCGTGCCAAGCGCCCGGCCATGCGGCGCCGCTGTCCTTGCGTCAGGACGACCAGGGACCGTTCGACGAATATCCGTCGCTCCATTGGGGCCAAACGAGCGGCGACTGCGCAATACAGGTGTTGGCCCCCAGGCAAATCCACGGCGAGACGGATCAACACGCGGCCGAGTTTCTGTTGGGCAAGTGATCGCGCCCAACGGAGTGCCATTTCCGGGATCATGGAATGATAACCTTAGGTGGCCAAGTTTTGGTTGATAGCATAGCCGATCTCGTTGACAATAATATCCTTGCCCGTGCCCTGCCGCCTAGTCACCATGACCCAGGATTTAACCCTATTCGAATTACTCTGATCCTGCCAAATCGAAATCATGCCGCCGAACTGGAAACGTCGCTCGCTGCCGTCGTCGGGCAGAGCAGGCCGTTCGACGAGATCATCGTAATCGATGATGCGTCAACCGACCATAGCCGGAAGGTCATCGAGCGGTTCTCGCAACAACGCCAGATAAAGCTTCTGCAAAACGAGCATCGTCTTGGCGTCGCCGGTTCCGTGAACCGCGGCCTTGCGGCTGCCACCGGTAGCCACATCGTCATGGCCAGCGCCGACGAAATGATCATGCACACAATGTGCGAATCCCTAGCCGATGCGGTCGCACGTTTTCCTGACCTAAAAGTCGCGGTGTCGCGCTACACCGAATGGGACGCCGACGCAGATGCGCACGTGACCCATGACGATAGTTCACCGCTTGGCATGTGGTACATGGCTGGTTCACAGCCGCAATTCTTCTCTCCGGAACAGTTCCGACTGCTGTTGCGGCGCGATTTCGTTTGGCTCGGAGTCAATACCGCGATCTTCGACCGGGCCGCGCTGGCCGAGGTGGGCGGCTTCGATCCGGCACTGCAGTGGCATAGCGACTGGTTCGCGATGTATGCGATCGCATTCCGTTATGGATTCGGCGCGGTGCCGCAATCGCTTGCCTGGTTTCGCGTCAGTCCGCAGTCCTATTCCGGCCGCGGCATGCGAGATCGCGCGGCGCAGCGAAACGTGGTGCACAATATCGCCGACAAATTGAACCGAGCTGAGTTCGCCGATTTCCGGGCCGGCGTCTTTGCGTCGCCAGCGGCGCTGTCGCCGTTCGTGGGAACGATGCTTGTCGATCTGCCGCGCTGGCCCCGCTTCTGGCCGTTGTGGGCACGCGTGATGGTTTGGTGGCTGAATCTGGTCGTGCGCGGGCAGCGGCCTGGCGTTGGACGCCGGCTACTCGGCCGGTTGCGTGCCACTTTTCAGAAGGACCAGCTATGAGTGGGCGGCCGGCCAATGCGGAGACCTCCGCCGCTGCGGGTCGGACTGGAATGGCAGTGTGTCGAATCTGCCGCTCGGCCGAGACCGAGATCGTTCTTGATCTCGGTATGCAACCGATATCCAGTCATTTTGCCGCGACGCCGGGCGCACCAGCGCCACGACATCCACTCGAGCTCGGCGTTTGCCGGACTTGCGGTTCGGTTCAGTTGGCGCAGCCATTTCCTGCCGCCGATCTGGTGCCGCCTTTCGATTGGATCACCTATCGCGAACCGGAGGATCATCTCGACGAAGTTGTAAGCTGGATACGGGCCTTGCCCGGCCTGCCGGCAAATGCCCGAATTGCCGGGCTTGGTTTCAAGGACATCACGACGGTCGATCGCCTGCGCGCACTCGGCTTCACGCAGGCCTGGATACTTGATGCGGCGACTGAACTGGGCGCTGCCAGCGCCGGCGTTGAATCGGTGCAGGCTCTGTTGACGCCCGAGCGGGCAGCTGCGATCCGTGACTGGCGCGGTCCGGTCGATTTGCTGATCGCCCGTCATGTGCTCGAACATGCGGAAGATCCGGGGCGCTTTCTGACGGCGCTCGGGGCGTTGCTGGCGCCGGGCGGCTACCTCATGCTCGAAGTGCCTGAATGCGGCTCCAACCTGGCGCGTCAGGATTACGCGATGATATGGGAGGAGCACGCGCAGTATTTCACGCCGCAAACTTTGCCGCAGGTGTTGGCGCTCGCCGGATGCGCCCCCGTCGACCAGAACGTTTATCCTTATCCGTTCGAAGACGTGATCGTCGCGCTCGGGCGCAAAACGGCGGCGAGCGCCGCCGCGCAGACGCCGGCAGCGAGCGCGGTTTCCCACGTCGTTCAACTCGCGCGCGCCTTCGGGTCGGCGTTCCCGGAGCACACCGCGCGCTATCGACGATTGCTCGAAGGCTGGACCAAAGACGGCCGCAAGCTGGCGGCCTATGGCGCCGGACACTTGTCTTGCGCGTTCATCAATTTCCACGGCCTCGCCGACACATTCGCTTTCGTCATCGATGACAGTCCGCAGAAACAAGGTTTGTTTCTTCCTGGATGCGATTTGCCTATCGTCGCGCGCACGCGTTTAGTCGCGACCGACATCAGCATAGCCCTGTTCGGACTGGGACCTCAGACGGAAGAAAAGATCATTGCCGCGAATCCTGAATTCATTCGTGGCGGGGGCCGTTTTCACAGTATGCTGGTCGACAGCCCGCGCTCGATATGCGAGCATGTGCTGCGGCTTTAATGCAGCGTCAACAACTGCGCCGTCTTGCTTGTTGCACCGCTCGTCGCTCCGCCGTTGCGCTCGCGAGAAACGCGGACCCTTCTGCCGCCGCATTGACCGCTGGCGCCCAGGACGCGTTCTCGGTGTCCTCGGGTCGGAACGGCCCTTTGGTCGATTCGACGAACACCAGCACGTCGCTGTCGATGATCAATGAATGATACTGCCCTTCCGGCATCAAATAAAAAAACGCCCGGCCGGACGCAGCCGGTCCCATCGGCACAAGGTCGGTCAGACGCCCGTCATTGTCGAATAACAACATGTCGGCTTGTCCTTCCAGCACGAGGAACGTTTCCGACTTTCGCCTGTGGCGGTGGGGCGCGACATAGGTACCGCGGGCGCTGGCGATGAGCATGTTGTGTTGTTCGGCCTCGGCGCTGGGATGCGCGCAAACCCGCGCTCGGAGCGTCGGCGTCCGGCACGCCGCTTGCTTGAGGAATTCCACCAGCGTCCGATCGATCAGCACCAGCGAACGAGTTCCATAGAAGATTCCCGGCGCCTGTTCGCTTAGCTCTGCGGGCGTCACCGGGGTCATCACATGAGCCTCGAAAAATGCACGAATGCCGCTAAACGGACCAGATTAGGCCTGTTTGACAGGTGTTTCTATGCAATATAACTAAACTGACCTGCCCACGCCAGAGCAGCGACAATTCGCGGAGGCTTCGGGCAGTTTCGGACTGGCAGCGGCCGTGAGTTCAATCGCTACCCTCCGCACTACCAATCGGGTGCTTGCACAATGACGGCAAAAGTGGATGTCGTGACGGGGGGCGCCGGCTTTATCGGTAGCCATATGGTCGACCGCTTGTTGGCGGAGGGGCGCGACGTACGGGTTATCGACAATTTCAGCAACGGCACGCGCCGCAATCTCGTACAGCAGGACGGAAATCAGCATCTCGAAGTCGTCGAGGCCGACATCGCGGACGTAGACGCGATAGACGGGCTGTTCAAAGGCGCCGAGCGCGTGTTCCATTTTGCGGCTTTGGCGGACATCGTGCCGTCGATCGAGCGGCCGCGGGATTATTTCTGCGCCAATGTCGACGGCACGTTCAACGTGCTCGAACAGGCAAAGCAGGCCGGCGTCCGGCGCTTTCTCTATGCCGCGTCCTCGACCTGTTATGGCATTCCGGAAATCTACCCGACGCCCGAAGCGGCGCCGATATCTACTAAATACCCTTATGCCGTGACCAAATATCTCGGCGAACAGCTGGTCATGCACTGGGCCGAGGTCTATCGGCTTCCCGCCGTGTCGCTCCGGATGTTCAATGTCTATGGGCCGCGGGCGCGAACCGGGGGAACTTACGGGGCGGTCTTCGGCGTTTTTCTGGCGCAATTGCTGGCCGGGCAGCCACTAACCATAGTCGGGGATGGTACCCAGACCCGCGATTTCACCTATGTCACTGATATTGTTGCTGCATTCCTGGCAGCGGCAGCTTCAAACCGCACGGCGGCTGTGTATAATATCGGCAGTCGGGGTACTTACAGCGTCAATCAACTGGTAAAATTGCTCGGCGCTGAAAATACAGTGCATATACCGAAGCGGCCCGGCGAGCCGGATTGCACATTCGCCGACACGCGCAAGATCGAGCGTGATCTGGGTTGGAAGGCGGAAGTCTCGTTTGAGCGGGGCGTGCAGCAGATGCTGAGCCATATCGAGTCGTGGCGCGATGCCCCGGTGTGGACACCGGAGAAAATCGGTGAGGCGACAGAAGGCTGGTTTAAGTATCTTGGCAGGGCTGAGCCGTCGGCCTGACGATATGAAGGGCGAGTCACAATGAGTGGACTGCATCGACGGGGAATCGCAGCTGGCGGAGAGCCAGCCGTCGAGCGGCAACGGGACTCGAGTGGCGGCGCGACCGGAGGCAAGGTCGTCGATCTGCAGCGGTTGGCAACGATCACCGACGAACGACGCGCACGCGGCGAGAGGCTGGTTCTGTGTCACGGTGTGTTCGACCTTCTTCATGTCGGACACCTGCGTCATCTCAAGACAGCGCGCAGCAACGGCGACATTCTGGTTGTCACCATTACTGGCGATTCCTACGTCAACAAGGGTCCGGGCCGGCCGGCCTTCACATCCTCGCTGCGGGCCGAGGTTTTGGCCGCGCTCGACGTCGTCGATTACGTCGCCGTCATCGAAGACCCGAGCGCACTAAAGGCGATCGAAGCGGTCAAGCCGCACGTCTATGTGAAGGGTGGCGAATACACCGATATCAAGGGAGACATCACCGGCAAGATCGCCGCCGAAATCGAACTGGTCGAGCGGTTTGGCGGCACCGTGCAGTTTACCGACGACATTACTTTCAGCTCTTCAAACCTGTTGAACCGCCATTTCGACATTCAAAACACCGCGACGCGGGCCTATCTCGACACCCTGCGGGACACCGATTTCGAGCAGCAGTTCATTCGGCTGCTCGGCAAGATATCGCAGTTGAAGATCGTCGTCATCGGCGAGACAATCATCGATCGCTACGTCTATGTCGAGGCAATGGGCAAATCGGCGAAGGAGAATATCCTCGCGACATTGCGGCGCGACGAAGAGGTGTTCGCTGGCGGCGCCGTCGCCATCGCTAATCATCTGGCGGGGCTGTCGCCCAATGTCGAACTGATCACCGTCGTCGGCGATCCGGCGATCGGCGAGAATTATGAGAGCTTCGTGCGCGAGCGCCTCGACAGCAGCGCGAAATTATCGCTGATTTACAGGCCCGACGGGCCGACCGTCGAAAAAACCCGGTTTGTCGAGCCGACTTACGTCCGCAAATTGTTCGAACTGTACACGATGGATGACAATCCACTGCCTGACTCGGTGCAGCGGAAGTTCCGGGAGACCTTGTCGAGCAAACTCAAGGACGCCGACATCGCCATCGTCTGTGATTTTGGGCACGGTTTTTTCGATGCCGAGACGGTCGAACTGCTGGAACGCGAAGCCCGCTTCCTGGCTGTCAACGTGCAGTCGAACGCCGGCAATATCGGCTATAACATGCTCGACAAGTATGCGCGGGCGGATTTCATGTGCATCGACGCCATGGAAGCTCGGCTCGCGGTGCGCGACAAGCATGCGGACCTGGTGGAAGTCGTCGGCACGCATCTTCCGGCATTGGTCGACTGCGCTAACTTCATCGTGACCCATGGTCGTTCGGGATGCTTCGCCAAGGGCAAGGACGGCGTGGTCAACATGCCGGCTTTCAGTGCCAGCATTGTCGATACCGTCGGCGCGGGTGACGCCTTCTTTGCGGTCGCGGCGCCTTGTCTGGCGGCGGGCGGCAACTGCGAGATGGCTGCATTCGCCGGCAATATCGCCGGCGCGCTCAAGATTGGCATCATCGGCCATCGGCGTTATCTCACGCGGCTCGATATTCAGCGCAGCGTCGCGGCATTGCTGAAGTGACGGCCAATGTTGTGCCGTGAGGCTTATCGTCAATGAATTCCGGCACATCTCACGATTATCTGCGCACCCTGGAACGGGTCGTCACGCAGACGGAAGTGACGGACCGCGAAGGCCGGCAGCTGCCTTTCGAGCCCGAGGTCGTGAAGTTGGGGCGCGAGCTGCGCGTCATGCACGACCGCGGCAATCGGCTTTTCCTCATCGGCAATGGTGGCAGCGCCGGAATCTGCAGTCACCTTGCGGTCGATTTCAGCAAGAACGGCGGCATTCGCGCGCTGGCGCTGAACGACAGCTCGGTCCTGACGTGCCTTGGTAACGACTACGGCTACGAGCAGGTATTCAGCAAGCAGATCGAATGGCAGGTCGCCGCCGGCGATATCATCGTCGCCATCAGCAGCTCCGGCCGTTCGGCGAACATCCTGAACGGCGTGACGGCGGCGCGCGCCCGCGGTTGCGCGGTCTATACCCTGAGCGGCTTTGCCGCGGACAATCCGCTGCGCAAAACCGGCGATATCAATTTCTACGTGGCCGATCACACGTATGGCATCGTCGAGATCGGCCATCTCACGATTTTGCATATGGCCCTCGACATCGAAATGGGCTGGCGCGCAACGCCTGCCTCGAAGCCGCGTTAAAGCAGCGGGAACTGAAGAATGAACACGTCTCACAGTATCTTGGTCACGGGCGGCGCCGGCTATGTCGGCAGTGCGCTGGTGCCGCGCCTGTTGGCGGCGGGGCACACGGTCACCGTGCTCGATCTTTTCATGTACGGCCATGACGTTTTCCCAGACGTCGACGACCATCCGCGGCTGATCCAGATCAAGGGCGATTTACGCAACGCCGCGGCCGTGGCGAAGGCGGTCGCCGGTTGCGACAGCGTCATTCACCTGGCCTGCATCTCCAACGATCCGTCCTTCGAGCTCAATCCGGACCTCGGCAAGTCGATCAATTTCGACGCGTTCCGTCCGCTGGTGCGCGCCGCGAAAGAGGCGGGCGTGAAGCGTTTCATCTATGCCTCGTCGTCCAGCGTCTACGGCGTCAAGGAAGGGGTCGAGGTGACGGAGGATCTGCCGCTCGAACCGCTCACCGATTACTCAAAGTACAAGGCAATGTGCGAGGAAGTACTGGAGCAGGAACGCGAGCCCGGCTTCACCACGCTGACCTTGCGGCCGGCCACCGTTTGCGGTTACGCGCCGCGCCAGCGTCTGGATGTCATCGTCAACATCCTGACCAACCACGCGATGGTCAACCGCAAGGTCAAGGTGTTCGGCGGCGCGCAGCTGCGGCCCAATATCCATATCCAGGATATGGTCGATGTCTATGAGCTGGCTCTGTCGGCGCCGGCAGAGGTCATCG
>JAUSBQ010000275.1 GCA_030651965.1 Pseudolabrys sp. | reverse complement strand
GCGAGATTGCACGGGCTGCTGAGCGGGCGTTTCGGGAACGTCAAGGGCGTTCGCCAGCATTGCAGACGTTGAAGGGGCCTCAGATGCGGGAGCTACATCAAGCAGCGAGGCGAGATTAAACTTCTTATCATCCACGCTACTTTTCTTCTGCGGGCTTTTCTGTGTTGGCTCGACCGGGCGCGTCGGGACGATGGTGATCCTCGGCTCGGCAGATGGAGTGATGGACTGGGATGACGTGACAGGGCGCGGCAGAGAGATAGACCTATCGACCCCAGACCTTTCACTCGTGGTTTTGGCCAAGTGGCCCGTGGCCTGCCGCTCTTTCATGCCCTTAAAGCCTTCGACGGTCCTGTCGATAAGATGGGCGTAGCCTGCCGGAACGCTGTCAATCTTGATATTGTCGCGCTTGGATAATTCAGCCGCAAGCCTTTGACGGCGGGCCTCATCGGCCCTGTCGAGTTGGCCCCAGGTGGGATTAGTTCTCATTTGACCACCATGCCACCATTAGAGTTTACCAAGCGCCCTGTTTGCGCTGACGGATCAATTCCGTCAGCGCGCAAGCCGTTAAGCAGAGCGCGTCGGAGATATTCGCTTTTCGACGTGAACTGCCGCGCTGCCGCCAATTCCAGCGCGGCCCCAATCAGCGCTTCGGCTCGAATATGAATCCGCGCATCCTTGCGCTGAGACACGGGTATCTCGATCATCGTTTCACCTATGAGACGGAACCCCGCCGCAGGGGACCGCGCTGTGTTGTGGATTGGGGATCGCCCGATCTAGCCGCTACTGGCCGCGTCGGTCACGATGCAATCGCCTCACGCGACTTTGAGCGCCGTGGGCCTCGCGCCTGAACTTCCATGCGCCGTCGCGCTGGTGAAAGTGGCGAAATGCTTGCTTCGTCCGCTCGCCGGTCAAACAGACCAGCATTCAATTTCTCAAATGTACGCCGATTATACGCACCTGAAAACCGTTTACTCATTTTAGTGAAGACAAATAAGCTAAGAACTGGCCTTCGGTTCCGGTGGCACCATCAGAATTTCGGCCATCCTCTGATTGCGGAGTCGCAGCACAGCGGCCTTCAGTGCATCGGGCGTGCGCAGCGGAATATCCCGCGTGAAGGCACGCATCATTTCTTGTTGTACCTTTACGAAATTACTGGCGTGTGGGCTTTCCGTGTCTTCTAGACTGGCCGATAAAAGCGCGGCCATTTCAGGGTTCATTGCGAGAGCATATAGCCCGCTTGCAACACCCTCGCCTTTGGCCCGCGCCTCGTCCGCCCCCTCTAAATCCGCCGCCGACTGCGCCGGGTGCATGGCCGCCAAAAGCAGCGAAACGCCGGCAAAAAAACCCTCATAGATTTTTGGGTCAGTTCTCCACCTAGGCTCCTCACCCTGCGGCTGCATGTGTGAAGCGATTTGAGAAATAACGAAACAAAGCGCCGTCATCTGCGGGTCGCTGGCAGCGGCCCGCTCCCGCTGAAACGATACCCGCAAGCGGCATTCCGCCTCCTGTGAAAGTGAGCGCCTTTTAGCCGCCGCCGCCAGTTCTAAATCCTTGCGGGTTTCATCGGTAATCCTGGTCGCAAAGGTCGCCATTTTCCCAGCGTAAGGCCCCTTCGGTTTCCTGCCGGCGCCAGCCTTGCGTCGCCTCGGATTTTTATCCTTTTCAACCTTCGCCATCTGACATTCCTTATTTGTCTTTGCCATGTCTCCGTTATGGCTATTCAACTTGAGACAAGACGCTATATTAAAATACGGAAAGGAACAAGGCCACATGCCAAGCGACACGGACCATACAATCAGCGTTCCCAGGGCGGGGCGCGAATATTTCGGGCTCAAACGCGCGGCGAGCTACAGGGCCGCGCGCCTGGGCGACATCCCAACGGTGAAAATCGGTGGAGTCCTGAGGGTGCCTCTGGCGGCCCTGAAATTGAAATTGAGTGAGGCTGTAAGCCGAACCGCATGAAACAGAAGAAATAAGCACAAAAAAATGCCCGCCGATCAGGGCGGGCAAAAAGGAAACATCAGATGACTAACAATCTACACAGAAAACTGCCGTGCTGCAAACTACCTGGCGAACGCAACTCAACTGACATGTTCGGCCACCACCCCTCACCCTCGATTTATCCGGATCATCCCGGATCGCGAGAGAAAGGCGGTGCCAGTGAAGATGCCGCCACGCAAACGGCACCGCTAGCTAATGCTCGGCGAGCGGAGCTTTTCGACAAATTTCTTGAAGCTGGCGACCATGGCCTGACTGCCGACGAAGCGATCGATGCCGTCAAAGGCGACCCGCGTGCTTATCAGCCACGGATTTCAGAACTGATCCGTCTGCGGCTCCTGATGAAGACGCCACAGAGGCGACCAACTGCACGCGGGTCTACCGCAACCGTCATCAAGGTCCATCCGCAGGCGGAGGGTGGCCGCCATGAGTGACCAGCTTTCAATGGAGATGCCCGGCGAGCCCATCGGCACGCTTATCAGAAACGGCGGCGGCGAACTGCTGCTCATTCCCGAAGCCGACGCCCAACTCATGGACAAGATCGGGCGGGATATGGCGGAAGAAGACCGTTTGGAGTTCGACTGGTCGACATCCCCGAACATCGTCATCCGTGAGCAACCGGCAACGGCCCTTTACTTAAACCCGGAAGGCTCATTGGTCATCCGCCAAAAAGCAGACTGGGATCGGGAAGAAGACACCTTCGTCTATATCGCACCCAACAACATTGAGGCGTTTATCGACGAACTCACCGACATGGTGGGTATCCCCTCGGTGGGCGGTCCGGCAAAGCCTCCAGCAAGAGGTCGCTAATGGGGCGGACCGACAGCAGAAACGGGCGCGACGGCAAATCGCCGCGTCACATCCGTCTGTACCACTACATGACGGACTGCGCCGCGTGGCACGACCTCAGCGCCACAGCGCGCGCCATCTATTGCGAAATTGCCCGACGCTATGCCGGCGCCGGGTCGAACAATGGACGCATCCCATATTCGCTCAGGGAGGCAGCCAGCGAGTTCAAGATCAGCCGAGCAACCGCGTCCCGCGCTTTGGCTGAGCTTGTCGACCATGGCTTCGTCGTACCGATGATAAAGGGCGCGTTCAGTCTCAAAAGGCGTCACGCCACCGAATGGAGGTTGACCGAGTTCGCCTGCGACGTCACCCGCACGTTGATCGGCTCGAAGGAGTTCATGCGTTGGACACCACCGTCCGGCGGCGAGCTCGCTACGGCGCTACCTGCGGGCGCGCGTCGCTCGCCGCCTGCACTTCGAATGGTACACCCCCCTGGTAAACTAGTGGTGGCCCTCTCATGAAACCGTCAGAGCCCAAAACAGGCCCCGACGGTTGCACTACAGGCACCGTTACGTTGCTATTTTGCAACATCGGTTTCACCACAGGTACCGATTGGTTGCACCACAGGGCCCGTCAGTTGCACCGCAGGCACCGGGTTCTAAATCTTGTCGATTGGTTGATGTCGCCGAGGGGCCGCGAATGACCCATCGCCCCGCCGTCATTCCATCTGGATCGTGGCCGCGTCGCATGTCGGTAGAACTCGCCGCTGGCTATTGCGGAGAGCGCACTGTTGAGGCTTTCATTAAGCGGGTCGGCAAGGAATACCCCAAGCCGCGCGTGTTAGATGGCCGCAGGCAGTTATGGCTCCGGGACGATCTCGACATAGCGATAGCACCGGGGCACCCCGGCGACATCGCCGCGGATTTGTGAACATGGAGCTTCCTCGCCATGTTCGGCCAAAGCGCCTCGCATCCGGCGCGACCGCCTTCTATTACGACGTCCCGCAACGCTATCGTGCCATAAAATGCCCCGTTCCGAATGAGCCGCTCGGCACTGACTATGCCGCCGCCTGCGAGAAGGCCAAGACGCTCAACGGGCTTTTTGACGAATGGGACCAACAACGCAAGGGACTGCCAATCAGCACGCCGATGGCGCCAAAGATCGGCACAGTCGATTGGCTGTTCCGCGAATACAAGGTCAGCCTAGCCTACACCAAGAAGGTCGCGATGCGCTCGCGCGGCGACTACGAAAAATCGATGGCGCTTTTGTGCGACACGCTGACCAAGGTTGGCGACCGTGTAGGATCGCGCGCAATCCGCAGCATCAGCCCGAACGGCGCCGACAAGCTCTATGCGAAGATCGTCATCAACAAAGACGGAGAGCGCCGCGACCGCACCGCCGAGAAGGTGGTCATCCTGTGCCGCAAGGCGTGGCGCGTCGTCCATCGCCTGCATCCCGAATACTTTGACAAAGCGATGCCGAACCCGTGGACCGGCGTCACGATGGAGACGCGGACCAAGGCGAAGAAGCCGGCCGTCACCCGCGAGCAGGTCTATACCTTCGCCCGTGGCTGCATCGAGCATGGCGAGGTTCAGGCAGCCGCCGTCGCCGTCATATGTTTTGAATGGCTACAGCGCCCGGAAAACATCATTGGCGGGCATATCACTTGGAACGACTATCGCTCAAAGGCCGCGCCAACAATTATCCGCGTGGCGCACCACAAGACCGGCACCGTCGCGCCGCACCCGCTGGAAGAAAAGCAGCCTGACGGCTCGGTCGTGAAGTTCTACGCCGACGCCGAGGAAATCCTTTCCCGCCTTCCCCGCCTCGGCGTGCCGATGATCCTGCTCAAGAAGAAGCGGAACCCCGACAAGGGGAGGGCTGTGCCCTATGCCTTCGTGACTATGCAGCACATCGTCCAGGTGATGAGGAAGAAGCTCGGCCTGCCGGACTACTTCACCCATGACGCCTGCCGGCACGGCGGCATGACCGAGTTGGAAGAAGCCGAGTTGACGGACGGCCAAGGTCGGGCCCTCAGCACGCACAAGACGCAACAGAGCTACGAGGGCTACGCGAAGCGCACCGAGAAGCGGATGCTCTCTGCGACGAGGAAGCGGCACGCGCATCGGCTCGCCGAGACTGCCGCGCTTGAGGCAGCAAAGAACGAACCGGAGACATCGGTTCGGAATGAGACGGCTGACAGCGTTCGGAATGAAAAACGCCCGTTCACTGCAAGCGGTTGAATAAACAAGGGAAAGGCTGGCTGGGGCGGGAGGGATCGAACCTCCGAATGGCGGAATCAAAATCCGCTGCCTTACCGCTTGGCTACGCCCCAATTTCGCCGGAAGTGCCGCGTCGGCCGCGACGCGGCGGACCATAGCGGCGGTGCCCCGCCCGATCAACGCCCCTGGCGCGGCAGTTATCCCCCATTTGGGGCGGGCGGGCCGCCTCAGCCACACCTTTGACCGGCGCGTCCACAGGGCTAGATTGCGCCGCATGACATACCGCGCCCCCGTTGCCGACATCGCCTTTGCCCTCAAACACGCCGCCGGCCTGCGATCCGCGATCGCCGACGGCCTCTATGGCGAACTCGACGAGGAGACCGTCGATTCGGTGCTGGAGGAAGCCGGCAAGTTCGCCTCCGACGTGATCGCGCCGCTCAACCGCGTCGGCGACACCTTCGGAACCCCGTTCAAGGACGGCAAGGTCACCATGCCGCCGGGCTGGAAGGAAGCCTATACCGCCTGGGCCGCCGCCGGCTGGAACGGCCTCGCCTCGCCCGCCGATTTCGGCGGCCAGGAACTGCCGCACGCCGTCAACGCCGCCTGCATCGAAATGTGGAACGCGGCGTCGATGGCCTACGGCATCGGTCCGGTGCTGACCATGGCCGCGGTCGACGCGCTGCATGCCTACGGCTCCGACGCGCTCAAACAGACATACCTCGCCAAGCTCATCAGCGGCGAATGGATGGGCACGATGCAGTTGACCGAGCCGCAGGCCGGCTCGGATGTCGGCGCCTTGCGCACCAAGGCCGAGCGCACCGGCGACGGCAACTATCGCATCACCGGCTCGAAGATCTTCATCACTTACGGCGAGCACGACTTAACAGACAACATCATTCACTTCGTCCTCGCGCGCCTGCCCGATGCACCGGCCGGCACCAAGGGCATCTCGCTGTTTCTGGTGCCGAAGTTTCTCGAAGACGGCACACGCAACGACGTGCGCGCACACTCGGTCGAGCACAAGATGGGCATCCACGCCTCGCCGACCTGCACCATGGTCTATGGCGACAACGGCGGCGCCGTCGGCTTCCTGATCGGCGAAGAGCACAAGGGCATGCTCTGCATGTTCACGATGATGAACCGCGCGCGGCTCGCCGTCGGCGTGCAGGGCGTGGCGATCGCCGAACGCGCTTTGCAGCAGGCGACGGCCTATGCGCGCGACCGCAAACAGATGGGCCGCGCGATCGCCGATTATCCGGACGTCAAGCGCATGCTCTTGACCATGCGGGTCATGACCGGCGCCGCGCGCGCGATCTGTTACGCCACCGGCGTTTCGCTCGACCGCTCGATCCGCGACACCAACGAAACGTCGCGCACCAAGGCACTTGCCCGCTGCTCGCTGCTGACGCCGATCGCCAAGGCATTCTCCACCGACATCGGCATCGAGGTCGCCTCGCTCGGCGTGCAGGTGCATGGCGGCATGGGCTTCATCGAGGAGACCGGCGCGGCGCAGCATTACCGCGACGCGCGCATCGCCGCGATCTACGAAGGCACTAACGGCATCCAGGCCATCGACCTGGTGACCCGCAAGGTGCCGCTCGAAGGCGGCAACACGGTCCGGCTCTATCTCAACGAGTTGCGGGA
>JAUSBQ010000274.1 GCA_030651965.1 Pseudolabrys sp. | reverse complement strand
CCTTGGCGCCGGTCGGCGGCACGATATGCGCGCTGTCGCCGGCGAGAAACAACCGGCCATGTTGCATCGGCTCAACCACGAATGAGCGCATCGCGGTGACGCCTTTTTGCAAGATCTTGCCTTCCTCCAGCTTGCGCGCCCCGCCGAGCCGGCGGTGCAGATGTTCCCAGATACGCGTATCCGGCCAAGCGGAAACGTCCTCATCATGATCGCATTGCAGGTAGAGCCGGGCCAAGGTCGGCGAGCGCATCGTGTAAAGCGCAAAGCCTTCATCGGTATAAGAATAAATCAGGTCGTGATCCGGCGGCGGCGATTCCGACAGAATGCCGAGCCATCCAAATGGATAGTCGCGTTCGTACACGGTCAGGACGCCATCGGGAAAACTCGGCCGCGCGATGCCGTGATAGCCGTCGCAGCCGGCGATGAAATCACATTCGATTTCCCGCGCCTGGCTTTCGTGGCTGAAGCGGATTTTCGGCCGCTCGGTCTTGAGACCGTGGACACTGACGTCGCCGACCTCGAACAGCAGATCGCCGCCATCGGCAATCCTGCGCTCGACCAGGTCCTTCACCACTTCCTGCTGGCCATAGATGGTGATGCGCTTGTTCAACAGCGCCTTGAAATCGATGCGGTGCATCTCGCCGTTGATGGCGATATTGGTGCCCCAATGCACCAGGCCTTCGCGTTTCATGCGCTCGCCGACGCCGAGATCGGTCAGCAGGTCCGCCGCCCAATGCTCGATCAGGCCGGCGCGAATGCGGTTCTCGATATAATCGCGGCTGCGGTTCTCGATGATGATCGAGGAGATGCCCTGCAAATGCAGCATCCGCGCCAAAGCCAGCCCGGCGGGCCCGGCGCCGATAATACCGACCTGTGTGCGCATCGATTAAGCTCCCCGAATGATTTATGGGTTGGCGTTTCTGCCGTCCCCTATAGCCGCCCGGTTTCGCGCACGCAAAGGGACGCGGAGCCGGAAAGGCTTCACCGATCGCGGTGGGCAATCAGAACGGCCCACCGTAGCGCGGCACCTTAGCCATATAATCGCGGTAAGCGTCGCCGAATTTGGCGGCGAGATAGCGCTCCTCGCGCTTGACCACGCCGTAATGAATCACCGGCACCAGCAGGATCGTCAGCACCAGCATCCAGTCCGACGCCAGCGCGGTGGCCAAGCCGGCCAGGACCAGAATGGCGCCGACATACATCGGATTGCGCAACCTGCCGAAGATGCCATCGGTGACGAGGACCGTGGATGGCTTCCAGGGCTTCACATGCGTGCCGGCCGACACGAACGCGCCGCGCGCCGGAACGGCCAGCGCAAGTCCCACCGCCATCAGCACGACGCCGATGACGATACGTTCGGTCAGCGACAGCAGAATCGACAGCACATAGGCCGGTAGCAGCCAGTCCAGCGCGATCCCGAACACGATCACACCCAGCGCCAGCAGCGGCGGCGGCGCGATCACGCCCGCAGTGTCCCCTTGCTTGACCATTGGCAGGCTCTCCGGTGCGGCTTAATTTTCACCATCATACAACAGGCGCGGCGACAGCGAACTTTTTTCGTCGGCCCCCTTCCCTGCCCGCAAAGGTATGGGCACCATCCTCATGTCGTGAAAGCAATGCGCCGTCCCAACGAGCCATGCGCCGACAAGCAACGGAGGAACGCCATGAGCCTGACCCATCGCCGCCAATTCCTGAGCCTCGCCGGCGCCGCCATTGCCGCGCCGGCTTTGCCGCGTCTTGCCTTCGCCGATGCCTGGCCGAAAGACAAAGCCATCCGCGCCATCGTGCCGTTCTCCGCCGGCAGCACCGTCGACATCATCGGCCGCATCGTGCTCGATCCGCTGGCGCGGCAGCTTGGTCAGTCGATGGTCGTTGAAAATCGCGGCGGCGCCGGCGGCAGCATCGGCTCCGCCGCCGTCGCCAAGGCCGACCCCGATGGCTACACCTTGTTGATCAACGCCGCCGCGCATTCGGCCGCGCCCGCCGCCTATCCGCAGATTACTTACGACCCGGCCAAGGACTTCGCAGCGGTGGCCATGTTCGGCGTAGTGCCGAATGTGCTGCTGGTTGCGCCCGCCAAAGGAATCAAGACCGCCAGGGAACTGGCCGAGCGCGCCAAGAGCGGCGAGATGACCTATTCGTCGGCCGGCGTCGGCAGCGCGACGCATTGGGCGGCGGAGCGGTTCCGGCTGTCGGCCGGTTTCAAGGCGACGCATGTGCCGTTCCGCGGCGGACCGGAGGCACTGACCGAGGTGATGACCGGTCGCGTCGATTTCTGCTGCATCGGCATTTCCTCGGCGATGCCGTTCATTACCGACAATCGGCTTGTGCCGCTCGGCGTCAGCACCACCAAGCGTTCGGCGGCGCTGCCGAACGTTCCGACCACGATCGAAGCTGGCTTCCCGGATTCCGATTACATCTTCTGGAACGGCCTGCTCGCACCGGCGAAGACACCGCGCCCGATCATCGACCGTCTGCATGCCGAAGTGCAGAAGGTGCTGGCCTTGCCCGAGGTGCAGGCCAAGATGGCGCCGCAGGGCATCGAGGCGCTGCCGCTGTCGCCGCAAGAGTTCGACGCGATGATCGCCAAGGAGATCGTGCAGAACGTCAAGCTCGCAAAGGCTGCGGGGTTGAAGTTCAACTAGAGTCTGATCCATCTGACAGAATCTCCATTCGAGCCGTCATCCTGACAGGATGACGGTTCGATGCCAGGATGGAGCGTTAGCGAAATCCGCGGCAGTTGTGCGCGATGCCAATGCCGCCCCGCTTCGCTCCATGCGGGCTACGAGACCCCCTCTCCGCAAACGCAAACCTTTCTCCGTCACCCTGAGGTGCGAGCGCAGCGAGCCTCGAAGGGCGACGGCCAATAGAGTCAAGTGCATAGACCTGGGCCGTCGCCCACGGATGTCGGGTTTACCCGACATCCGATTGAATACGTGCAAGTCGGCGCTAGCCGACTTGCAATGGGTCGGGCTACGCCCTCGCACCTTAGGGTGACGGATTAGAGCCCGCTTCGGTTTTGAATGGATCAGACTCGCCGAGTGGATGTCGACACTCACTCCTTCGTCAGCCACGCGGTGAGCGCGGTGTTCACCGCGTCCGGCTTTTCCATCGTCGACAGATGGCCGCAGTTCGGCACGACGGTCAGCGTCGACCCGGCAATGCCGGCAGCGATTTCTTTGGCCAGATCGGGCGGCGTCAATTCGTCGCCCTCGCCGACCAGCACCAAAGTCGGGCAGCGAATGGACGACAGCAGCGGCCGCGAGTCAGGCCGCGCCATGATCGCCTTGGTCTGACGCACGAAAGCCTCCGGCCCGGTCTCCGTCGCCATGGCGCGCACCTCGGCCTTGAGCGGCTCATCGTTGATGCGATCGCGGTGAATGAAACGCGGCAGCAAGGTCTCGACGATGTCGGATAATTTGCCGTCCTCGGCCATGGCGATGAACTTTTCGCGGCCGGCCTTCTGCTCGGGCAGATCGGGCCGCGCCGAGGTATCGAGCAGCGCCAGCCGGGCGATGCGTTCCGGCGCCAGCCGCATCATGGCGAAGGCGATGTAGCCGCCCATCGACAGTCCGGCGAGCGCAAAGCGCGGCGGCGCATTGGCCAGAATAGCTGCTGCGATTGCCGCCATGTCGCTGTCGCGGCGGTGATCGGCGACCGTCACCTGGCCGCAGGGCCACAGCGCGGTGACCTGGGACGCATAGAGACGCGCGCTGCACAGCAGCCCCGGCACCAGGATAAGCGGGAGATTTGACGCCATTTTGAGCCCCTATTATGCGTAAAGATTAAGCGTTAATGCGACTTATTGCATTGCCCCAGCATTGACTTTGCGGCTTTCGGGCCTATGTTTCACCCAACCGGTGCGAATTCAAGATTCGACCGTCTCCCGCGCATTGCAACTGGTTTTTTTGTCCGGCGCGGACCCTTTCAACGGTCCTTGCTCGAGGTTTTATGTCCTTTTCCCATCTTGGTCTTTCCGACAAGGTTATCGGCGCGATCGACGCTGCCGGCTACAAGACGCCCACCCCCATCCAGGAACAGGCCATTCCGCACGTGCTCGCCAGGCGCGACGTGCTTGGCATCGCCCAGACCGGCACCGGCAAGACCGCGGCCTTCGTGCTGCCGATGCTCACGATGCTTGAAAAAGGCCGGGCCCGCGCCCGCATGCCGCGCACGCTCATTCTCGAGCCGACGCGCGAACTGGCCGCCCAGGTCGAAGAGCAGTTCGACAAATACGGCAAGAACCACAAGCTCAACGTCGCGCTGATCATCGGCGGCGTCTCCTTCGGCGATCAGGACATGAAACTTGTGCGCGGCGTCGATGTGCTGATCGCGACACCGGGCCGCCTGCTCGACCATACCGAGCGCGGCCGTCTGCTGCTGTCGGGCGTCGAACTTCTGATCATCGACGAAGCCGACCGCATGCTCGACATGGGCTTCATTCCCGACATCGAACGTATCGGCAAGCTGGTGCCGTTCACGCGCCAGACCCTGTTTTTCACCGCGACCATGCCGCCGGAAATCCAGCGCATCGCCGACAACTTCCTGCACAATCCGGTGCGCATCGAAGTCTCGAAACCGGCGACAGCCGCCACCACCATCACGCAATTGCAGGTCTCGGTCGGCCGCGAAGGCCATGATAAGCGCGATACCTTGCGCCGGATCATCCGCGCCGCCGAGAATTTCAAGAACGCCATCATCTTCTGCAACCGCAAGCGCGAAGTCGCACTGTTGCACAAATCGCTGGTCAGCCACGGCTTCAACGCCGTCGCGCTGCATGGCGATCTCGATCAATCGGCCCGCACCGCGGCGCTCGAGGCCTTCCGCAGCGGCAACGCCAAGCTGTTGATCGCTTCCGACGTCGCCGCCCGCGGCCTCGACATTCCGGCGGTGAGCCACGTCTTCAATTTCGACGTGCCGCACCACCCCGACGATTACGTCCATCGCATCGGCCGCACCGGCCGCGCCGGTCTCACCGGCACCGCCATCACTCTGGTGGCGCCGATCGACAGCAAGTCTGTCGGGGCGATCGAAAAGCTGATGGGCACGACGATACCATGGATGGGCGCACCGGTAGCGGCTGAACCGGCGGAAGCCGCCGACGGCGCACCGCGCGCCAATCGCCGTCCACAGGGCGAACGCAGTTCCGAGCGCAGCGGCGGCCGCGGTGCGCGCGGCGGACGCAATCGCTCTGGCCGCGACCGCAACCAAAATAACGAGCAGCCTCAGGCGGGCGCGGCACAAGCAGCGAACAACGACGCGCCGCAGCCGCAGTCGGAACCGTCAGCACAACCGCGCACCGAGCAGGCGCAGCCTCCGCGCGAACAGCCGCGGCACCCGCAAGAACCTCGGCAGCAATCCCGGCAAGAGTCTCGACAAGGCACGTCGCGGCAGGAACCGCGCCGCCGCACGGAACAGGCACCAGTGCGCGCAACCGAACCGCAACCTCAACGCGACCAAGCGATGGAAGATTCCGACGGCAGCCATTTGCCGGCGTTTCTGCTGCGCCCAGTGACGATAAAGGCCTGATAACGGCTGTTTATGGCTGCATTCTCGTACGTGCGCGAATAACTTTCAGCGACAATCGGTTCCAAATTTACCCCTGATTCATATCCCTGAAATACCGTTCAGCAAGGGACGTAGCGCGGCCACCTGCTTGTGCGCGTGAAGACCTACAGGCAACGACGCCTCCAGGGGGTTTTCGATGAACGGTCAAGCCGGCGAACATGAACGCACAATGGCGTTCTGCGAGATCGCGCTCGGCCAGATCAAGGCGTTGCGGCAGCCGGCGACGCCGCGCAACTATGAAATCTGGTACGCCTACGCGACCGGCTACCATCCCTCGCTCAATCAGAAGATCAACGAGACCCTCGGCGCCAAGGGCACTTTGTCCGACGCCGATCTCGACGAAATCTATGCGACCTATCTCTCGCCGACCCGGCTGACCGAGCGTATCGACAAGGTCGGCTCGCAGGTCATGGGCGAGATCGAGCAGGTCATGGCGATGATCGACGCCGCCGCCGGCTCCGCCTCGAACTATACCGAGAGCCTGGCCGACATGACCGAGAAGCTCGGCGACTCCAAGGACCGCGAGGGCCTGCGCGCCATCGTCGAAAGCCTGGTGCAGACCGCCAAAGAAATGGAAGAGTCGAATCAGAAACTGGAAGAGCGGCTCAACGCCTCCAAGCAGGAAATCAACGAGCTCCAGGAAAATCTCGAAGTCGTCCGCACCGAGAGCCTGACCGACCCCCTCACCCAGCTCGCCAACCGCAAATTCTTCGACAACACGCTCGAAGATGCGATAGCCGATGCGCTCGAGAAGAACGAGCCGCTGTCGCTGATGATGACGGACATCGACCACTTCAAGAATTTCAACGACAGCTTCGGCCATCTCACCGGCGACCAGGTGCTGCGCCTGGTGGCGATGTCGGTGAAGCAGAACGTCAAGGGCCAGGACACCGCCGCGCGCTACGGCGGCGAGGAATTCGCGGTCGTGCTGCCGAACACCGTGCTGCGTTCGGCGATCACGGTCGCCGACCACATCCGCCGCGCGGTCATGACCAAGGAACTGATGAAGCGCTCGACCGGCGAGCATCTCGGCCGGGTGACGATCTCGATCGGCGTCGCCTCCTTGCATCCGGGCGACACCCCGCAGATGCTGATCGAACGCGCCGACACCTGCCTTTATGCCGCCAAGCGGCACGGCCGCAACCGCGTCCTGTGCGAGACCGACCCCGAAGTCTCGACCGCACCGGCCGCCCAGGTCGCCTAAGCGGCAGCGCCTGCCCACACGTCTTGTCGATTCAAGTCTTGTCGATCAGAGCCGGGATTTCCTCCCGGCTTTTTTCTTGGCTGATACAGCCTTCTTGCTTGGCTTGGCCGCCGCCTTGGCGCGCGCCGCGCCCAGCGCCACGCGTGCCCACTGCGCCAGTTCCTCCGGATCGTCATAGAGCCGCTCCGGCAGGCGCCAGTACGACGTCACCATGCGCTGGCCGCTCTTCTTGGTGAAGGTCAAAGGCATCGCGTTTTCGCGCTCGAAAACGGCGCGCGTCGTATCGTCGGTCTTGAGATGAATGACGCCGCCGGAGACGATGGCGAAGATCACGCCGCCGGCGTAGATCCCCTGCCCGCTGAACATGCGCTTGACCTCGACCTTGCCGAAGTCACGAAACAGTTCATGGATGAAGTCGGCATCCAAAGTTTAGATCCTGGCGGGCCCAATCAGCGCGCTTCGGCGCCCTCATCCTTGGCCGGCGTCAACTGGACGCTCTCGCCGCAGCCGCAGGCCGAGGTCTGGTTCGGATTGTTGAAGACGAACTGCGCCGACAGCTTCTCGGTCTTGTAGTCCATCTCGGTTCCCAGCAGGAACAGGACGGCCTTCGGATCGACCAGGATCTTGACGCCCTTGTCCTCGACCACCTCGTCGGTGGGCTTCACGGCGTCGGCATATTCCATCGTGTATTCCATGCCGGCACAGCCGCCATTCTTGACGCCGACGCGCACACCCGCCACGGGTTTGTCGGCCCGCGCCATCACGTCCTTGATGCGCAGCGCGGCGGCATCGGTCAGCCGCATCACCTGGGGTCTCGGTCGCGCAGTTGCCATGGAAGGCTCTCCGGTGGTTCAAACTCTATCTAAGCACGCAGATCCCGAATTTTAAGTCACCACATATTCAATACTAAACGCGCCTCGTCCGACATCCGGCTCGGGTCCCACGGCGGGTCCCAGACCACGGTCACCTTGGTTTCCTTGACGCCGGGAACGCTGGACACGGCGTTTTCCACCATGATCGGCAGTTCCTGCGCCGCCGGACAGTTCGGCGAGGTCAGCGACATGTCGACCTTGACCGCCCGGTCGTCGCCGATGTCGATCTTGTAGATCAGGCCGAGTTCGTAGCTATCGGCCGGGATTTCCGGGTCATAGACGGTCTTGAGGCCGGCGATGATGTCGTCGGTCAGGCGCGTCAGTTCGCCCTCGGGCAGCGCCGAGGAACCGCTGAAGGCAGCGTTCTCCGCGGGCTTTTCGGCCACGGCGGCCGTCGCGTCTTCCGTTGACTTGTCGGTCATGTCGTCACTCATGTGAAAAACTCTTGCGCCTTCACCAGCGAGGCCGCCAACGTGTCGATCTCGGCCTTGGTATTGTAAAGGCCGAACGACGCCCGGCAGGTGGCGGTGACTCCAAAGCGCGCCAGCAGCGGCATGGTGCAATGGGTGCCGGCGCGCACCGCCACGCCGGAGCGGTCGATGACGGTGGCGATGTCGTGAGCGTGCGCGCCCTTCATCTCGAACGAGACGATGGGCCCCTTGTGTCTCGCCTTGCCGATGATTCGCAGCGAATTGATCGCGCCAAGCTTTTCATGGGCGTAGTTGAGCAACGCCTCTTCGTGGGCGCGGATGCGGCCTTTTCCGATAGCATTGATGTAATCGAGCGCGGCGCCCAGGCCGATGGCCTGCACGATCGGCGGCGTGCCGGCTTCGAATTTGTGCGGCGGCTCGCCGTAGGTGACGCGGTCCTCATAGACCTCGCGGATCATCTCGCCGCCGCCGAGAAATGGCGGCATGGCTTCGAGATGCGCCATCTTGCCGTACAGCACGCCGATGCCGGTCGGGCCATACAGCTTGTGCCCGGTCATGACGTAGAAATCGCAATCGATGTCGCGGACGTCGACGTCCATGTGGACGGCGGCCTGCGAGCCGTCGACCAGCACCGGAATGCCGCGCGCATGCGCAAGCTTGACGACCTCCTTCACCGGCACCACGGTACCGAGCGCGTTCGACATCTGCGTGATCGCGACCATCTTGGTGCGCGGCGACAGCAGCTTTTCGAATTCGTCGGTCAGGAAGTTGCCTTCCTCGTCGACCGGCGCCCATTTGATCACCGCGCCGAAACGCTCGCGGAAATAATGCCACGGGATGATGTTGGAATGGTGCTCCATGATCGAGAGCACGATCTCGTCGCCTTCCTTGAGGCGCATGCCTCCGAAGCTCGACGCCACCAGATTGATCGCCTCGGTGGCGTTCTTGGTGAAGATAATCTCTTCTTTGCGTTCGGCGTTGATGAAAGCCCGCGCGGTTTCGCGCGCGCCTTCGTAAGCCTCGGTCGCCTCGTTCGCCAGATAATGCAGGCCGCGATGCACATTGGCATACTGCTCGGTATAGGCCTTGTGCATGCGATCGAGCACCTGGGTCGGCTTCTGCGCCGAGGCGGCGTTGTCGAGATAGACCAGCGGCTTGCCATAGACCTGCATCGCCAGCGCCGGAAAATCGGCGCGAAGCTTTTCGATGTCGTAGCTGCCGTTGCCCGAATGCATGTTCACCCGCGCGCCTCCAGCCACTCGAGCGCTGCCCGCATCAGCGCCTCGCGGAAATCCTCGCGCGCGATCTCCTCGACGGTCTCGCCGATGAACGCCTGGATCAGCAGCGCCTCGGCCTGCTTGTCGTCGATGCCGCGCGACATCAGGTAGAATTTCAAACCCGGATCGAGTGCGCCGGCGGTGGCGCCATGCCCGCAGACAACGTCGTCCGCGAAGATTTCCAACTCCGGCTTGTTGTCGGCCTCGGCCTCGTCCGACAGCAGCAGCGCGCGCGTCATCATCTTGGTGTCGGTCTTCTGGGCGTGCGGCTGCACCACGATCTTGCCCTGAAAGACGTTATGACCCTGATCGTCGAGCACCGACTTGAACTGCTCGCGGCTGGCGCAATGGCCGGCCAAGTGCTCGATCAGCATCGTGGTGTCGACGTGGTCGTTGCCGCGCAGCAGATTGACGCCGCGAATGCCGCCGGTGCTATGCTCGCCGGCAAAGCGGACGAAGCTCTGGTTGCGCACCAGCGACGCATCGCTGTTCAGCGCGAAGGTGTTGAAGTGCGCCTTGGCGCCCACCGTGAGCAGCAGGCTGGCGACGTGCAGGCCGCGCGTTTGCGTCGCCTTAAAGTAATCGACCTGCGCCCCGTCGCCGATGACCAGTTCGAGCGCGCAATTGACTTGGGAGAAGTTGCTCTCGTGACTTTCGGCGATGACCGCCTGCGCACCCTTCTCCACCACGATCAGCGAGCGGATGAAAGATGAACTCGGCGCCTCACTGGACGCAAACACCAAATGGATCGGCCGTTTCAGCGCCGCGCCGGCGGCAACGCGGATGACCGCGCCATCGCCCATCAACGCGGTATTGAGCGCCACGGCGGCGTCATCGGTCTCGAACACCTTGCCGACATGCGCCGCGACCAGCGCGTCGCCTTTGGCAAGAGCCTCCGCCATCGAGGCGACGGTCAGCCCCGGCTCATCGGTCAGATCGGAGAGTTCCGGCACGAAGGCGCCGTCGACGAACACCAGCCGGCGGCAGTCGATGCCAGCGAAAACCTTGCCGGCGTCTTTCGCCTTCGCCTTGGCCGCCGCATCGGGCGGCGCGGCCAGCGGAAAGGCGTCGCGCATCATCGCGCGCAGATCGGTGTATTTCCATTCCTCGACACGGCGGTGCGGCAGGCCGCTGGCGTCAAATCGCTTGAACGCCGCCTCGCGCAACGCGGCGACAGCGCCCTTGCCCGGCAGCGCGGCGCGCGCGCTTTCATAAGCGCTGACGAGCGCCTGCTCGGCACCTGTTTTAATCGGAGTCACGTCAACCATCGCAGCCCTTACAGTCAGTTGCCCCGCAATTTCGCGGGATCAGACTTCAATCAAGCCGAGCCTGCGCTCGACCCGATCCAGACGGGCATCGATGCGATCGACACGAACGGAGAGATTGGCCAATTGAACCTCGACATTGCCCATGCGCTGCGTCAGCTCAAGGATACGATTGCTCATCGTATCCATCTGCTCACGGATCGCCCGCAGATGCTCAAGGACCAAATTCTCTGTTTCGGTCATCATCGCAGTCTAGCCCACTTTACCTTCCGATTCGAACCCCGATTTCGGCCTTACGCCGCCTCGTCGGTGTATTGCGCGTAGCCCTTGGCTTCGAGTTCGAGCGCCAGTTCCTTGCCGCCGGACTTCACCACTTTGCCCTTCGACAGAACGTGCACGACGTCGGGCACGATATAGTCGAGCAGCCGCTGGTAATGCGTGATGACGATCATCGAGCGCTCCGGCGAACGCAGCCGGTTGACGCCTTCCGACACGGTCTTGAGCGCGTCGATGTCGAGGCCGGAGTCGGTCTCGTCGAGCACTGCCAGTCGCGGCTGCAAAATCGCCATTTGCAGGATTTCGTTGCGCTTCTTCTCGCCGCCGGAAAAGCCGACATTGACGGCGCGGCGCAGGTGCTCCTGGCTCACGCCGAGCTTGGCCGAGGTCTCGCGCACCAATTTAAGAAAATCCGGCGTCGAGTATTCCGGCTCGCCGCGCAGCTTGCGCTGCGCGTTAAGCGCGGTGCGCAGGAAGGTCATGGTGGCGACGCCCGGCACTTCGACCGGATACTGAAATGCCAGGAAGATACCCTTGGCGGCGCGCTCGTCCGGCGCCAGTTCAAGAATGCTCTCGCCGTCGAGCAGGATGTCGCCTTCGGTGACGTTGTAATTATCCTTGCCGGCCAGCACATAAGCCAGCGTCGACTTGCCGGACCCGTTCGGCCCCATGATGGCGGCGACCTGGCCCTTCTCGACCGACAGCGTCAGGCCGTTGAGGATCTTCTTGTCCTCGACCTCGACATGCAGATTTTTGATCTCAAGAAGCATTGGCTTTACGTCTCTTTCTCAATCATGTCGCCAGCGCGGCGATTTCGCCGACCAGTTCGTCCAGCGTCCGTTCAGCGCCACCGCCGAAATCCACCAGATTGGTGGACGGCACAGCGACATTTTCCGAAACGCGAAAGCTGTTCGGTCCGGCGCGGCGCACGACCAGGAAGCGAGAACCGCCTTTGATGATGAGGTCGTCGTTCTCGCGGAAAACCTCGACGTCGGGGAAATGCGCCGCGACGCAGTCGACCAGTTCGCCGGCCGGCTTGTCTTGTCCGAGGCACGATCCGGCCTCGCTCGTAAACTTGCCTTTGTCGAAGTTCATCCCACGCTCCCTTCCAGCGAAATCGAAATCAGCTTCTGTGCTTCCACCGCGAATTCCATCGGCAGTTGCTGCAACACGTCCTTGACGAAACCATTGACAACCAAAGCGGTCGCCTCTTCCGCCGACATGCCGCGGCTCCGGCAATAGAACAGCATGTCCTCGGAAATTTTCGAGGTCGAGGCTTCGTGCTCGAACACGGCGGACGAGTTCTTGGCTTCGATATAGGGCACGGTATGTGCGCCGCACTGATCGCCGATCAACAGCGAGTCGCAATTGGTGAAGTTGCGCGCGTTGGTCGCCTTGCGATGCGCCGTCACCAAGCCGCGATAGGTGTTGTTCGACTTGCCCGCCGAGATGCCCTTGGAGATGATGCGGCTGGTGGTGTTCTTGCCGAGGTGGATCATCTTGGTGCCTGAGTCGACCTGCTGGCGGCCGTTCGAAATCGCGATTGAATAGAACTCGCCGCGCGAATTGTCGCCGCGCAGGATGCAGCTCGGATATTTCCAGGTGATCGCCGAGCCGGTCTCGACCTGCGTCCAGGAAATCTTCGAATTGTTGCCGCGGCAATCGCCGCGCTTGGTGACGAAGTTGTAGATGCCGCCCTTGCCCTCGGCATCGCCGGGATACCAGTTCTGCACGGTCGAGTATTTGATCTCGGCATCGTCGAGCGCCACCAATTCGACCACCGCGGCGTGCAACTGGTTCTCGTCGCGCTGCGGCGCCGTGCAGCCTTCGAGATAGGAGACATAGGCCCCCTCCTCGGCGATGATCAGCGTGCGCT
>JAUSBQ010000273.1 GCA_030651965.1 Pseudolabrys sp. | reverse complement strand
TGATCGAGACCACCGCGCGCACGCTGCTGATGGGCTTCCGCGACGACGTCGTCATCCGCATCACCGCGGTCGGCAGCGGCACGCGCATCGACCTGCGTTCGGCCTCGCGCTACGGCGCGCATGATTTCGGCGCCAATGCGGCGCGGCTGCGCGCTCTGCTCGAGGAAATCGACGACGCCGCCGGCAAGGCGCCGGAGCCCAAGCCCGAGCCGGTACCGGAGAAGAAGCCGGCGCCGAAAAAACCGGCGCCGAAGCCGAAGGCTTAATTTCAGGTGGCCAACCGGTACTCGCCGTCGATCGATGGCGCGCCGTCGGTGACGACCGCGCCGCGCGTCACCAGATCTTCCATATGCGCCAGCACCGACAGGCCGGCCGCGCCGGTGAGACGCGGGTCGATGCCGATATAGATCGCGCGCACGATGGTTGGAATGTCGGTGGCGCCCTTGCCGAGGCGATGCAGGATCGAGGCTTCGCGCGCTAAGCGGTGCAGGATGTAGTAATTGACGAAACGGTTGGCGTCGCGGATCGCCGGGCCGTGGCCGGGGAAATAGATTTCCTCCGAGCGCCCGGCGAGCTTGCGCAGCGAGGCCATGTAGTCGCTCATCGCGCCGTCCGGCGGCGCGACGATGGTCGTCGCCCAGCCCATCACATGATCGCCGACGAACAGCGCGTTCTTTTCCTTGTAGGCATAGGCCATGTGATTGGCGGTGTGGCCGGGCGTCGTCACCGCCTCGATGGTGAAGCCTGAGCCGCGCACGATATCGCCGTCCTTCAGATAGACGTCGGGCACGAAGTCGCGGTCGCCGCTGGAATCGAGCGGGTTCATCTCGCCGATGTGCAGCGGCCGCGCGGCGCGGTGCACGCCCTCGGCATAGACCGTCGCGCCGGTGGCGCGCTTGACCGCCGGCACCGCCGGCGAATGATCGCGGTGGGTGTGGGTGACGAAAATATGCGTCACGGTCTCGCCGCGCACGGCGTCCAGCAGCGCACCGATATGCGCTGGATCGTCCGGGCCGGGATCGACGATGGCGACCGTGCCGGTGCCGATGATGTAGCTGATCGTGCCCTTGAAGGTGAACGGCCCGGGATTGTTGGCCATGATCCGGCGCACGCCGGGCATCGGCGTGTCGACCGTGTCCGGCGCGAGGTCGAGGTTCTTGTCGAAGGGAATGTCGTCGGCCATCGCGGCGTCTTAGAGCACCGCGATGGGATTATCAATCGATCTAAACCGCGCTCACGCCACCGCCTCGGCGCGCGGCATCTGATCGGCGATGATGCGCTGAACATCCGCCGCGGTGCGCGGCTTGCTGAACAGGAAGCCCTGAAATTCGGTGCAGCCTTCCGCCGTCAGGCTGGCGAGCTGTTCCTTGGTCTCGACGCCCTCGGCGGTGGTCCTGATCCCCAAACTGCTGCTCAACGCGACCACGGCGCGCACGATCGCAACACTGTCCTGCTTGTTTGGCAGATCGCGGATGAAGGATTGGTCGATCTTGATCTTGTCGAACGGGAAGCTGCGAATATAGCCGAGTGACGAATAGCCGGTGCCGAAATCGTCCATCGCGATTTTGATCCCAAGATTCCGGAGATGGTGAAGAATTGCGAAGGCGCCTTCGGTCTCCTGCAGAAGCACCGATTCAGTGATCTCCAACTCCAGCCGGGCCGCCGGCAGACCGGAGGCCGCCAGCGCATTGATGACCGTCGACATCAGGTTCCGGCTCTTGAACTGGGCTGGCGAAAGGTTAACGGCGATTGTCACGCTCTTGGGCCAGCGCGCGGCTTCGGCACAGGCCTGCCGCAGCACCCATTCGCCCAATGGCACGATGAGGCCGGTCTCTTCCGCGATCGGGATGAACTCGAGCGGCGGAACCATGCCGCGCCCGGGATGATGCCAGCGCACAAGCGCCTCGCAGGAACTGATCTGGCCGGATTTAATGTCGACGATGGGCTGATAATAGAGTTCGAACTCGCCATTTTTTACGGCCTTGCGCAGATCCAACTCGAGCGCATGACGCGCCTGCATGCGGGCGTCCATTTCGAGTTCGAAGAAGCGGTACATACCCCCGCCATCGCCCTTGGCCCGGAACAGCGCCAGATCCGCCTTCTTCATCAAGCTATCGGGGGCGGTGTCATCGTGGGGCGCCATTGCAATGCCGACGCTGACCCCCACGACCACTTGATGGCCATCGATGTCGTAGGGAGCCCCGATTACCTCGATCAGGCGCCTGGCAAGCGTCGTGACATCGAGCGGCTGCTCGGACGGAACCTGAACGATGGCAAATTCGTCGCCGCCCAAACGGGCCACGATATCTTCGCCGCGAACGCAACTGCGCATCCGATCGGCCGCCGCCCGCAACAGGCGGTCGCCAACAGGGTGTCCGAGCATATCGTTGACGTTCTTGAAATGGTCGATGTCGAGGCTGAGGACCGCGATGGATTCGGAACGCCGCAAATGGCTGAGAACCGAGCCCATCTCCTCGTAAAAGGACACCCGGTTCGGCAAGTCCGTGAGCGCGTCAAAGCGAGCCAGATGCTTGATCTTTTCCTCGGCGCGAAGACGCTCGGTGATGTCCTCGAAAGTGGCGACGTGGCCTCCGTCCGGCGTGGGCCGGTGCAAGATCGAGATGCTGCGGCCGTCGGTCAGGCGCTGGACCAGCGATCCCTGGCTTTCACCACGAATTAGACTGCGCTGAAGCGCAAGCGTGCCTTCCTGGTCAACATCCGAGACCTTGGTGCTGTCGGCCACCAGTGCCATCAACTCACGCGTCGTCATGCCGGGCATGATCTTGTCTGCTGGAATTCCATAAATCTCGATGAAGCGCGGGTTGAATATGACGAGTCTCTCCTCGGCATCGAACATGCAAAGGCCTTGCGACATGTTTGCCAGCGCGGCGTCGACGAACCGGCGCCCTCGATCAGCTTCGTCGGCGAGTTGGCGGATACGGTCCAAGCTGCCGCGATAGCCCGCAACCGCGGAGACGAGTACGCCGATCTCATCCTTGCGTTCCTCTCCTTCCAATACGGTGACCGAATTGTCGCCCGCGGCAAGCCGCTGCATAGCGTTGCTGATCCTGAGGATCGGCTTGCTTACGCTTATTGAGAGCCAGCGAATGGCGGCACCGATACTCAAAGCCGAGAATAGGAGTACGGCGGAAATCAATGCAAGCGATAGCTGGTAAAGCGAACGCACCTCATTGGCCGCCGCGTAGCCATCCGCCTTCGAGACGTCGACAAGATCGTCGATAATCCTTGCCGCGTTCGCGAAGGCCGGGGTCGTGATTGTGGCAAACTTGTCATGGGCTGAAACGGGATCGCCAGCATCCATCTGGGCAATGACCGTGTCGAACGATTGCCAATACGCGGCCCACGCGGTGTCGATCTGGGCGAGAAGCGCGAACCCATCTGGCCGGTCCGCCAGCATCCGAAAGCGGTAGGTGCTGACATCGACCTCGGCCTGGGCGGCTCGCATCCCGGCGGAATCGGAAGCTATCTGACGGACATCCGACGTGTTGATCCGGCGCTTCGCCAGGGAATAATGTTCCCCCATGGCGCGCTTAATCTCGCCAAGCGCGACTATCTGGGGCAGCCAGCTCTCCGTGACCCGCGCAGAGAGCGTGTTGATACTCCGGAACTGCACCAGCGAGATGGCGCCGATCGCAACAATCAACGCGAGGCTAAGACCGAAGCCGGCTGAAAGTTTGGCCTTGATGCTGAAGTCGCGCAGACGTGGCATGGGCGGAAAGGTTCCGTGTTGCTGTTCGAGCTTAGATATTCCCAAGTCGCGTAGTTCTCGCGAAACGAGGCGTGACCACCCGGGCCAGCCGGCCATCAGGCGACGGCCTCGGCCTTTGGACCTTGCTCGGCAAGGATTCGCATGACATCCGCGGCCGGCTTGGGCCAACTGTAAAGGTAGCCTTGGGCTTCGGTGCAGCCTTCCGCCGTCACGCTCGCGAGCTGCTCGCCCGTCTCCACCCCTTCGGCGGTCGTCGTGATCCCCAGGCTGCTGCTCAATCCGACCACGGCGCGCACGATCGCCAAACTGTCCTGCTTTCCAGGCAAATCGCGGATGAAGGACTGGTCGATCTTGATCTTGTTGAACGGGAAGCTGCGAAGATAGCCGAGCGACGAATATCCGGTGCCGAAATCATCCATCGCAATCCTGATACCAAGATCGCGCAATTGATGAAGAATGGCGAAAGCCCCGTCATTCTCCTGCACCAGCACCATTTCAGTGATCTCCAGCTCCAGCCGGGTCGCCGGCAGACCGGAGGTCGCCAGCGCATTAATGACCATAGGCACCAGATTCCGGCTCTTGAACTGGGCTGGGGAGAGGTTCACCGCGATCGTCACGTGCGTCGGCCAGCGCGCGGCTTCGGTACAGGCCTGCCGCAGCACCCATTCTCCTATTTGCACGATGAGGCCGGTCTCTTCCGCGATCGGAATGAAATCGAGCGGCGGAATCATGCCGCGCTCGGGATGATGCCAGCGGATGAGCGCTTCGAAGCTGGTGATTTGACTGCTTTTGACGTCGATGATGGGTTGATAGTAAAGCTCGAACTCGCCATTCACGATTGCCTTGCGAAGATCGAGTTCGAGGGCGTGGCGCGCCCGCATGCGCTCATCCATCTCGATCTCGAAGAAGCGGTACAACCCGCCGCCGTCGGCCTTCGCCCGGTACAGCGCCAGATCCGCGTTTTTCATGATGCTGTCCGGCTCGGTGCCGTCATGCGGCGCGATGGCGATGCCGACACTGACGCCAACCACTACCTGATGGCCATCGATATCGTAGGGAGCGCCGACCACCTCGATCAGACGCTGCGCGAGGATCGTGACATCGAGCCCCTGCTCGCAGGGCACCTGGCCAATGGCGAATTCATCGCCGCCCAACCGGGCCACGATATCTTCGACGCGAACGCAACTGCGCATGCGCTCCGCCGCCGCCTGCAACAGGCGGTCGCCCACGGGATGCCCGAGCGTATCGTTGACGTTCTTGAAATGATCGAGATCGAGGCTCAGCACCGCGATGGATTCGGAACGCCGCAAATGAGAGAGGACCGAGCCCAGCCGGTCGTAGAAAGTCACCCGGTTCGGCAGGTCCGTGAGCGCGTCATAGTGCGCCAGATGCTTGATCTTCTCCTCGGCGAGAAGCCGTTCGGAAATATCCTCGAATGTGACGACGAAGCCGCCGCTCGGCATCGGCCGGTACGAAATCGCGATGTTGCGGCCGTCGGTCAGGCGCTGCACCAGCGTACCCGGCTTGCCTTCGCGGGCAATACTCTCCCTCATCGCCAGCGTGGCGGCCGGATCGGCATCCGAAGCGCCGCCGGAGGCGGCGGCAAAAGCCATCAACTCCGGCGTCGTCATGCCTGGCTTGACTGCGTGTGCCGGCAGTCCGTAGATCTCCGCGAAACGCGGATTGGATATCACGAGCTTTCGATTCTTGTCGAACATGCACAGGCCTTGCGACATGTTCGTCAGCGCGGTGTCAAAACGCTCGTTCTGCACATTCAATTGCGCGTTTCTGGACTCGATCGTCTCCTTGGCGGTCTCCAGCGCGCCCACGGTGTTATCCAGCACCTTGAGCGGAAACACCCGCACGGCGAAGTAGATGCCGATGCCGAAGATGGCGCTCAACAACGCGGCAAGACCGGTTTCCCACAGCAGCGGATGAAGGCTGCTCATGCCTTCGACCCGGCCGATCACGGCACCCGATACGACAATCGGATTGGCGCGGGTCATCACCGGCTCATCCAGGGCCGGCCCGGCGCCGGCGATGACGGCGCCGGTATCGTCACGGACATTGAGGGAGAAGTTTTTGCCATCGGCGGTGCCGAGTTCGATCAGTTCGGCGAGGCGGGGCCCCTGATACTGCCAAAGCGACTGATGCATATAGACGTATTTGGCGACACGCGCGGCGGCCAGCTTGGACTTGTAGTCCATTTCATGCGCGAGGTTCCGATACTCGACAAAAAAGTAGCCGCAGGGAATCGCTATAAAAATTGTCAGGGTCACGGCCATGCCGATCGTGCCGACGAGCGTGC
>JAUSBQ010000051.1 GCA_030651965.1 Pseudolabrys sp. | reverse complement strand
CGCGTTAATCTCTCTGGCTAGTCCATCGCCTCGTAAGGCCCCGCCGGATCGATCAGCGACTGCAATCGCATCGCAGCGGCGCGGGCGAACAACAGCATCATCGCCTTGCGCGTCGCCGCCGCGAGCCTGTGCTCGGGCGCTTCGCAGTGAAATTCGGCGCCGAAATGATCTGCGACAATGAGGCCGGTGTCGGGCGGGAAGATCTCGCACGGCACGTCCTGCGACGTGGCGAAGAACAGCCGGTCGCAATGAGCGCGGTAGTCCTGCCATTTCTGGTCGGCGCGAAAATCGGCCACCGATGACTTAATCTCGACGATCCAGATCGCGCCGCCGGGATCGAGCGCCACCAGATCCGCTCTACGGCCCGACGGCAGCGGCAGTTCGCTGACCACGTTGAAACCATGGGCGTGCAGCAGCCTCGCGGTGCCGCGCGCGACCGCGAGCGCTGCCTCCGACTGGCGGCCATCGATGGGCACGAGCATGGGTTTGGCGATGGACGACATGGTAGGGGAGTCTAGCGCAATTCCCGCATCCCCGCACCTCTCTTGCTCCGGGGGTCCGCTTGCGCCAATCTCCCGCGCCTTGTTCATTTGCGCGCGCGGGAGTTGCTGCATGACCATCGATTACGAGAAAGAATACGACAACCGCGCCCGCGTGCCGGAACATCCGGAAATCTTCGCCCGCTGGCAGCGCGAAACCGACGCCTACCGCGCCGCCTCGCCGGGCGCGACGCTCGGCATTTCCTATGGGCCGTCGCCGCGCCAGACCATCGATCTGTTTCCGGGCAAGGACGCGAAAGCCGACGCGCCGCTCGCCATGTTCATTCATGGCGGCTGGTGGCGCGCGCTCGATCCCAAGATGTTCAGCCAGATGGCGAAAGGCGCTAACGCCCATGGCGTGACGGTCGCGGTCGTCGGCTACGATCTGGCGCCCACCGTTACGGTCGCCACGATCATCGAGCAGATGCGCGCCGCGGTGCTGCACCTCTGGCGCGCGCAAAAGAAGCGCGTGACGGTGTTCGGCCATTCCGCCGGCGGCCATCTCGCCGCCTGCATGGCGGCGACCGAGTGGAAGACGCTCGACCCTTCAGCGCCGAACGATCTGGTGCCGGCGGCCTATGCGATTTCCGGCGCCTTCGATCTGACCGTGCTGACGAAAATTTCAGTCAACGCCGACCTCAAGCTGACCGAAAAGTCGGCGCACGATGTTTCGCCGCTTTTCTGGCAGGTGCCGGTCGGCCGCACTTTAGATGCCGTCGTGGGCGGCATCGAATCGTCGGAGTTCCTGCGGCAGAGCAAGGCCATTGCCGACGGCTGGCAGGGCAAGGCGCGGACGCGCTACGAGGAAATCGCCGGCGCCAACCACTTCACCGTGCTCGATCCGCTCACCGATCCCGACAGCGCCATGACCCGCCGCGTGGTGGAATTGGCGCGGCAGACGCAGGCGCTCGGACATTTTGTTTGAGCATGATCTTATCTGAAAACCGGTTCCCACTTTTCGGGATCATGCTCTAGAAAAACGCCTGTATCCCCGTCTGCGCGCGGCCGAGGATCAGCGCGTGGATGTCGTGCGTGCCCTCGTAGGTGTTGACCGTCTCGAGGTTCGATAGCACGCGCATGACGTGATATTCGCCGGAGATGCCGTTGCCGCCGTGCATGTCGCGGGCGACGCGGGCGATGTCGAGCGCCTTGCCGCAATTGTTGCGCTTCATCAGCGAAATCGACGGCGGCGCGGCGCGGCCCTGCTCGAGCATGCGGCCAAGCCGCAAGGCGCCGGCGGTGCCGAGCGCGATTTCGGTCTGCATGTCGGCGAGCTTCTTCTGCACCAGCTGGTTGGCGGCAAGCGGCCGGTTGAACTGCTTGCGGTCGAGCGTGTACTGCCGCGCGGCGTGCCAGCAGAATTCGGCCGCGCCCATCACGCCCCAGGCAATGCCGTAGCGCGCATTGTTGAGACAGCCGAACGGCCCGGCCAGCCCCGACGCATTCGGCAGCAGGTTTTCTTCCGGCACGACGCAATCGACCAAAACGATCTCGCCGGTGGTCGAGGCGCGCAACGACAGCTTGCCTTCGATCTTCGGCGTCGAGAAACCTTTCATGCCGCGCTCGACGATGAAGCCGCGAATGACGCCATCGAGCTTGGCCCACACCACCGCGATGTCGGCGAAGGGCGCATTGGAAATCCAGGTCTTGGCGCCATTGAGCTTGTAGCCGGAGGCCACCTTCTCGGCGCGCGTCACCATCGAGCCGGGATCGGAACCGTGGTCCGGCTCGGTGAGGCCGAAGCAGCCGACCCATTCGCCGGTCGCCAGCTTGGGCAGATATTTGCGGCGCTGCGCTTCGGTGCCGTAGGCGTAGATCGGGTGCATCACCAGCGACGACTGAACCGACATGGTCGAGCGGTAGCCGGAATCGACACGCTCGAGTTCACGCGCGATCAGGCCGTAGGCGACATAGCCTAGGCCGGCGCCGCCGTATTCTTCCGGAATGGTCGGCCCGAGCAGGCCGAGCTTGCCCATCTCGGGAAGGTTCTGCGGATCGTGCGTTTCGTTGGCGTAGGCTTCCTTGATGCGCGGCATCAGATAGCTTTGCGCGAAGCCGCGCGCGGTGTCGCGCACCATGCGCTCTTCCTCGGTCAATTCGAACTCGATGCCGAGCGGGTCTTCCCACTGGAAATCCCTGTCTTTCAGCATTGCGGGCTTGCCTTCGCGCTTTTCGGCCGGCTGCGACAT
>JAUSBQ010000047.1 GCA_030651965.1 Pseudolabrys sp. | reverse complement strand
TCGGTTACCGCGTTGTCCCAAAGATTGATATTGGTTAGGATGGCGCTGGGGGCGCGGATCAGCAGGCTGCCGACCACGGCCTCGAGCGTCGAAACCAGGTACGCGGCGACCATGGGAACGCCCGCCAGCCCCAATTCCAGGGTCGAGGTCCCCGACTTTGTCAGCGCGGCGCGGGCATGACGGAAGGCCAGGTGTTTGGCGTCCGGATCGGTGACGATCCGCACCGGCACCGGCCAGGTCGCGACCGCTTCGCGCACCGCGCCCTCCAGCCGCGGCACCGCCGGGACGACCACGTCGAAGGGACCGCGCTGGACGGCGAGCAGCGCCAGCGTATCGCCGAACATCCTGCTCATGCGCCGGATTTCGCCGGCCCGGCTGCCGGGCAGGACAAGCAAGAGCGGCGGATCGCGCAAGCGCCGGCGCGCCTCGTCCGGATCCGGCCGCAGCTCCGCGACCCGCTCGATCAACGGATGCCCGACATAATCGGTCGGCGGGCCGCCCAGTCTCGCCATCGCCGCCGGCTCGAATGGCAGCAGGGCCAGGACGTGGTCGACGTAAGCCCGCATGGCGCGCGCCCGGCCGGGCCGCCAGGCCCAGACCGACGGGCAGACATAGTCGACGATCCGGATATGCGGCGCGCGGGCGCGCACCTGGCGCGCGACGCGATGGGTGAATTCCGGACTGTCGATGATCACCAGCACGTCGGGATCGGCGGCGATGACCGCGTCGGCTGTCTCGCGGATGCGCTTGAGTATCTTCGGCAGGCTGGCGACGATCGCGGCAAAACCCATGATCGCCAGATCGCCGAGCGGAAACAGCGAAGGCACGCCCACGGCCGCCATATGGCTGCCGCCGACGGCGGAAAACCGGACATTGCCGTCGGCGCGGCGCAGCGCCCCGATCAAAGCCGCGCCGAGACGGTCGCCGGATTCCTCGCCGGCCACCAGATAGACATGCGGCCCGGCGGCCTGGGAGGTCATGCCGAGCCCCCCGGCGCCACGCCGACGACAAATATACCGGCCCGGTCGGCCGCAGCGATAAGCCGGTCCGGCTCGGCGATGATCGCCGCGCCGGCAGTCACCGCGATGCCGCCTAGTCCGGCATGCGCAACGCCCTCGACCGTGCGCGGCCCGATTGACGGCAGGTCGAAGCGCCGATCCTGGTCGGGCTTCACCGCCTTGACGAGCACGCCTTTGCCGCTGGCGGCGCGAATGCGGCCATTGGCGCGCAGTTCGGCAATGCGGCTGAGCATGCCATCGGTGCCCTCGGCGGCCTCGACGGCGAGGATGTGGAGACCGGACACGACGACGGCCTGGCCGATGTCGAAGCGGCCCGCCGCGTGCAGATAATCGAGCCCCAGCGCGATATCCGCGCGGTCGCGCTCCGAGGGCTGAACCCGGCCGAGCGCGCCCGCCGGCACCAGTATTTCCGGCGCCACCTCATGCGCGCCGCGCAGCCGCAGCCCTTTGCTTTCGAGCAGGTCGCTCATGCCGGACAGGAGATGATTGTCACCACCGCGAAACGCCTTGAGCGCGCGCGGCAGCACCCGCAGGCCGCCAAGATCCGGGTGCACCTGCCAGATCGACGGCCGCACCAGGGCGCCGATGAATACGACTTCCGTGCAGCCTTCGGCCCGCGCCAGGCGCAGGAACTTGCCGATCTGGCCGATGTAAAGCCAATGATGCGTATACCGGTCGAACGTCGTGCCTTCGGCCGCGCCGCGCAAAGGAAACAAGACGACCCGCCGCCCGGATGCCGCCACTTTGTCCGCAACCGCCAACGGCAGACTGCCGCCGCCGCAGATCATGGCAAGCGGCGCTTCGCGGCTCACCGGCGGCGCGGCGGTCATGCGTCTGTGCCCGCCTCGGCGCGATTGATCGCCATGGTGAAAGGCCGCTTTCCCGCGCGGATGAATTCGAAAATGCGCGCCACCAGCGCATTGCCCGTGTGCTCGGCCGCGACACGATCGATGCGGGCGCGGAATTCGCCTCCACCGAAAAACAGATCGCGATAGGCCGCGCGCACGCCGTGAATTTCCGCCTTCGACAGCCCGCGCCGCCGCATGCCGACAACGTTCAGCCCAACCAGGAACGCCAGCGGACCTTGCGCCATGCCGAACGGAATGACGTCGGCGCGCACGCCGCTCATGCCGACGATCATCGCACCTTCGCCGATGCGCACGAACTGACGCACCGCGACATTGCCGCCGAACACGACCTTATCGCCGACGGTGACATGACCGCCGAGCATGGTGTTGTTGGCGAAGACGACGTTGTTGCCGACGCGGCAATCGTGGCCGATGTGGCTACCGACCATCAGAAAACAATTGTTACCGACTTCGGTCAGGCCGTGGTCATCCTCCGTGCCGGTATTCATGGTGACGTTCTCACGGATATCGCAGTCGGCACCCACGGTCAGCCGGGTCGGGCCACCGCGATAGCTGAACGATTGCGGCGGCGAGCCAAGCGAAGCAAACGGACGAATAACGGTGCGCGAGCCGATCGTGGTGTGCCCGGTAATATTGACATGGGCGAGCAGCCGGCAGTTGTCGCCGATCGTGACGTGCGGACCGATGGTGCAATAAGGCCCGATCTGCGCGCCCTGCCCGATGACCGCGCCGGCCTCGATCCGCGCCGTCGGGTCGATCCGGGTCTCGGCTTTGGCGTCCACCATCCCAACGCTCATAGGGCAACGCTCATGGGGCCACGCTCATCGGTCTGAAATCATGGCGCCGAGATCGGCTTCGGCGACGGTCACGCCGTTCACTTTGGCGTCGCCGTGATACCACCACATGTTCTTGCGCCGCGCGGTGCGGGTCATGTGATATTCGACGGTGTCGCCGGGCACCACGGGTTTGCGAAACTTGGCCTTGTCGATGGTGAGGAAGAACACCGATTTGGGCTGGCTCGACGACGTCGCGGTAATGCACAGAACGCCGGCGGTTTGCGCCATGCCCTCAATCAGCAGGACGCCGGGGAAAATCGGATTGCCGGGGAAATGCCCCTGAAACTGCGGCTCGTTGATCGTGACGTTCTTGATGCCGATGCCGAATTCGTCACCGCGAATGCCGATCACCCGGTCGACCAGAAGAAACGGATAGCGATGCGGCAGCATCTGCATCACCACGGCGATATCGGCGGCTTCCATTCTCTTGACGACTTCATCCATGGGCATTTCTCACTCGTCGGCCGCTGGTGCGGCGCCATCCCTTGCGCGTGCGAGCCGCTCGACGGCCATGACCTCACGGAACCACTGTTTCACCGGCTTGGCCGGCGTGCCGCCCCAGCGCGCGCCGGGCGGCACGTTGCCGTTGACGTTGCTGATCGCAGCGATCTGCGCGCCTTCCCCGACCGTCACGTCGTTGTTGATGCCGACGCGCGCGCCGAGAACGACGTAATCCTCGAGGGTCGAGCTGCCGGAAATCCCGGTATGCGCCACCACGATGCAGTGCCGGCCGATGCTGACATTGTGGCCGACCTGAACCAGGTTGTCGATCTTGGTGCCCTCACCGATTACCGTGTCGCGGATGCCGCCGCGGTCGATGGTGGTGCCGGCGCCGATCTCGACATCGTCCTGGATGATGACCCGGCCGAGCTGCGGCACCTTGAGATGGCCGCGACCGCCCATGACGAAGCCAAAGCCGTCCTGTCCGATCTTGCAGCCCGGATGGATGATGACGCGGTCGCCGATCAATGCATTGGTCAGCACCGCGCCGGGCCCGATCGAACAATCGCGGCCGATGCGGACATCGGTGCCGATGACCGCCGCCGCGCCGACGACGGTGCCGCTGCCGATCTCGGTCAGCGGACCGATGACCGCGCCGGGCTCAACGGTTACGCCGCTCTCCAGCCGGGCGGTGGCGTCGATATGCGCGCCGGCCACCGTTCCCGGTTGCGCCAGCGATGACGGCCGCAGCGATTGCGGAAACAAAGCGCGCGCCACCTGCACGAAAGCGCGGAACGGCTCTTTCACCACCAGCACCGTGACGCGTGGCGGCAGTTCCTTGGCCAGCGCCGCGCTGGTCAGGCACACGCCGGCATGGGTGTTGGACGCGGCTGTGCTGAAACGCTTGTTATCGAAGAAGGAGATGTCCGATGGCGAAGCCCGATCGAGCGGCGCCACGTTGACGATATGACGGGCGCGCACGGTCCCCTGCGGGACGGCCGCGCCGGTCAGTACGACGATCTCGTCAGTCGAGAGACCGCGCGTGTCGCGTAGGAATACCGGCTCGCTCATACCGCAAGTGCCGCTCCGTCCATCGCAGCGACGATTAGAACTTCGTGCCGCCGCCGAACCGGAAGATCTGAGTCCGATCGCATACCTCGCCGCCGCCGGTCACCGATGCCGCACAGTACTTCTTGAGCGGATAGGCAAGATCGAAGCGCAACGGTCCAAGCGGCGAGTCCCAAATCAGACCGACACCGACCGACGAACGGATCATGCTGGCATCGCCCAGCCCGACCTCGAGAAATTCGGGCGTACCCGACTGATTATATGTGGTCGGGCCTTTGTATCCCCACACCGAACCAGCGTCGGCAAAGGTCGCAAACTTGATGCCGATTTCCTTCGGCAGGAAGTAAAGCGGCGTCTGGAATTCAACGCTGGTGCCCCAGAACATGGTGCCGCCGAGCGCCTCATTGGTCGTTCCCGGCGTCAGATCACGCGGGCCGAGACCGGCGGACGCGAAGCCACGGACCAGGTTCGGACCCATCTGGAAGTGATCCAGCATGCGCAGGTCCTTGCCGCCCCAGCCGGCGATGTTGCCAGCTTGCAGTTTGACGACGCCGATCACGTCCGGCAGCACTTCGTAGTAGTTGCGGATTTCGCCAGTGGTGCGAATGAATTTCACGTCGCCGCCGACGCCAGCGAAATCCTGCGTCACGCTGGCGATCAGACCGCTGGTTGGACTCTTGTTGTTGTCGAGCGTGTTGTAGTTCGTCGTAAAGCCGACCATCGACACCGTGACCGGGCCGGCGGCCAATTCCTTGCGGATCGGCAATGCGGCAGGCTGACAGACACCCGACACCGCCGGATAGCAATTATAGTAGGAATCCAGCGTGATTTCCTGGCGATACAGCGTGTAGTGCGGCTGCAGAGAAATCTCCTCGGTCAGCGCGAAGCCGAGGCGCAGCTTGCCGCCGATCGAATTGGTGTCATAGGACACCGAGGACGACGCAAGGTTCTGCTTGCCGAAAAGATCGATGCCGCCGGCCATACGATAGCCAAGCAGATAAGGCTCAACGAAGGACAGATCGAAACCGCGCGTCCGCTGGCCGTAGGTCACCGAAGCTTTGGCGAACTGGCCGCGGCCCATCAGGTTACGGTCGGCGACGCTGGTCTCGGCAATGAAGCCGTCGGCGGTCGAATAGCCGCCGGCGATGGAGAATTCGCCGGTCGGTTTTTCTTCCACGTCGACATTGACCACAACGCGATCCGGCGCCGAGCCGGGCTCGTTGGTAATCTTGACCGTCTTGAAGAAGTCGAGGTTCGTCAGGCGGCGTTCGGCACGGTCGACCAGCGCGCGGTTATAGGCGTCGCCCTCGCTCAGATCGAATTCGCGGCGGATGACATAGTCGCGCGTGCGGACATTGCCGCGGATGTTGATGCGCTCGATGTAGGCGCGCTGCCCTTCGTCGACAACGAAAGCCAGATTGATGGTGCGCGTTTCCGGATGGCGGTCGCCGCGCGGGCGGACGGTAGCGAAAGCATAGCCACGCTTGGCCGCTTCGATCGTCATCGCCTCGACGCTCTTCTCGAGCATATCGGCGTTGTAGACGCTGCCGGCGCTCATCTTGAGGGAGCCGCGCAACGTCGTCGGATCGATCGCTCTTACGTTCGACACCACGTCGACGGTGCCGACGCGGTACTGATTTCCTTCGTCGATGTTGAAGGTAACGAGGAAGCCTTTTTTGGCCGGATCGTATTCGCCGATCGCCGAGACGATGCGCACGTCGGCATAGCCGTGCTTGAGATAGAAGCGGCGCAACAGATCGCGGTCGGCTTCGATGCGATCCGGATCGTAGATGTCGGTGGTCTGGAGAAAGCTGAGAAGATTGCTTTCCGAGGTCTTGATGACCTCCTTCAACCGGCCATGAGAAAACGCCTTGGCGCCGACGAACTTGATGTCCTTGATGCCGGTCTTGGCGCCTTCCTTGATCTCGAAAACGAGGTCGACGCGGTTGTTCGGCAATTCGATGATCTTGGGCTCGACAGTAACGTCGAAGCGGCCGCTGCGATTGTAGATTTCGATGATGCGCTGAACGTCGGCCTGCACGGTCGGCTTCGACAGCGTACCGCGCGGCTTCGATTGCACTTCGGTCTTGAGCTGGTCGTCCTTGGCCTTCTTGTTGCCTTCGAAGGCAACGCGGTTCAGCACCGGGTTTTCGACCACGGTAACGATCACACGGTTGCCGGAATGGTTGATGCGAACGTCGGCGAACAGACCGGTCGCGTAGAGCGCCTTCAGGCCTTCGTCGACTTCGTTGGGACCGAGACGGCCGCCCGGGCCGGGACGGAAATAGGACCGCACCGTGTCGGACTCGACGCGACGGTTGCCTTGGACCACGACGTTGCTGGCCGCTTGAGCGAGCGCCGCGCCAGTCGAAACGACTGTCGCCACACCGGCACCGGCAAGGATACCACCGAGGACCAAAAAGCTAAGGGCAAGTCCCCGAACCACCCGCACACTAAGTCTCATGCGCTACGCGCCCTTTTATCCTTGCGGTCCGAAAAAACCGCTTCCTTACGGCCAAGGCCGTCCCGCACCCGAGACTCTCGGGTCGACTTACTTCGAGCTTTGTACAGCGTTTTCGACGCACTGCAAACGAAACCGCCGCGCCAAGTTTCCCTTTCCCCTCATAAAGTTGCCTATGGGCAACGGTCATGAGCGACATCGTGGCACGCCTATGACGTGGCCAAGTGCAGGATGTCATTAAAGGTTGCAAAAATCATCAACATTACGACGATCGCCAGGCCAATCCGGAACCCGAACTCCTGGGCCCGCTCCGATAGCGGCCGGCCGCGCGCGGCTTCGATTCCATAGAACAAAAGGTGACCACCGTCGAGCAGCGGGATCGGAAACAGGTTCAAAAGCCCGATCGAGACCGAAAGCACCGCCGTCAGATGTACCAGAGCGGTGAATCCGGCGGTCGCCACCTGCCCGGACACCTGGGCAATCCGAATCGGCCCGCCGAGCTGGTCGGCGGCCTCGCGCCCGGTAAATATCCCGCCGATATAAGACAAGGTCCGGTCGACAACGAACCAGGTCTCCTGGGCGCCCGCGACAACCGCCGTCACCGGCCCCATTTTCTCGTTCTTGATGTCGCCCGCCGCCATCGAGCGGCTGATGCCGAGCACGCCTAGCCGATGCACATTGCCGAAATTGTCCTTCAGCTCGCGCATCTGCGGCACGGCCTTGAGGATGACCGGCACGCCGCCGCGCTCGACCTCGACGCTGAGGGTTTCGCCGGCGCTGATGCTGACGATGCGCTGCATCTCCGAGAAGCTCTCGATCTTGACGCCATTGATCGACAGCACCAGATCGCCCGCCTTGAAGCCGGCCGCCTGCGCGGCGCTGCCGTCCTGGATGGCATCGACCCGCGCGGTCGTCGTCTGTTTGCCGGAAATCATGAAAATCCCGGCGAAAATTGCGATCGCCAGGATGAAATTGGCGATCGGACCGGCCGCGACGACGGCGGCGCGCTTGCCCACCGGCTTGTGGACGAAACTGTCGTTGCGCTCGGTGGCGCTCATGGTGGCGGCCGCCGCATGATCGGGAACGCTCGCGGCATTGTCGTCGCCGAAGAATTTCACATAGCCGCCGAGCGGGATGGCCGAGAGCTTCCAGCGGGTGCCGTGCTTGTCGTTGAAGCCGACGATCTCGGGACCGAAGCCGAGCGAGAATACCAGCACCTTGATGCCGCACCAGCGCGCCACCAGGAAATGGCCGAGCTCATGGAAGAAGACCACGACCGTCAGCACAAACAGGAACGGCACCGCATAGCCGACGACACCGCCGCCGAATGCGCCAAGGCTGCTCATGATATCCGTACCCATTACATTCCCCGAGGTCCCGGCCCATAGGCCGTCATCAGTATTACCGAAAGCTTACTAGGATGCCTTTACGGCATTATTGAGCAAGAGGTCCAAGGAGATCCATGGCCAGACTTCTTGCAATATGGTCAACGGCCAAAGCCGCGTCGATGGTAGGCGGATCGGACAAAAGGCCCCGCCTGTCGGCCGCGTCCAGGGTCTTTTCGACCAGCGCGGCAATCGCCAGGAATGGTATCCGGCCGCCGATGAATTCGGCGACGGCAATCTCGTCGGCGGCATTCAACACAGTCGGGGCCGCTCCGCCCCGCTCCATCGCCTGCCGGGCGAGCGCTAAAGCGGGGAAGCGAACGAAATCCGGATCCTCGAAGGTCAACTCGCGCAACTTGGCAAGGTCGAGGCGCGGCGCCGGGCCATCAAGGCGCTGCGGCCACGCCAGGCAATGCGCGATCGGCACCCGCATGTCGGCGGGACCGAGTTGGGCGACCACCGAGCCGTCGCGGAATTCGACCAGGCCGTGCACGACCGACTGCGGATGAACCAGCACGTCGATATCGTCCGGCGCCAGCGCGAACAGGTGATGCGCCTCGATCAACTCCAGACCCTTGTTCATCAGGCTGGCGGAATCGATGGTGACCTTCGGACCCATCGACCAGTTCGGATGGCGCAGCGCCTGCTCCGGCGTTGCCTGCCGGATCGCCTCCAGCGGCCAGGTGCGGAACGGTCCGCCCGACGCGGTGAGGATCACCCGGCGCACGTCTTCGCGCCGGCCGGCACCGAGCGCCTGAAACAGCGCATTGTGTTCGCTGTCGACCGGCAGAACGGTGGCACCGGAGGCCGCGGCGGCGCGCATGAACAGCGCGCCGGCGCAGACCAGGCATTCCTTGTTGGCGAGCGCGACAGTGGCGCCGCGTTCGACCGCCGCCATCGTCGGCTTCAAGCCCACCGCGCCGGCAATCGCCGCCATCACCCAGTCCGCCGGATACAGCGCGGCCTCGATCAGCGCCGGCGCGCCCGCCGCCGCTTCGATGCCACTGCCGGCCAAAGCGTCCTTCAGCGCGCCGTAACTAAACGGATCGGCAACAACCGCGATGCGGGCGCCGACATCGCGCGCGACCTGGGCCAGCGCCGTGGCGTTGCTACCCGATGCGACGGCCTCGACGCGGAAGCGTTCCGGATTGCGTTTGATCAGATCGACGGTGCTGGCGCCGATCGAGCCGGTCGCGCCGAGGATCGTCACGCTGCGCGGCGCGCTCACCATATCAGCAGGCCGCGCGCGGCGTCGTCGAAGCCGCCGCGCGCAACACCGATGATGCAGGCGGCGACGGCGGCCGCCCAGAAGCCGTCGAGCCGGTCCATCACGCCGCCATGGCCGGGAATGAGCCCGCTGGCATCCTTGGCGCCGAAGCGTCGCTTGATTGACGACTCGAAAAGATCACCGGCCTGCGACACGACCGACAGCACCAGCGCCAGCCCGGCGAGAGCGAGCACGCCGACGCCGAATAATTTCGCCACGAGCGCCGCAACGATCATGGCGCCCACCGCACCGGCAATCGCGCCCGACCAGGTTTTCTTCGGACTGACCGAGGGCATCAGCTTCGGCCCGCCAATGGCCCGGCCGGCGAAGTATCCGAAAATGTCGGTCGTCCACACAACGGCGAACAGCAGAACCAGCGCGACGAAGCCAAGCCACGCGTCGCCGCGCAGCACGATGGCCGACAGCAACAAAGCCCCGGCATAAACAACGCCGCCGGCAAGCCAGGCCCGTTGCTGGCGCGGCGCCAGGATCGCCGCGGTGAGCGCGCCGAGCCCGACAATACTAATCGCGGTCAACGGCCGCGCCTGAAAGACGAGAATCCCGGCGACAACGAGCGCACCGGCACAGGATGAAAACACCAGGTGATTGCTGCGGCCGGAGACCAGGGTCGTCCATTCCCACAGAATCGCAATCGCGGCGATCGCCCAGAACAGCGCGAACGGCCAATAGCCGACGTAAGCGGTGCCGAGCGCGAGCGGCATCATCACCACGGCCGAGGCAATGCGCAGCGTCAGATTGCTGGTCGTCGAAGGTTGTGCGCTGGGCCCCGGTTCCGCCACGGGCTCAAGACCCGCCCAAGGCAGCGGCTTTGGCAGCAAGCCCGCCGAACCGCCGCTCGCGTTGCTGATACGCGCGGATCGCGCCCTCGAGCGTGGCGCGGTCGAAATCGGGCCAATAGGTCGGAACGAACACCAGTTCGCTATAGGCCGCCTGCCACAACAGGAAATTCGACAGCCGCTGTTCGCCGCTGGTGCGGATAATCAGGTCGGGATCCGGCAGATCGGGCGCATCGAGGTAGCCGCCGATCGTATCGGGCGTGATGGCGTCGGCTGCGAGGCGGCCCCCCGCCACGGCCTCGACAATGCGGCGCGTGGCGCGCGCGATTTCCTGACGCGCGCCATAATTGAAAGCGACGACCAAAGTCAGCCCGGTATTGTCCTTGGTGAGTTCTTCCGCCTCGATCAGCAGACGGCCGATATCGGCCTCCAGCCCTGCCCGCTCGCCGATGATGCGC
>JAUSBQ010000040.1 GCA_030651965.1 Pseudolabrys sp. | reverse complement strand
CGAGACCGGCGACCGCCATGACCAATGCGGCGGGGCCGATCTTCGGCAGATCGAAGAACGGATAAGGGAAAAAGCGCGACCACAGGCCGTAGGCCAGCACGCCGACGAGGTAGCACAGTGGATAGATCAGCCAGATCGCCGCGTCGCGCCAGCGCAAGTCCTGTTTCGGCACGGTCAGGAACCAGAACAGACCGTAAAGCGGCGGCACCGCGTAGTGCAACACAACGTCGGTCCATAGTTGCAGACCGCTATGCTGAAACAACGGCCGCAGGACCACGGCGAAAACCAGTCCGGCGACCGCGACATAGACGGCAATCGCCGCCTTGAACCGCGCGCTCGGCCAGCGCTCATCCATTCCGATCGCGGCGCGGCTCGTGATGAGGGCGGCCATCAGCACCGTTTGAATGGTGAAGAACGACGCATAGGCCAGGATCGCGGCCGCAACGCCGGCGCCAAGCTCCGCCGCCGCGACGATCACGAGGCGCAGTTGCAGCGCCAGTCCAGCCCAGCAAACAGCTGCGGTGAGACCGGCGAGCCAAAGCATCGCCTTCGGCATCGCGGCTGGCGGCGACCGGCTCATCGATCAAAACGGACTGATCGGAAAATACCGAAGCCACAGGTCGGTGAAGCGGCCTTTTTCCCACAGCCTGAACAGCGCCCAGTTGAACGCCTGCCGCATCAAATCGTTGCCGCGCCGCACCGCGATGCCGACGCCTTCGCCGAAGTAGCGGCTCTCCAGATAGGGCCCGCCGCGGAATTCGCAGCAGCCCGCGGAGTCGGTGCCGTTGAGCCAGAATGCCAGCGAGACGCCGTCGCCGAACAACAGATCGACTTCGCTTTTCTTCAGCGCGGCGCGCGCGGCTTCGGCGCTGGGAAACGGCTGCAACGCCGCTTCGGTGAACAGCGCCTTGATGTAGGCCTCGTGCGCGGTGCCGGCGACGACGCCGACTTTCTTGCCGTCGAGCGCTTCCAGCCGCAAATCGGCCGGCGCGTCGCGCCGCGCCACGAAGCGGGCCGGCGTGCGGTAATAAGGATCGCTGAAATCGACGCGCTTGCGCATCTCCGGCGTCGCCCCGATCGAGGCAATCACTGCGTCGCCGCTGTTAGTATTCAGGCTGTCGACCAGCGTGTCGAAGCGCCGCATCTGGACGGTGCAGGCGACCTTGATTTCCTCGCAGATCAGCCGCGCCAGATCGACGTTGAAGCCAGCCGGCGCGCCGTCGGGTCCGGCATAGTTGAACGGCGGATAGTCGGTCTCGGTGAGAAAGCGGATGACGCCGATGCGCGACAGGTCGGGCCGCTCCGGGCGCCGGCGCGGGTCCCAGAATCCGGGCACCGTGATCGGATTGCTGACCGGATTGGCGTCCGGCTCGGTCGCGGCCGGCCGCTCTTTCGACGATGGCGGAGTTTGCGCGTGGGCCGGCGCTCCCGCCGCGAGCATTGCGGCAAGAACAAAGGCACCGCCCAGCAATATCCGATCAAGTCGATTCATTCGCCGTCCGAAAAACAAGAAGCAAATTCGGGCCGACCATAGCATCGCGGCCGCAGGCGGAAAGCCACAATCGCGTCAAGAAGATCAGGCGGCGGTGAGGTGCTTCTCGATCTCGTGGATCGGCATTTTCACGTAGTCCTTGTCGAGTTCGGCGCGAACGGCGCCTTTCAGGGCGTGGCCGTAATGCTGGCGCATGACGCCGAGCGCGCGCGGCGGCGCAATGACGATCAGCGACTTGACCTGATGCGAATGGACGGCAGCCTCAAGCTTTTTGGCAAGTTCGCTGAGAAAGGCCGTCTCGGCCTGATCGTGGTAGTCAGTCTGCTCGACGGCACTGCGGCCATGACTGAACGAGCTGAAGGACCGGCCAGGTTTGTCGGTGCCAAGTTCGCTTGTCGCCAGTGATTTCTGTTCATAGACATCACGCGTCTTCAGATTGGGGAACTTGGCGTCGCCGACATTTTCTAGCACCAGCGCCTTGGCGCCATCGCAAACGATAACCCATTCGCCTTGATGAATTGACAGTGCGGACATGAAATTGACCTCCCGGATGATACGTTCATTCTAAAGCAGCCGCGGCGGACGCCTTTTGCTCTAGGTCAAACGCGCGAGGAGGCATTTTCGTTGCTAAAATCGGCTAATTCGTGCCGTCGAGCAGCCGGCGGGCGATGACCTGCGCCTGAATCTCCGCAGCGCCCTCGAATATGTTGAGAATGCGGGCGTCGCAGAGAATGCGGGACACCGGGAATTCCAGCGCGAAGCCGTTGCCGCCATGCACCTGCACAGCGTTGTCGGCATTGGCCCAGGCAACCCGCGCGCCGTACAGCTTGGCCATGCCGGCTTCGAGATCGCATCGCCTGCCTGAATCCTTCTCGCGCGCGGCGTGATATGTGAGCTGGCGCGCGATCATGATCTCCACCGCCATCATCACGATCTTGTCGCCGACGCGCGGGAAATCCGCGATCGGCCGGCCGAACTGGATCCGGCTCTTGGCGTAGGACATCGCCTGCTCCATCGCCGCCTGCGCCACGCCGATGGCGCGCGCCGCGGTCTGGATGCGCGCCGATTCGAAGGTCTGCATCAGTTGCTTGAAGCCGAGACCTTCGACGCCGCCGAGCAGGTTCTCCGCCTTGACCTCGAAGCCGTCAAAGGCGATCTCGTACTCTTTCATGCCGCGATAGCCGAGCACCTCGATTTCGGTGCCGGTCATGCCTTTCACCGGGAACGGATTCTTGTCGTCGCCCCGCGGCTTTTCCGCGAGCAGCATCGACAGGCCGCGATGTCCCGGCTCCTTCGGGTTGGTCCGCACCAAAAGCGTCATCAAGTCGGCGCGCACCGGATGGGTAATCCAGGTCTTGTTGCCGTAAACCTTGTAGACATCGCCTTCGCGCACCGCGCGCGTCTTCAGCGAAGCGAGATCCGAGCCGGTATTGGGTTCGGTGAACACCGCCGTCGGCAGCACTTCGCCGGAAGCCAGCTTCGGCAGCCATTTGGCTTTCTGCTCGGCAGTGCCGCCGCCGAGGATGAGTTCGGCGGCGATTTCCGACCGTGTGCCGAGCGAGCCGACGCCGATATAGCCGCGCGACAGCTCCTCGGACACGACGCACATCGACTCCTTGCCGAGCCCCATGCCGCCGAAATTCTCGGGGATGGTGAGCCCGAACACGCCGAGCTCGGACATTTGCGCGATAATCTCGAGCGGGATATAGCTGTTGGTTCTGTGCCAGCCCTGCGCATTGCCGATAACTTCGTTGTCGGCGAAGCGGCGCATCTCCTCGCGTATCGATTCTAACGTCTCATCGAGACCTGCTGTCCCGATGGTGGCGCCGTGATGCGCGCGCATCAATTCCATCAGGCGGGCGCGCCGCTCGGCGGTGTTGCCGGAAACGATCAGGCTCTCGACCACCGGGTTGATGCGCGCGGCGACCTGCGACGGCGTCAGGCCGAGATCGCTCGGCCGCACCAGTTCGCCCTGGCTCATCGGAATGCCGCCGACGATCTGGGCCAGACATTCGCCAAGGCCGATGCGGACCAGTTGCTCCTCGAGTTCGCCAAACAAGCCGTTGGCCGTCATGCGCTCCGTGTAGGCAGCCAGCTGGCGCACCGCCTCGACATAAGTGGCGAGCCAGGCCAGGCCGTGCGTGGCGCGCTGCTCGCGGTCGAACAGGCTGGCCACGGGATGGCCTTCGACGATCACGCGTTCGCGCACCTTGATCACGGCGTCCGCCAGCAGGGCATCGAGCGCCAGGGTCGCCTCGCGGCTGAGGTCGACGAGGTCGTGATCGGCGGGGGAGCGGGTGGCGGCGATCGGCATGTGTTCCTCTGAGCTTCCCGGACGCGGGGGTAATCGGGTGGTGCCGGCTGGCGCTTACACTAAGCGTGCAGTGCACAAAAGCAAAGTCGGCCAAAACCGCCCTATTTCAGGGGCCGCCGCAGTTTTGTCGTTGAGATTGCTACAAAATTAACCATTTCAGGCTTTTCTACGCGGGTCCCCGTACGCGCCGCATTTCCCGACTTCGGCGAATTGAACCCGGCCCATGCACCTCGGCAGATTTTCGATTTCGACCGACCGGCTAAGCCGGAGACTGACCACGTTCTCGGTCCGGACGCGCCTGATCGTGCTGGCGCTGGTGCCGGTGGTCGGCTTTCTCGCCAATGGGTTGACCTACATCGCCGGTGAAAAAGAGGTCGAGCATGCCTTTCAGACCGTCACGGGATCGACCAGGCTTGCCGACGCCAGCCGCGAGTTCAAGGGAACGATCACCGCCATCCGAATCCTGGTCAAGGATTTCGGCGCCGCGCCAAGCGACAGTCTCGTCGTAGACTTTGAACGCACACAGGCGCGTGCGCTGACCGGTCTCGAAATCATCGAAGCAGCGATCGACCGCAAGCGCGCCAACGACATCCTGACATTGCGCAGCAACGTGACGATGCTGGCCGACAGCTTCAGCGAGTTGGTGCGCGATCAGCAAACTCTCGGGTTTGAGGAATCGTCCGGATTGCGCCGCAATTTAAGCGACGCGGGCAATGCGGTCGAATATACGATCAACAACACCATGACCTGGCTCGCCGAGGCGGACGCCATTAAACTGATGATGACGCTGCTGTCCATGCGGCAGCAGGAAGCCGAATATCGCCACAGCCAGCGCGAACTGTCGAAGCACCAATTCTTCGCCGGCTACAAGCGGTTCACCGCGGCGTTCGACCAGATCGACGGCACGCCCGAAATGAAATCCGCGCTCGAACGGCGGGTGAAGAACTACGCCGACACCTTCGCACAGTGGATCGATGGTTTCGACCGCGTGCAATCGATGCGCCGCGCCATCGATCTGGACAGCCAGATGGTGCTGCCCCTTGCCGACGCAATTATCAACAGCGCGCGCCTGAATGCCGAAGAGGCATCGTTTGCGCTGGCGGCGTCCCAGGCGCGAACCCGGTTTGGCATCATCTTCGCCGGCATCGCCATGGTTGTCCTCGGCCTCGGCTTTAGCTGGCTGATCGGCCGCAGCATCACGCGGCCGCTGCACGGCCTCGTCGACGCGATGAAGCGGCTCGCCGCCGGCGACACCGCCGCGCGCATTCCCGCCACTCGCGCCCGCGACGAGATCGGCGATATGGCGCGCACGGTGATCGTGTTTCGCGACACCATCATCGAACGCGAGAATCTCTCGCGCACCCAGGCGCAGACGAGCGCCGCGCAGATCGATCGCAGCAATTCGATTGCCGCGACGATCGCTCAATTCAATCAATCGGTCGGGCGCGCGCTCGGCAGGCTGCGCGCGGCATCGCTCAAGCTCGAAACGAGCTCGGCCGACCTGAACAAATCGGCCGACACCGTGTCATCGGAGGCGCACACCGCCGAACGGCGCGTCACGGCGGCATCCGAAAACGTCGCCGCCGCCGCGAACTCGGTCGAGGAACTGGCTACCTCGATCGGCGAGATCGCTTCGCAGGCGTCCCAGTCGACCGACGTCGCCGAACGCGCCGTCTCGGAGGCGCAACGCACGGTCGGCACGATGAACGAACTGGGCCGCGCCGCCAGCCGGATCGGCGAGGTCGTCGGCCTGATCCAGGCGATCGCCGGCCAGACCAACCTGCTGGCGCTCAACGCGACAATCGAAGCGGCGCGCGCCGGCGACGCCGGCCGCGGCTTCGCCGTGGTCGCGGCCGAGGTGAAATCGCTCGCCGGTCAGACGGCGAAAGCCACCGAGGAAATCGCCGGACAAATCGGCTCGATCCAGTCGGCGGCCATCGACGCCGCGCAAGCGATCGAACAGGTCAACGCCATCATCTGCGACATGGCAGCCATCGCCACCACCGTGGCCGCGACCGTCGATCAGCAGAATTCGGCGGTCGCCTCGATCGCCGAAGGCGTCAGCCGCGCATCCGGCGAAGCGCGCAACGGCGCAGAAGCCATGATCCGGGTCGCCGGCGTCACCACCGACGCCCGCGCCACCGCCGCCGACGTCAAGGATCTCGCCGATGCCGTCGCCGTCGAGGCCGAGGGGCTGGAAACTGAAGTGCGCCAGTTCCTTTCAGAGGTCCAGGCAGCTTAAGTGCCGCGCCCGGTTCCCGACGGGACTACCCTTGCAAAAAGCCGGCTCATCGCCAATTTCAAGGCCAGCGGATTTTTCCGCCTGGGGCTTCTCGCATTGCGTCGTTTGAATTCGTCGTTCCGCATCGTCGTCGACGCAGGCCGGCATTTCATCGCCGATGACGGCTGGGCCATCGCCAGTCATATCGCGCTGTCGACGCTGATGGCGATGTTTCCGTTTCTGATCGTGGTCACCGCGCTCGCCGGCTTCTTCTTCGGTTCCAAACAACTGGCGGACGAGGCCGCGCACATTCTGCTCGAAGCCTGGCCGAACGAAGTGGCCGGGCCGCTGGCGATGGATATCACCGGTGTCCTGATCAGTACGCGCGGCGACGTGCTGACCTTCGGCCTGGCGTTCGCGCTGTATTTCGCCTCGAGCGGCGTCGAGAGCCTGCGCATCGGATTGAACCGCGCCTATGACATGGTCGAGCGGCGGCCGTGGTGGCTGTTGCGCATCGAGTCGGTCGCCTATGTGATCGTCGGCGCGGTCGCCCTGCTCGCTTTCGCCTTCCTGGTTGTGCTGGCGCCTCTCATCTGGACCAAGCTCGTGCAGTACGTGCCGAATTTGGAACCCTTGAGCGGCATCGTTACCTTCGCGCGCTATGCGACGGCGGCGGTGGTGATGGTGATCGCGCTGACCATTCTGCACCTGTGGCTGCCCGCCGGCCGCCGCGGCTTTCTCGAGATCGCTCCCGGCATCGTCGCAACGCTTTTGCTATGGATGATCAGCGGCGCCGCCTTCGGCCGTTATCTCGCCGACTACGCCTTCGCCTATGTGACGATGTATGCGGGCCTCGCCTCGGCCATGATCGCGCTGGTCTTTCTTTACGTCTGCGCGTCGATTTTCATCTTCGGCGGCGAACTCAACTCCGTGCTCAGCCCGCGGCCGAAGATTGACGCCCCGGCCACCAAGGAAGACAGGGCGGTTTTGCCTTAAGCCACGCCGGGCGATTTCTATAATGCCCCCGCCACTTCCTGCGCGTCCTCGAGGGTCTTGAGCCCCGGCGACGGCGCGCAGACCAGCACCGCCATGTTGCCGGGCGGGTGCTGGTTCTTCCACATCATCGTGTGTGCCTTCGGGATTTCCTCCCACGGAAAAGTCTTCGACAGGCACGGATCGATGCGCCGTTCGAGCACGAAGCGGTTGGCTTGGCTAGCCTGCTTCAGATGCGCGAAGTGCGAGCCCTGGATGCGCTTCTGCCGCATCCAGACGTAACGCGCGTCGAAGGTGATGTTGAAGCCCGTAGTGCCGGCGCAGAACACGACCATGCCGCCGCGCTTGACCACCATCGACGACACCGGGAACGTCGCCTCGCCGGGATGCTCGAACACGATATCGACGTCGCGCTTGCCCGTGATGTCCCAGATCGCCTTGCCGAAGCGACGGGCTTCCTTGCTCCAGTCGTTATATTCGGCCGAGTTCACCTGCGGCAGTTGGCCCCAGCAATTGAACTCCTTGCGGTTGATCGCGCCCTTGGCGCCGAGATTGAAGACATATTCCATCTTCGATTCATCGGAGACCACCGCGATGGCGTTGGCGCCTGACGCGGCGACAAGCTGCAAACCGAAAACGCCGAGACCGCCGGAGGCGCCCCAGACCAGCACGTTGTCGCCGGGCTTGAGCGTATGCGGCGGATGGCCGAACAGCATGCGATAGGCGGTGGCCAGCGTCAGCGTATAGCAGGCCGACTCTTCCCACGAGAGATGCGCCGGCTTCTGCATCAATTGCCGCGACTGCACGCGGCAGAACTGCGCAAACGAACCGTCCGGCGTCTCATAGCCCCAGATGCGCTGCGACGGCGACAGCAGCGGATCGCCGCCATTGCAGTCCTCGTCGTCGCCGTCGTCCTGATTGCAATGGACGATGACTTCGTCGCCGACCTTCCAGCGCTTCACCTTGGAGCCGACCGCCCAGACAATGCCGGACGCATCCGAGCCGGCGATATGGAAGGGTTGCTTGTGAACGTTGAACGGCGTGATCGGCTGGCCAAGGCCGGCCCAGATGCCGTTGTAGTTGACGCCCGCCGCCATCACGAAGACCAGCACGTCTTCTTCGCCGATGGGCCAGGTCGGCACCACTTCGAGCTGCATCGCCTTTTCCGGCGGGCCGTGACGATCCTGACGGATCACCCAGGCGTGCATCTTCTCGGGCACATGGCCGAGTGGCGGGATCTCGCCAACGCCATAGAGGTCCTTCAGGGGAGCGACGCTCCGCGCGGGGGCAGCAGCCGGCATCAGCAGAACTCCTTACGAAACAAGCTAAAGAGGCCGAAAGACGCTGGTAGTCTGACGCAATTAATGTTGCATTGCAACAATAGAACGGCCAAACTGACCGCGTAGGGAAATGCTCCATGCGCGACAAGACTCAACGCGATAGACCGTGGATTTTCCGCACTTATGCGGGCCACTCGACGGCGGCCGATTCCAACGCGCTGTACCGAAAGAACCTGGCCAAGGGGCAGACCGGCCTGTCGGTCGCCTTCGATCTGCCGACGCAGACCGGCTACGATTCGGACCATGTCCTGGCCAAGGGCGAGGTCGGCAAGGTCGGCGTGCCGGTCAATCACCTCGGCGACATGCGCGCGCTGTTCGATCAGATTCCGCTCGGCACCATGAATACCTCGATGACCATCAACGCCACCGCGGCGTGGCTGATGGCGCTCTATATCGCCGTCGCCGACGAACAGGGTACGCCGCGCACCGCGCTGACCGGCACCATCCAGAACGACATCATCAAGGAATATCTGTCGCGCGGCACTTATGTGTTTCCGCCGGCGCCCTCCATGCGGCTGATCAAGGACGTGGCGATCTTCACCACGACCGAGTTGCCGAAGTGGAACCCGATGAACATCTGCTCCTACCATTTGCAGGAAGCGGGTGCGACGCCGGTGCAGGAATTGGCCTTCGCTTTGGCGACCGCCGTCGCCGTTCTCGACACGGTGAAGAAATCCGGCGAAGTGTCGGACGAGAAATTCGGCGAGGTGGTCGGCCGCATTTCGTTCTTCGTCAATGCCGGCATGCGCTTCATCACCGAAGTCTGCAAGATGCGCGCCTTCACCGAATTATGGGACGAGATCACGCGCGAACGCTACGGCATCACCGATCCCAAGCAGCGCCTGTTCCGCTACGGCGTGCAGGTGAACTCGCTGGGCCTGACCGAGCCGCAGCCGGAAAACAACGTCGCGCGCATTCTCATTGAGATGCTGGCGGTGACCTTGTCGAAGAATGCCCGCGCCCGCGCCGTGCAGTTGCCGGCCTGGAACGAGGCGCTCGGCCTGCCGCGGCCGTGGGACCAGCAATGGTCGCTGCGCATGCAGCAGATTCTCGCCTACGAGACCGACCTGCTCGACTACGGCGACATCTTCGACGGCTCGGCCGAGATCGAACGCAAGGTCGACGAGTTGAAGCTCGAGGCGATGGAAGAGCTGAAGCGCATCGACGACATGGGCGGCGCGGTGGTCGCGGTCGAGTCGGGCTACATGAAACAGCGGCTGGTGGAATCCAACACCGCCCGGCTGGAAGCGATCGAGCGTGGCGAACAGATCGTCGTCGGCGTCAATAAATATCTCGAGACCGAGCCGTCGCCGCTGACCGGCGGAATCGATTCGATCATGACGGTGTCGGAAGACGCCGAGCGCGATCAGCTTGAGCGGCTGGCCGCCTGGCGCGCGCAACGCGACAACAAGGCGGTGGCGAACGCGCTGGCCGAACTGAAGCGCGCCGCCACCACAGGCTCGAACATCATGCCGCCGTCGATCGCCTGCGCCAAGGCCGGCGTCACCACCGGCGAATGGGGCTGGACCTTGCGCGAGGCCTTCGGCGAATACCGCGCGCCGACCGGCGTCGGCAACGCCATGCGCAACGACGTCGATGGGCTCGACGACATACGCGCCGATGTCGACCGCGTCTCCATCAAGCTTGGCCGCCGCCTCACTTTCCTGGTCGGCAAGCCAGGACTCGACGGCCATTCCAACGGCGCCGAGCAGATCGCGGTGCGCGCGCGCGATGCCGGCATGCAGGTGGTGTATGAAGGCATCCGCCTGACGCCGGAAGAAATCGTCGATGCCGCGCGCGAACAGAAGGCCCACGTCATCGGCCTGTCTGTCCTGTCCGGCAGCCATCTGCCCCTTGTCGCCGACGTCGTCGCGCGTATGAAGGCCGCCGGCATGACGATGCCGCTCGTGGTCGGCGGCATCATTCCGCCCGAGGATGCCCTGGAGCTGGAGAAGTCCGGCGTCGCCGCGGTCTATACGCCGAAGGATTTCGAGCTCAACCGCATCATGAAGGATGTGGTCGATATCGTTGAGCGCAAGAACGGGATGACCAACGTTTGACCCCTCCGTGATTATCGCGGCACAATGGTCCCCGGTGCTGAAGTTATCCGGAGGATGCCATGAGCAATCCGACGACCACGCCACAAAAGCAATCCGGCTTCAATCGCGTTTTGCCGTGGCTTTTGCCGGCATTGCTGATTGGCAATTTCCTGTGGCGCGTTCTGACAACCGCGCATGAGTACCCCGGACGAACGGCGCAGGTGATGGAAATGGTCATCGACGCGGCGTTGATTGTGGGCCTTTTCGGTTTGCGAAGCAGAATGCCGGCCTGGCTGTTCTGGGTCGCCCTGATCTGCGGCCTCGGCCTTTTCGCCATTCGTCTGCACAGCGACGCCAGTTGGTGGACTGGGCATTGGCATTATTCGCTGTCGCGCTAGTCGATCGTCGCCAAAGCCTGCGCCAGTTTCCCCGGACTCACCGGTTTGACGAAATAGAAATTCATCCCCGCCGCCAGCGCGGCGGCCTGATGCGCGGCTTCGCCGCGGCCGGAAATGCCGATCACCATCACCTGCCCCGCGACGCCGGGCAGCGCGCGAATGCGGCGCGTTGCTTCCAGGCCATCGAGGCCCGATAGCGTCACATCCATCAGCACCGCGTCGTAGCCGCCGCGCGCGACCGCGGCGACCGCCGCCTCGCCGCTTTCAACAAAATCGACCTTGTGACCGAGTTGGGTCAAAATCGTATTCATGACCACACGGCCGTAAGGGTTGTCCTCGGCGCACAGAAGCGACAGCGCCCTTGCCGGCTTCGACCGCGCCGCGCCGCCACTGCGCCGCTCCTCGGCCGGCGCAACCGCCGCCGTCAGGCGGAACGTCGACCCGGCGCCCGGTTTGCTGACGACTTTGAGATCGCCGCCCATCGCCTTGGCGATGCGCTTGACGAAGGTGAGGCCCAGGCCTGCGCCGCCATAGCGGCGGGCGATCGTTTCGCTCGCCTGCGCGAACGGCCGGAACAGCCGCTTCAGATCGGCCGCGCTCATCCCGATGCCGCTGTCGGAAATCGTGAAGACCAGCCGCAGGCGGCCGCGCGGCGCCGGCTCGGTCGCCACCGTCAAGGTGACAACGCCATCGCCGGTGAATTTCACCGCGTTGTCGGCGAGATTCTCCAGCGCCGCGCGCAGGCGCAATACGTCGCCGGTCACCATCGCCGGTAGATTGGCGGCGATGACGACGTTGGCCTTGAGGCCTTTGTTGCCGGCGCGCGCGGCAAGCCCCTCGCCGACCGCCTCGGCAAGCGCGCGCGGCGAGAACGGCGCGTTGCGCAGCACCAGACCCGTCGCGTCCGACCGCACCGCATCGACGATAAGCGAACTCAGCGCGGCCAGATGGTCGGCGCCGCTCTTGACCGCATTGGCCCAGTCACGTTCGCGCTGGCCGAGATTGGAGGACGCCAGCAATTCGGCCAGAGCGACGATGCCGGTCAGCGGGGTGCGGATATCGTGGGCGATGCCGGCGAGCGCAGCCTCGACGCCGCGCATGTCGGCCCCGACAA
>JAUSBQ010000271.1 GCA_030651965.1 Pseudolabrys sp. | reverse complement strand
TTCTGGGCGAGAAGCCGACCGTCAACGACATAGTCGGCTTCGTGCTGATCTTCTGCGCCGCGGCCTGCGTGCTATTGCAGCCCAACAGCCGGCGGCCGGAGCCAAGAGCCTAAAAGAAGCTCTGCGGATCGACGTCCACCTGCATCTTGACGCTGCCACGCACTTTAGGCGCAGCGGCGAGCCAGTCGCGCAGGTATGCGGACAAATTGATGTCGCGCGGCGCCTTCACCAGCAGACGGAAACGGTGGCGGCCACGCACCACGGCGACCGGCGCCTCCGCCGGACCCAGCACGCGCACCTCGTCCTGATGATGCGCACTCTGCGCCAGCGCGCGGGCGTAGCCCTCGGCGGCGTGGCGGTCGCCGGCGGTCACGACGATGCTGGCGAGACGTCCAAATGGCGGATAGCCGCTCGCCTCGCGCAGCGCGATTTCGCTGGAATAGAACGCCTCGCGGTCGCCGAGGATCAAAGCCTTCATCACCGGATGTTCGGGCTGGTGCGTCTGCAACAGGCCGATGCCGCGGTCGCCTTCGCGGCCTGCCCGTCCGACGACCTGATGCAGCAGTTGAAACGTGCGCTCGGCGGCGCGCGGATCGCCGTTGCCTAACCCCAAGTCCGCATCAACAATCCCGACGAGATTGAGCTTGGGGAAATGATGGCCCTTGGCGACCAATTGGGTGCCGACAACAATGTCGAAACGCCCGGCGGCGACATCGTCGAGTTCCTGGCGCAGCCGCTCCATCGACTCGACCAGATCGCTCGACAAAACGAGAATACGCTTGTCCGGAAACAGATCGTGCGCCTCCTGCTGCAAGCGCTCGACGCCCGGGCCGACGGCGGCGAAGCTCTCGGTGGCGTGGCAATTCGGACAGGCTTCGGGCTGCGCGGTGTTGTAGCCGCAGTGGTGACACACCAGCCGCCGCTTGAAGCGGTGATCGACCAGCCAGGCGTCGCAGTTCGGGCATTGCAGCCGGAAGCCGCAGGCGCGGCACAAAGTCAGCGGCGCAAAGCCGCGGCGATTGAGAAACAGCAGCGCCTGCTCGCCGCGCTCCAGCGTGGCGCCGACCGCTTCCGCCAGCCTCGGTGAAATGAAGCGGCCGCGCGGCGGCCCTTCGCGGCGCATGTCGATGGCTTGAATGGTCGGCAGATGCGCGCCGCCAAAACGCTCCGGCAGATGGATGCGGCGGTAGCGGCCGCGCCGCGCATTGACTTCCGACTCGACCGAGGGCGTGGCGGAAGCCAGCACCACCGGGATTTTCGCAATCGAGCCACGCACCACCGCCATGTCGCGGGCATGATAATGCGCGCCGTCTTCCTGCTTGTAAGCGGGGTCGTGTTCTTCATCGACGACGATCAGCCCGAGATCGGCATAAGGCAGAAACAAAGCCGAGCGCGCGCCAACGACGACCGAGACTTCGCCCGACGCCACCGCCGCCCAAGTGCGCGCGCGCGTGCGCGGCGAGAGTTGCGAATGCCATTCCGCCGGGCGCACGCCGAAGCGCGCGGTGAAACGGTCGAGCGACTGGCCGGTGAGCGCGATCTCCGGCATCAGGATCAAGGTCTGCCGGCCCTTCCGAATATTCGCGGCGACGCCTTCGAAATAGACTTCGGTCTTGCCCGAGCCGGTGACGCCGTCGACCAATGTGACGGTGTAGCCGCCTTGATCGACCGTGGTGCGCAGCGCATCGGCGGCGGCCAACTGGCCGAGAAAGAAATCCGGCTTGGCGAAATCCGGATCGGGCGGCAGCGTTACTTTCTCCGGCGGCAGCACGACGGTCTCCAGCGCGCCTTCGTCGATCAGCCCGTCGACGACGCCGACGCTGACGCCGGCCTCCTTCGCCGCGTCGCCTTTGGCGCGCGTCATTCCATCGGCAAACAGGTGCAGCACCCGCGCGCGCGCCGTTGTCATTCGCGCCGGCGGCGGGCCGCCAAGCCGGACGCCGACCCGTTCGCGCGGCGGACCCAGATTCTCGCCCATACGCAGGGCCATGCGCAGCACCATGCCGCGCGCCGATAAAGTGTAGCCGGCGACCCAGTCGATGAAGGTGCGCAGCTCGCCCTTGAGCGGCGGAACGTCGTGCTTGCCGACGACGTCCTTCATGCGGTTGTGAATGCGCGGATTGGGGTTGGGGTTCTCGGCCCAGACCACGCCGGTGGTCTCGCCGCGCGCGCCCAGCGGCACGGTCACGACGTCGCCCGGCGCAAGCTCCAGGCCGTCAGGCACCCGGTAGGAATAGGCCTGGTCGAGCGCCACCGGCACCAGGACGTCGACAATGCGTGTAGCCATAAGGAAGCTTTGGCCGATTTTGGGGATTGAAGGAAGCTTAAGGAAGCCCTCTTAGGCTCGATATAGATATGAGCACCCAAACGACAATCGCCCCCGACGTTTCCGCCGAAATCGGCCGCTGGCTGGCCTATCTCGGCAGCGAACGGCGCATGTCGCCGAAGACGCTGGAAGCTTATGAGCGCGACGTCGGCCAGTTCCTCGCCTTCCTGGCCGAGCATCTCGGCGGCGCACCTGGGCTGAAGGCGCTGGCCAAACTGACCCCGGCGGACGTCCGCGCCTTCATGGCATCGCGGCGCGGCGAAGGCGCCGGCAACCGCACCTTGATGCGCGGGCTGGCCGGGACCCGTTCTTTCGCCCGGTTCCTGGAGCGTAACGGCAAAGGCAAGGTCGGCGCGCTGGCGGCCATCCGCACGCCGAAGCTGCCGCGCTCGCTGCCCAAGCCGCTGGCCGTCAAGGATGCCAGGCGCATGACCGACACGGATCTGCGCGAAGGTGAAACCTGCGCGCCCTGGATCGTTGCGCGCGACGCCGCCGTGCTCGGCCTGTTGTACGGTTCCGGTTTGCGTATCGCCGAAGCGCTGTCGCTGACGCGCGGCCAGGCGCCGCTGCCGAACACCGGCGACGCCATCACCGTCACCGGCAAAGGCAACAAGGCGCGCATGGTCCCGGTGCTGCCGCAGGTCGCCCAATTGATCGCCGACTATATCGAGCTCTGCCCGGTCGACCTTCCCGCCGACGGGCCGCTGTTCGTTGGCGCGCGTGGCGGTCCTTTGCTGCCGCGCATCGTGCAACTGGCGATGGCGCGCTTGCGCGGCGCCATGGGCCTGCCCGACAGCGCGACACCGCACGCGCTGCGGCATTCCTTCGCCACGCATCTTCTGGCGCGCGGCGGCGATCTGCGCTCGATCCAGGAATTGCTCGGTCACGCCTCGTTGTCGACGACGCAGATCTATACCGCGGTCGACAGCGAACGCCTGCTCGAGGTTTACGCGACCGCCCATCCGAGGGCTTAAGCATTGCGCGTGCCTGAATATTCCGTCGCATAGCCGGTGTAACCCGCTTGCGGCGGCCGGGCTTTTGATAGCATCGTCGCCGCCGTCAACTCTGGGGGCACCGATGGCTGGACCGCACGAAAATCTCGAACATGCCGAGCACGCCGAACATGCGTCGCATGGCGGCAACAAGAAGATTGCGCTGCTGATTTCGGTGCTCGCGTTGTTTCTCGCCTTTTCCGAAACGCTCGGCAAAAGCGCGCAGACCGAGAGCATCAGCCTCAATATCAAGGCCTCGGACACCTGGAATTTCTTTCAGGCAAAGACCATTCGCCAGACCGCGCTGCGCACGGCTGCCGAAAGCCTCGCGGCGCAGTCGGCGACCATCACCGACGCGGCCGCCAAGGCGACATTGGGCAAGCAGATCGACGCCTGGAAGGCGACCGTCGCGCGTTACGACTCCGACCCCAAGGAAAAGGACGGCCGCAAGGAATTGCGGGCCCAGGCCGAGGAATACGAACACAGGCGCGACCTTCAACTAGCGCGCTATCACAATTATGAGTTTGCCTCGGCTGCGTTCCAGATCGGCATCGTGCTGGCGTCAGCGAAAGTCATCACCGGCATGGTGGTGCTGGGCTGGCTGTCCGGTGCGCTGGGCCTGATCGGCCTTGCCTTCGGCGGCCTCGGCCTCTGGGCGCCGCATGCCCTGGATTTCCTGATGCACGTCTCGCACTGATTCCGCTTCTTATCCCTCCCCCGCAGGGGGAGGGTGGCCCGCCGAGCGAATAGCGAAGGCGGGGCGGGTGGGGTTTTGCCCGCGAGGAACGTTGAGCGTCGCCCCACCCGGCCGCTCGCAAGTGCTCGCGTCCACCCTCCCCGTAGCCGGGGAGGGATA
>JAUSBQ010000020.1 GCA_030651965.1 Pseudolabrys sp. | reverse complement strand
GGATTTCCCACCGACGCGCCGCGCACCGAAACCCTCCTGCTGGTCGGCGCCGCGCAAATTCTCTGGCTCGACGTGCCGGACCATGCCGCCGTCGATCTGTCGGTGCGCCTCGCCCAGGCCGACCGCCGCGCCGCGCGCTATGCCGGGCTGATCAACGCGGTGCTGCGCCGCGTCGCGCAGGCGCGCGACGGCGTTCTCGCCGACAAGGTGCCGCGCGACACGCCGTCCTGGCTGCTGGCGCGCTGGAAGAAGAACTATGGCAACGACACCGCGAAGGCGATCGCGCAGGCCAACGGCCACGAGCCGGCGCTCGATCTGACCGTGAAAAAAGACCCGCAAGTCTGGGCCGAGCATGTCCATGGCCGCGTGCTGCCGACCGGCACGGTGCGCACGCTCGCGCATGGCGCCATCACGCTGCTGCCGGGCTTTACCGAGGGCGCCTGGTGGGTGCAGGACGCGGCGGCGTCGATACCGGCCAGGCTGTTCGGCGACGTCGGGGGCCTCTCGATCTGCGATCTGTGCGCCGCGCCCGGCGGCAAGACCGCGCAACTGGCCGCTGCCGGCGCCAATGTCACCGCCATCGACCGGTCGGCGGCGCGGCTGTCGCGCCTGCGGGAGAACTTCACCCGGCTCGGCCTCAAGGTCGAAACCATTGCCGCCGATGCGCTGGAGTGGAAGCCGGAAACGCAATTCGACGGCGTGCTGCTCGATGCGCCCTGCACCTCGACCGGCACCATCCGCCGCCATCCCGACGTGCCTTGGCTCAAGTCGGAAGCCGATCTTGGCGTGCTGACCTCGCTGCAACAGCGCCTGCTCGACCGCGCCGTCGACCTCACCAGGCCGGGTGGCACGCTGGTTTATTGCGTCTGTTCGCTGGAGCCCGAGGAAGGCGAGCAGCAGATCGAAGCCCTTCTGGCGCGCGACCCGCGCCTCGCCCGCTCGCGAATCGAACCGGGGGAGGTCTTCGGCCACGCCGAATTCATCACCGCCGAGGGCGCGCTGCGCACCCTGCCGCATTTTCTGCCCGACCCCGATCCGCATTGGGCCGGGCTCGACGGCTTCTATGCCGCCCGGCTGATCCGCCAGGTTCCTTAAGCAGGCGGGTATACTATGGCGCTGAACAAGCGGGCGTATTGGCCCAAAGTCGACCCTTCGCTATCGTGCGGATTGCGTGCGGGAATCGGGCCGCGTTGCCGGGGGTGAACAGCTCAATGACGCGGGTTTCGGTCGCCGAACGAGCCAGGCTGTCCGCGCTGATCGGCCGCCGGGCGTTCCGCAGCCTGGTCGGGGGCCTCAGCACGCATCCGCTGATGCGCTGGCGCTACGGCTCGGCCAAGACCGACCGGCTGGTCATTGCCCCGCAGGACCTGCGCACCGCCGACGCCACCCGCGCCGCCGAAATCTATGCCGGGCGATTCGCCTTTGCCGGCAAGGTGGTGATCTGCGACCGCCGCACGCCCTTCGAGATGACGCCGCCGTCCGACGAATGGGCGGCGATCCTGTTGAGCTTCGCCTGGCTGCGCCATTTGCGCGCCGCCGATTCGGCCATCACCCGCGCCAATGCCCGCTCGCTGATCGACGACTGGATCAACGCGCAGGGCAGCTGGCACCCAGTCGGCTGGCAGCCGGAAATCCTGTCGCGCCGGATCATCTGCTGGCTCAGCCAGTCGCCTTTCGTCCTGCAGGATGCCGACGCGCGTTTCTATCGCCGCTTCATCCGCAGCCTGTCGCGGCAGGTGCGCTATCTGCGCCGCAATCTCAGCGAATGCCGCGAAGGCCTGCCGCGCTTGCAGGCGCTGATCGCGCTCACTTTCGCGACCTTGTGCCTGCAAGGTCTGTCGGGACAGTTGCGCCCGACGGCGCGGCGGCTGATCGAAGAGCTGCGCGCGCAGGTGCTGCCCGACGGCGGCCATATCAGCCGCAATCCGGGCGCGCTGGTCGAACTGCTGATCGACCTGTTGCCGCTGCGGCAACTGTTCTCGGCGCGCAATCTGCAACCGCCGCAGGCGATCAACAATGCCATCGATCGCATGATGCCGATGCTGCGTTTCTTCCGCCATCCCGACGGCAATTTCGCGCAGTTCAACGGCATGGGGCCGACGCCGGTCGATCTTCTGGCCACCGTGCTGGCCTATGACGACGCGCGCGGCACGCCGGTGTCGAACGCGCCGCATTCCGGCTACCAGCGCATCGACGCCGGTCCGACCGTGCTGCTGATGGACACCGGACGGCCGCCGCCGGTCGCGCTCAGCCAGGAGGCCCATGCCGGCTGCCTGTCGTTCGAGATGTCGTGGAAGCAGCACCGGCTGGTGGTGAACTGCGGCCTGCCGGCCATGAACAAGGAGAACTGGCGGCAGGTGGCGCGCGCCACCGCGGCGCATTCGACCGTCACCTTCAACGACACGTCGTCGTGCCGCTTCCTCGAATCGAAATCGGTGCGCCGCCTGCTCGCCGGTGCGCCGATCGTCGCAGGTCCCCATACCGTCAAGGTCGAGCGCGGCGACGGCGCGACCTTGACCGCCTCGCATGACGGCTATGCCGGCGACTTCGGCATCGTGCATGGCCGGACGGTGCGCATCAGCGCGGATGGCGATACCGTCGAGGGCGAGGACACGTTTACCGGCGCCGGCGGCGGCGACATCCCGGCGCGCGCCGCGGACGACTTCGCCATTCGCTTTCACCTGCATCCGGCGGTGAAGGCCAACCGGCTATCGGAAGGCCGCGGCGTCATTCTGCTGATGCCGGACAAGGAAGTGTGGATCTTCGCCACTTTGGGCGAAACCGTCCATGTTGAGGAAAGCGTCTATCTCGCCGGCTCGGACGGCCCGCGCCGCGCCGTCCAGATCGTCATCTATGGCAAGGCGCGCGAGACCGCCAAGGTACGCTGGAGCTTCCGCCACACTCCGCCGGTCGTCCACGGCGCCAAGCCGGACCGCTTCGACGAGCCGGAATTGCCGCTGTAATTGACGCTGTGATTTCGCCCACATTTCCGCTTGTTTCCTCTTGTTTCCTCTTGCGAACCGGGGCGGCGGGCGACATTAAGAGCGGATGACCAGCCATCCCCGCCGCATCACCCGCGCCTTGCTGTCGGTATCCGATAAAGCCGGGCTCATCGATTTCGCCAGGCAGCTCGCCGATTTCGGCGTCGATCTGGTCTCGACCGGCGGCACCGCCAAGGCGCTGAAGGATGCCGGGCTGAAGGTCACCGACGTCGCCGCTCTGACCGGCTTCCCCGAGATGATGGACGGCCGGGTCAAGACATTGCATCCGGGCGTGCATGGCGGCCTTTTGGCGATCCGCGCCAACAAGGATCATGTCGCCTCGATGCAGGCGCACAAAATAAAGCCGATCGATCTCCTGGTGGTGAACCTCTATCCGTTCGAGGAAACCGTCGCCAAGGGCGCGGACTACGACGACTGCGTCGAGAATATCGACATTGGCGGGCCGGCAATGATCCGCGCCGCGGCGAAGAACCATGCCGACGTGACCGTGGTCGTCGACACGACCGACTACATCGCCGTGCTCGACGAAATGACCGCGCATGCCGGCATGACGTCGCTCGAATTGCGCCAGCGTCTGGCGGCGAAGGCCTATGCGCGCACCGCGGCTTACGACGCGGCAATCTCGAACTGGTTTGCCGAGACGCTGAAAGACGACGCGCCGGACTATCGCGCCTTCGGCGGCCGGCTGGTGCAGCCGTTGCGTTACGGCGAGAACCCGCATCAGACCGCCGCCTTCTACAAGACGCCGGGTGCGCGGCCCGGCGTCGCCAGCGCGCGGCAGGTGCAGGGCAAGGAGTTGTCCTACAACAACATCAACGACACCGATGCGGCGTACGAATGCGTCGCCGAGTTCGACGCCAAACGCACGCCGGCCTGCGTTATCGTCAAGCACGCCAATCCCTGCGGCGTGGCGGAGGGCGCGAGCCTGCTGGAGGCTTACAAGAAAGCCTTGGCCTGCGACTCGACCTCGGCCTTCGGCGGCATCGTCGCGCTCAACCGCACGCTCGATGCTGAGGCGGCGCGGGCGATTACCGAGATTTTCACCGAGGTGATCATCGCGCCGGATGCCACCGAGGAAGCCATCGCCATAGTCGCGGCCAAAAAGAACTTACGACTGCTGCTCGCCGGCGGCCTGCCCGATCCGCGCGCCAGCGGCCTGACCGTGAAGTCGGTGTCAGGCGGCCTGCTGGTGCAATCGCGCGACAACGCGGTGGTCGACGACATGACGCTCAAGGTCGTTACCAAGCGGGCGCCGGGCAAGCGCGAACTGGCCGACCTGCGCTTTGCCTTCCGCGTCGCCAAGCACGTCAAGTCCAACACCATCGTCTATGTCAAGGACCTCGCCACCGTCGGCATCGGCGCGGGACAAATGAGCCGCGTCGATTCGGCACGCATCGCCGCGCGCAAGGCCGAAGACGCGGCCAAGGAACTGGGCCTCGCCGCGCCGATGACCAAAGGTTCAGTGGTCGCCTCCGATGCGTTCTTCCCGTTTGCCGATGGTCTGCTGGTGGCCATCGAAGCCGGCGCCACCGCCGTCATCCAGCCGGGCGGCTCGATGCGCGACAATGAGGTGATCGAGGCGGCCGACAAGCACGGCATCGCCATGGTGTTCACCGGGACCAGGCATTTCAGGCACTAGTGCGCTGGCGCGCGCTCACTCGCGCGCCAGATCTCCCAGCAAACTCGCCGCCACCGACAGTTTCGACAAAGTCAGCCCCGACGCCGCGATTTCGTGAATCGCATTGCGGATGCGCTCGACTTCGGCCGCACGCGGCGTGACCCATTCCTGCACGGCGTCGGCGCCCGAGGCGCCGGTCGCAACCATCGCCGCGGTGAGACGGCGTTCGGCATCGCCAATCGAATCGAGCGCGCGGTCGAGCGCCAGCCGGTCGAAGTAATCCGACACGACGATGCCCGGCACCGCCGTGGCAACGCGGTCGAGCTGGAAGAAAGCCTCGGTCGCGAAATAGGTCGCGGTCACCTCGGCAACCGGCTTCCTGGCGCGGTCGGCGACTTGCACGATGTCGGGCGCGGCCTGCGTCAACGCGAGATTGGCGATGCTGCGGGCAAGCGCATCCGGCACGCCGGCGCGCGTCAGTTCATCGACGCGCTTGTCGCGCGCGCTGGCGGCATGCTTCGGCAGCGCCGTGCCAAGCGCACCTTCCACCTGCGCAATGCCGTCGCGGTAATGCGCGACGATCTTCTCGAGGCCCTGCGTCAGATCGACATTGCGCAGGAACCAGACCAGCCGGTCGAGCAGGAGATTCTGCACGGCAGCGTAAAGCGAAAGCTGCGTCTTGCCCTTCAGCCTGTTGTCGAGCGCATCGATCTCGCCGTTGAGTTCGATGAGGCCGTAGCTGTTGCGCACCGCCGCGAAAGCCGCCGCAATCGACGGCGGCGCGGCGCCGGTCTGGTCGGCAATGCGCACGATCAAGGTCGAGCCGCCGCGATTGATCATCGAGTTGGTCAGTTGCGTGGCAATGATCTCGCGCCGCAGGCGGTGCACGTACAAAGCCTCGGGATATTTCTCCGACATTACCTTCGGGAAATAGCGGCCGAGTTCGCGGCCGAGATAAGGATCGTCCGGCACGGTTGAGTCGAGCAGTTCGCTGTAAAGCGTCAGCTTGGCGTAGGCGAGCAGCACCGCCAGCTCCGGCCGTGTCAACGGCTGGTCGCGCTTGCGGCGGTCGGCGATGGCGATTTCGTCGGGCAGGAATTCCACCGCGCGGTCGAGCAGGCCCTTCTTTTCCAACGTCTGCATCAAGCGCTGCTGGAAGCCGAGATCTTCCAGGCCGCGCCTGTGCGCAACCGAGATCGCCAAAGTCTGCTGGTAGTTGTTGCGCAGCACGAGATGGCCGACCTCCTCAGTCATCTCGGCGAGTTGCACATTGCGCGCCTCCAAAGTCATCTTGCCTTCGCGCACCGGCACCGACAGCGCGATCTTGATATTGACCTCGACGTCGGAGGTGTTGACCCCGGCGGAATTATCGATGGCGTCGGTGTTAAGCCGGATACCATGCAGCGCCGCTTCGATGCGGCCGCGCTGGGTCATGCCGAGATTGGCGCCCTCGCCGACCACCTTGACTCGCAGGTCGGCGCCGCTGATGCGGATCGCGTCATTGGCGCGGTCGCCGGCCGCTTCGTCGCTCTCGGTCGAGGCCCGCACATAGGTGCCGATGCCGCCGAAGAACAACAGATCGGCCGGCATCTTCAGTATCGCCTTCATCAAGGCGTGCGGCGTCACGCTTTCGCCCACGCCGACGATCTTCTGCGCCTCAGGCGACAGTCTGATTTCCTTGGAGGCGCGTGGAAAAACGCCGCCGCCATTGGAGATCAGCGCCTTGTCGTAGTCCTGCCAGCTCGAGCGCGGCAGCGCGAACAGCCTTTGGCGTTCGGCGAAAGCCGCCTTCGGCTCCGGATCGGGATCGATGAAAATGTCGCGGTGGTCGAAAGCGGCAAGCAGCTTCGTCGTCTGCTCGCGCAGCATGCCATTGCCGAACACGTCGCCCGACATGTCGCCGACGCCGACCGCGGTGAACGGCGTGACGCCGATATCGATGTCCATCTCGCGGAAGTGGCGCTTGACCGATTCCCAGGCGCCGCGAGCGGTGATGCCCATGACCTTATGATCGTAGCCGACCGAACCGCCGGAGGCGAAGGCATCGCCCAGCCAAAAGCCGTGCTCGATCGACAGCGCGTTGGCGATATCGGAGAAGGTCGCGGTGCCTTTGTCGGCGGCGACCACGAGATAAGGATCGTCGCCCTCGTGTCGCACCACGCAGTCGGGCGGGATGATGCTGCCGTCCGGCGCGTAATTGTCGGTGATGTCGAGCAGCGTGCCGATGAATACCTTGTAGGTGGCGATGCCTTCGGCCTGCACCACGTCGCGCGACGCGCCCTTCGGTATCAGCTTGGGCACGAAGCCGCCCTTCGCCCCGACCGGCACGATGACCGCGTTCTTGACCTGCTGCGCTTTCACCAAGCCGAGAATCTCGGTGCGGAAATCCTGCGGCCGGTCGGACCAGCGGATGCCGCCGCGCGCCACCTTGCCGAAGCGCATATGGACGCCTTCGACGCGCGGCGAATAGACGAAGATTTCGTAGAGCGGCCGTGGCAGCGGCATCTCGGTCAGCTTGCCGCTCTCGAACTTGATGGCAATCTGCGCCTTGACGTGGCCGGCGTCGTCGGTCTGGTAAAAATTGGTGCGGATCGCCGACTGCACGGCGTTGACGAACAGGCGCAGGATGCGGTCTTCGTCGAGGCTGTCGACTTTCTCCAATCCCTCATCGAGGCGCGCGGCGATTTCCTTCTGCTTCTCGTCGCGCACCGAGGCTGCTGCGTCGCGCGGATCGAAGCGGGCGTGAAACAATTCGACCACGTCGGCGGCAAGAGCGGCGTGCTTGACCAGGGTCGCCCACATATAGTCCTGCGAATACGGCACGCGGATCTGCCGCAGATAGCGCGACAAAGTGCGCAGCAGCGCGACGTCGCGCCAGGCGAGGGCGCCGAGCAATGTGAGCGCGTTATAGCCGTCATTCTCGGCGCCGCCGCGCATGACCACCAGGAACGCCGCCTCCAGCCGCGCCTTGCCGGTGTCGAGGTCGATGGCCGCGCCGTCGTGGCGCTCGAGCAGCATGTCGTGGAACCAGACATCGCGCGAGCCTTCCGGCACGATGTGATAGGTACGTTCGTCGATGACGCGGAAACCCATGTTTTCCAGCACCGGAACGCGCTCAGACAAAGGCAGCGGCCGGTCATAGCTCCACACTTTCAGCCCGGTCTCGCGCTGTTCTTCCTCGAGCCGATGATGGAAGTCGACGCCGAGCGGACGGTGCTCGTTCAAAGATTCCATGACGCGAATGTCGCCGGCGGCGACCGTCGGCTGATAGACGTCGTGGAAGCCGGCGCTGAACGCATTGCGGTAACGGACGAACAATTCGCGCGCCTTGTCCGGCGCATTGACCAGAGCGAGCGCGGCTTGCAAGCCGTCGGTCCAACTGCGGATGATTTCCGCGATGTCGTCTTCCAGCCGCTCGCGCGGCACGTCCGGCGTCTTGCCGCCGGAGCGGCCGATGATGAAGTGCACCCGCACCAGCGGGCCTTCCTGGAAGTAGGGATAGAATGCCGAAACACGGCCGACAAAGGCGCTCGCCAGACAGTCGCCGATCCTGACGCGAATGGCGCTGTCGTAGCGTTCGCGCGGCACAAAAACCAAAACCGAAACGAAACGATCGAAGCGGTCGCGGCGCGCCAGCACACGCACGCGCGGCCGTTCGTCGAGTTGCAGGATCGCCTGCGCGAATTCGTACAGCGTGTCTTCGTCGACCTGGAACAGCTCGTCGCGAGGATAATGCTCCAGCACGTTCGCCAGCGCCTTGCCGGAGTGGCTGCGCGGATCGAAGCCGGCGCGTCGCTCGATCGCCGCGATCTTGCGGCGCAGATAGGGCATGCCGTGCGCATTGCGCGTGTAGGCGGTCGAGGTGAACAGCCCGACAATGCGATGCTCGCCGATGAGATTGCCGGCGGAGTCGAATTTCTTGACGCCGATATAATCGAGATAGACGCGCCGGTGGACGCGGGCATGAATGTTCGCCTTGGCGATGATCAGCGGCCGCGGCTCGTTCAGAAAAGCCATGATTTCAGGCGTTATTTCCAGATGGTCGTCGCCGCGGCGCAGCACGCGCATATCGCGCGAGCGCATGATGCCGAGCCCGCTGTCAAAGTCCGGATCGAGCGAGTGGCCGGCGACCGTGTAGTCGCGCAGGCCGAGGAAAGTGAAATTGTCGGCCAGGAGCCATTGCAGGAACTGGATCGCCTCGGCGAGTTCGTCGACCGGCAGCGGCGGCGGACTGGATTTCATTTCGGCGACGATGGACTCAACGCGGCCGCGCATCGGCTTCCAGTCCTCGACGGCGAGGCGCACTTCGTTCATCACGCCTTCGAGCGCCTTCACCAG
>JAUSBQ010000018.1 GCA_030651965.1 Pseudolabrys sp. | reverse complement strand
CGGCGATCCCGGGTAACAGTCGATCAGTGTAACGAGGCAATTGCTCGCGCAGAGGATGCCGCATCGCTCTTTTATAGGCGTCAGAAAATTCAATTATCCGGCGTCTCTTAGACTTGGCGGTCGCGCGACAAGCGCTCTACGGCCATCCGAAATAATGACGGGAGGCTATAACTCGTCAGGACATATCGGGAGTCGGCCCAGGCTCGCGACTATTCGCGAAGCCTCGCGACAACTCGCGACCGTTCCAGAATGTTTACGAGTGTTCGGGCCTCATTTGGAGAAAAAAGGCGCCCTCAACTGCATTAGGAATCTGTCCTAAAACTACGCTAGCTTATTGCGAGCATCCTGATAGCAACTTGTTAGGGTCGCGTTGTCGTCAGGTGGCCAACACGTGCCGACGCATGGGCGGGTGCCCGCTCGCGTTACCAGCCACAGGTCGCCATGTCGGATGTTAAATGGCAACGCCAGCATCGGTCGACCTATCTATGTACCGAAGCAAGAGTCGTTAAGGGACTACGCCCGCGCCGGGCTCACGGGGCCCGAAGGCTGCAAATCTGCGCTTCTACTCAACCGGACAGGGTCGAGCAGGCAGACAATCTCGTTACGCGGGGGCTTTCTCGCGCAACCAATAACCAGCACAGAAGAGGCACGCTTCTCCTTTTTAGGGCGTCGGAAAATTCCCTTTTTATAGAGTCCAAAAAGTCGCCTTTTCAGGTGTCCAACTTTCCGTGCCCCGCTTTCGCCGTCGGCCAACCATTCCGTCTGGTGCCACGGTGCACTGCCCCTAAGCGTCTTGCATGGGCCAGCCAAAGTCATTGTTCGCCAGCCGTATCTCCCATACGCTGAGTAACCTGGGAGTGACTTCCAATGCAGGTGCGACAGCGGCGGTGCCGCTATCCCCTTCGGCCTCAGGCCGGCTCCCAGCGCCACACGGGCGTCAACTGTCGATCTCGCTACGCGATTCCGCAAACCGCCCGAATACACGGCCCCCTTAGCACTGGTTACGCGGCAAGCTAGTGCCGTGCCAGACGCGACCTAAGCTAAGGCTAAGCGTAACCACTACACACAATATCTGGGCGAAGATCACGGCGACCCCAAAATATTGTTATTGATTCGGCGAAGATTTGCCGATTGCCATTCCACTGACCGCATGAGCGCCCGATGGACATCATTCCAATCTTCGCCAGGGCTGTCGGGGAATCTAACGTCTGCGGCACGGGCTTCGGCTTTCATCCGACGCGCAAGGGCAAAACCGGCCTCCTGGCCCGCGAAGTCCTCGTCGTTGTCAGCAAAGATCACTACGCGCGTAACCATCTTCGGCGGCTGCCAATTCTTGAGCATATCGGCGTTCAGCGCGGCCCAGCAAGGAATGCCGTGGAGTGCCGTCGCGGAGAGTGCCGTCTCGATGCCTTCCGCGATACCCAGTACGGTAGCAGCCTCGGTGAGCCGTACGGCTGCCCCCTTCGCTACAAGACCAGCCATCATCCGTCGCGGACTTTCGATCGGGGCTTTGCTCCCCGTAGCCGTCAGGTAGGTACGATGGATTTGACACGAACCGCCATCGGGCGCGGTGAGCATTGCGAGCATCGCCGGGAAATTGTTTCGTTCACCGCTACAGTGCAACGAACTGATGAAGCGAAGGGCGCCCGAATAGTTGGTTACACCGCACCTCATCCCTAAGTAGCGCCCCGCGGGGTCCGTAGGCGTCACCGGCGTCGCTAGCTGCCAAAGTCGCTCTCTAGCAGTGCGATTTTGCTGATCGGTGCGTTGCGTGCGCGGGACCTCCAATGGTGCAGAAACAACGATCCGGTCCACCTCCCGAGCAGCGGTCTTGAAATCCCAACCTCGCCACATCATCAGAAGGTCAATGCCTGAGCCGTTTCCGCACTGATTACAAATAAAGCCGCCGGAACACTGATAATCAGTGAACCGAAAGCGGTCTTTACCGCCGCATCTCGGACATGGCTGATGCTTCCCATTGAGCAACGATGCCGGCACGCCCAACGTCGGGAGGATGCTGCGCCATCGGCCGCGCGCTGCGTCTTTAGTTTTCATAAAGGTCATTGGATTTTTTGCCACACCGCCGCGATCGGCGATCCATCGCAGCAACCAGTTCATGGAGAAGGCCTCCCTGATCAGGAAGAAAGCTTCCGGTGAGGGGAGAATGAGAAGTAACCACGTTCTCTGTCACTGGCGGCGCGGCTCGAACGGGATAACCTCCGAAGCGCTGGAGTCATTACCAGCGCCACTAAAGGAGTTGTCCTCTTGATCGGACTCTTCCATGCGGCGAGCGGCAAGAGGCAGCGATCCCGGAGCGATCGCATTGGGATCGCGGTGCGATCGCCGACCGAAAGCCAGGCGATCGGAATTGGCGTGCCGATTGTCGCCCCAGCGCACACTGTTCCCTTTCTTACCGGCCGCGGATTTGCGCGCCCGGGCTTCGAGAGCATCGGAGATATCAGCCTCAAGCCAAGGCAGCTTCCAATCCGGCTCAAAGAGCGCTGCAATGATCTCCTTGCGCTTTTGCCACTCTTTCATGGTCATGCCCGCCACAATGGCGAGCTGAGCATCTTCCTGAGGCAAACCCCCGGTCGACCAGTAATGCATGATCAACATCAAAAAGGCGCCATGCTCCCACGCGGTCATATGCCGCGTGCGCCGCAAGTAATCGCCGATGTGCAAATTCAGACGGATCAGGTCCGTGTTGAGCATCTTTAGATCTCGCCCGGAGCAGATTTGAGGGCAGGCAGTTGCTCAATCCACTGGCGGAGATCCTGTTCGAGGATCAGGGTTTTCGTACCGCGCTTGCGGGCCACCAGCTCGCCGCGGCGGATCGCGGCATACAGGGTAGTACGGCCGGCGCGCGAGATCTCGCAGGCCTCCTTGACGGTATAGGCAAACGGCATGAGTTTGGTCTCCTTTCGCTCCGCACAGACGCGTGCGGCCACGAACGAGAGAGACCTATTCCGAAAAGAAGAAAAAGATGTCTGCAATATTTTCGTTGAATGGAGGCTGGACAACTCGACGAAAAATTTCGGATTACAATTTTTTCTTTCGTTTTAAAGATGCTGGAAGCTCACGTGCCCCCCGCTCGGCCAGCCGCCGCAGTTGGCGACGACCCAAATCCAGCTGCTTCACAAGAGCGCCCACACCTGTGGTCAAAAACAGGGATGGAATATCGTCTTGCTTCTTCAATTTAGCGCACGCGTCTTCGTCTATTACTCTTGTTGGCGACTCTCGCTGGATCCGGTCGACCGCCAGCACCAATTCGAGACGCAAAGAGGGAACCCACTTCTTCTTAGCACCCCTTTTTTTTGGCTTTGCGGCAACGGCGTCAATTTCGGGTTCAAGGACCGTCGCCATTGCCTGTAGCAGTGACCTCCAACTGACGGGATCGCACGGATCAAATCCGAACACGTCAAAGGCCTTTTTCAACGCCATATCGTTTGGACCAACGTTGAAAAGCAGACGAACGCGCCGAGCCCAAGCCTCATGATCCTCAAAGTCGGGAATAGGCCCGCCGATACCTAAGCCGCCACCTTTACGCAGGGCCGACGCTAAGGGGTGAGCATCCGCCTTTATGGCGAGGCGGAGGCGGTTCCGCACGTCATCTTGCATAGGCATGAGACTAGCTGCGCAGAAATTCTACGGATTTCAGCGTTATGATTTCAGCGCCAGATCGCAATTGATCGAGATGATCCGCCCAAGCCTGCATCATCTCTACGCGCTCGGCCCAAAACTCGGCGGAGTGCATGTAGGCTCGCCGAACTTCGTTTTCTTCTTGATGGGCAAGTTGCCGTTCGATGGCGTCCCGGCTCCAGCGTCCCATCTCGTTTAGGAGAGTAGATGCAGTTGTTCGGAAACCATGCGCCGTGGCTTCGTCCTTGCCATAGCCTAGGCGACGCAGAGCTGCGTTCAATGTGTTCTCGCTCATAGGCCGGCGAACCGAGGTAATCGCCGGGAACAGGAACTCACCGCCGCCCGTAATCTTGTGCAAGTCCCTGATAATGGAGACAGACTGCCGGGCAAGCGGCACCCGATGAGGCCTGTCCATCTTCATAGTCTCGGCCGGAATATTCCAAACTGAACCCGCAATATCGATCTCTTGCCAGCGCGCGTGACGTAACTCCCCAGGTCGCACGAAGACCAACGCCGCGAGTTGAAGGGCAAGGCGAGTTGTGGGCTGACCAACATAGCTATCGATGGCCCGCAAGAGCCCGCCTACCTGGACCGGCGCGGTGATCGCGGCCCGGTGCTTGGTCTTTGGTGCGGTCAGCGCGCCCCGCAGATCCAACGAGATGTCGCGCGTGGCCCGGCCAGTCGCGATGGCATAGCGAAAAACCATACCCGCTACCGTTCGCATACGCCGAGCGCTTTCGAAGCGACCGCGGTTCTCGAACTTGCGAAGCGCGTAGAGAAGCTCAGGCGCCGTGACTTCCCCGATTGGCCGGGCACCGAACGCCTGGATAGCCGGCTCCAACAGCCAACGGTTCTTTTTCGCGGTCATTTCCGCGCAGCCTTCGCGAATTTGTTTGGCTAGAAGCTCCTCGGCCACATCCCGGAAGGTGCTGCCGCCGGCCGCCGCCGCTATCTTTTCTAACCGGCGTTTGACACTGGGGTCCGTCCCATTGGCTAAGAGCTTCCGAGCAGCGTCGCGGCGCTCGCGCGCATCGGCTAACGTAACCGTCGGATAGGCCCCCAGAGCCAGCGACTTTTGCTTCCCGGCAAAACGGTAATTTAGCCGCCACAGCTTGGCGCCTGTCGGGCGGACTAGAAGGCAGAGCCCTTCAAAGTCGGTGAGCTTGTAATCGCGAGATTTAGGCTGGGCCTGAACAATTTGAGTGTTCTTGAGCATGTGATGGTATCGCCATAAAATTCCTATATCGATACCATCATCGATACCATCAACTGCCCCGACCGGCAACGAACGGGCTCGACCGCGAGTGAATGCCCACAGAAACTAAGTATTGATTTATTGGGGTTTTTTAGACGACAGCGATCAGAGGCGAACAGCTGCGAACGGGGTAATGGTGCCCAGGGCCGGAATCGAACCAGCGACACTGCGATTTTCAATCGCATGCTCTACCAACTGAGCTACCTGGGCCCCGACGCTGTCCCGAAACGTCCGGGGCAGACCGAGCGCCGCGTTATAGAGGCCCACTTCCAGCCTGTCCAGAACCTGTCCTTCGGTCATGAATCAAAGGTTTAGACCCCGATCGCGGCCCGGAACCGGGCTTTGAGCACGGCGCCGTCGCGCTCCGGCAGCACCCGCGGCGGATCGGCGATGGCGATGGCGAGGCGGGCGAAAAGCGGGCCGGACAGCGCCGTGAGCTGGGTGGCCAGATCGGCCAAAGCGGCCTCGTCCGCGACATCGAGACAGGTGGCGATGCCGCAGGCGCGGGCGACGCCGAGCAGGTCGACGCCGCCTTCATAAGTGTGGCTCGGCTGCATGCCGGTTTCGCCGTAGTGGCCGTTGTCGAAGACGACGACGGCGAGGTTTTTCGGCTGCTTGATGCCGATGGTGGCGAGCGCGCCCATCCCCATCAGCATCTCGCCATCGCCGGTGACGACGAGGACGCGCCGGTCGGGCTGCGCCAAAGCCAGGCCCAGGCCGATCATCGCGGCGCCGCCCATCGCGCCCCACAGATAGAAATTGCGGTCGTTGTCGCCGGCGGCGGCGAGATCCCAGCAGGTCGAGCCGAGGCCGGGCACGACCAGCAGGTCGTCCTTGCGGTCGGCGAGCAAGGCCGCCATGGCGGCGCGGCGCTCCAATTTTTCAGCGCGGGACGCGTCGCTCATTTGGTCCAGACCTTTTTGCCGATCAGTTGCTGCGACAACAACAAAGCGGCAATCCGCTCGTCGCCGAAGACGTGCTGCACGGCGCGCTCCGCGAGGCCTTCGACCTCGTCGGCCCTGGTGGCGCGATAAATTTCGGCGTCGCACAGCCGCAGGACCGGATCGACGATCGAGCCCATCGGCTCCTGCCACGGATTGAATTCTTCCCACTCGCCGCGCATGGTGATCATCATCAGCAGCGGAAAGCGGCACGACCGCGCCAGCGACAGCATGTTGATGCAATTGCCGACGCCGCTCGACTGCATCAGCAGCACGGCACGCTGGCCGCCGAGCCAGGCGCCGGCGGCGAGCGCGATGCCCTCCTCCTCTGTAGTCAGCACCACATCGTGAATGTCGGGGTCGGCGCGGCAGCGGTCGATCAGGCGCGCGTGGCCGGCATCGGGCACATAGCCGACCTGGCGGATGCCGGCGCGCTTGAGCGTGCCGTAGAGTTGGTCGGGCCACGATAAGGGAGATTCATTCATGAGAGAGCTTTACCTCACCCGCTCGTCCCCGCGCAAAGCCGTCCAGAAAGGACGGCGTTCTTACAGAACGCCTATGGCGGGGACCCAGAACTATATGACCGAAGCTCGCTAGAACTGGATTCCCGCTTTC